>JAOTVA010000024.1 GCA_029863645.1 Gemmatimonadota bacterium
CAGGCCTGAGGGCGCGAGAGATGATCGAAGCGATCGTGAAGGATCCCGAGGTGGGCCGCATCTACGAGGGTCCGGTCAAGAACGTGACGACCTTCGGGGCCTTCATCGAGATCATGCCTGGCACGGAAGGCCTGTGCCACATCTCCGAGCTGCAGGAAGCGCGAACGGAGAGGACCGAGGATGTCCTCAAAAAGGGCGACATCACCAAGGTGAAGCTGCTGTCGATCGACGAAAAAGGACGCCTGAGACTGTCGCGGAAGGCGGCTCTGGCTGAAGAGGCGGCGGCGTCTACGGACGGTGCTGCCGAGTAGCGAGCCAACGGTGGTGAAGTGATTCGCATTAGGAGCCCTGAGCCGGACCAGGACGCGATGTCACGGTCGGTGCTCGCTAGCGGCATCGAAGTGCTCAGCGAGCACATTCCGGGCGTGCGGTCCGCCGCGGTTGGCGTCTGGGTCCGGCAGGGCTCGGTCCACGAGGCTGAGGACGACTCGGGCGTCAGCCATATGCTGGAGCACATGGTCTTCAAGGGCACGGACCGGCGCACCAGCGTCGAGATCGCCGTTGCCCTCGAAGGCCTGGGCGGTTCGCTCGATGCATATACGAGCCGTGAGCAAACCAGCTATCAGGCGCGGGTGTTGGACGAGCACGTGCCTGAGGCCCTCGATGTGCTCTCCGACCTGGTGATTCGCCCACGGCTGGACGAATCGGACCTGAGCCTCGAGCGCGAGGTGGTGCTCGAAGAGATCGCGCAGGTCGAGGACACGCCCGACGATCTCGTATTCGAGTTGCACTGTGAGAGGCTGTGGAATGGCCATCCGTATGGCCGGTCCATCCTCGGCACGAGTGAAACCGTCGGGGGCATGAGCGCACAGCGCTTGCGTGATCTGCATCAGGACAGGTACACGGCAGCCAACCTCGTCGTAGCCGGCGCGGGCAACGTCGAGCACGACGACTTCGTGCGACGGGTCGACGAACTCTTCGAGAGTGTGAAGCCCGGGAAGCGTTCGGGCGTGACTGAGCCGACTCCGCAGACGCGGTCTGGTATGGAGCAGCGGTCGCGAGCGTCGGCACAGACCCACATCGTGTTCGGGACCGACGTGCCGGGGCACTCTCATCCTGACCGCTACCCGCTGATTCTGCTGTCCTCGGCGCTCGGGTCGGGCATGAGTTCACGTCTGTTTCAAAGGGTTCGAGAAGAACTCGGCCTATGCTACGCGGTTTATACGTACCAGTCGTTCTATGGTGTGTCCGGTGTGTCGGGCGTCTACGTGGGCACGAGGCCCGGGACGGCTCAAAAGGCCGCCGACGCGGTGAGGACCGAACTCGAGCGCGTGGCGGCCGACGGGCTGGCGGATTGGGAGCTCGACCAGATTAAGCGACAGGTGAAAGGCCAAGTCATGATCTCGCTCGAGTCGACCGGCGCGCGCCTGCACCGCCTCGCGTCTTTCGCATTGCACGACGAGCCCTTCCTCGGGCTGAACGACCTGCTCGAGCGGATCGACGACGTGACGTCGGCCGATATCCGACGGGTGGCGGGAGACTTCTTTCACCCCGACCGACAGCTCGAGCTGAGACTCGGGCCGGCGTAACCGAGGCGATCCACGACATGATCATCGGAGTCCCGAAGGAGATCAAAGCCGACGAGTATCGTGTCGCGCTGACGCCAGCGGGGACCGAGATGCTCGTGGCAGGTGGGCACCGCGTCCTCGTCGAAACAGGTGCCGGGTTCGGGAGCGGTTTTTCCGACGAGTCGTATGCGTCGAGTGGCGCGGAGACGGTCGATGCGGCCGCCGACGTTTGGCGAGCCGACATGATCCTCAAGGTGAAGGAGCCAGTCGCGAAAGAGTGGCCGCTCATGGCGAGCGGACAGGTGATCTTCACCTACTTCCATTTCGCGGCCTCGGAAGAGCTCACCAGGGCAGTGGTGGCATCAGGTGCCATCGCGATCGCGTACGAGACGGTCGAGCTTTCGACCGGAGAGCTGCCACTACTCACGCCTATGAGCGAGATCGCCGGCCGCATGGCGGTGCAGGAAGGGGCGAAGTACCTGGAGCGTCCACAGGGCGGCCTCGGGGTCCTCCTGGGAGGTGTTCCGGGAGTCTTGCCGGGTAAGGTGCTCGTGTTGGGGGGAGGAGTGGTGGGCACGAATGCCGCGAAGGTCGCAGCGGGCTTCGGCGCACGGGTCTGCATCATGGACATCGACCTCGTACGACTGCGCTACCTGGACGACGTGATGCCGGCTAACGTCCACACGCTTTTCAGCACCCGCCAGGCGATCCGCCAGCAAGTACGCGACGCCGACGTCATCATCGGAGCCGTGCTCATTCCCGGTGCGAAGGCGCCGAAGCTGGTGACCGAGGACGACCTGTCCCTCATGAGGGCCGGCACCGTGATCGTCGACGTGGCAGTGGACCAAGGCGGTTGCGTCGAGACCATCCGGCCCACGACGCATCAGGACCCCGTCTACACGGTGGACGGCGTGATGCACTACGGCGTCGCCAACATGCCAGGCGGTGTCCCTCGGACGAGTACCTTCGCCCTGACGAATGCGACCCTCCCATACGCGCTGGTCCTCGCGAACATGGGTTGGAAGGCCGCGTGTGGAGCGAATGCGGCGCTGGCGCTGGGGGTCAACATCGCGTCGGGCCACGTGACGCATCAGGCGGTGGCCGATGCGTTTGGCCTCGAGTGCAGGAGTTTCCGGGACGTCGCGGTCGGGCCCAAGCTCGCATGACCTTCGAGGTGCGCTTCTCGCGCCTGCCGACGAATCCCGATCTAGCGCTTCCTGAGCGGGCTACGCCTCACGCGGCAGGCTACGACGTCCGATCGGCTGAGGAGTCGGTCACGCTTCGGCCAGGTGAGACTCGACTCGTGAGTACCGGACTCATCATGGAGCTGCCGGAGGGCGTGGAGTGTCAGGTCCGGCCCCGCTCGGGACTCGCGCTGAAGCACGGCGTGACGCTTCCGAACAGTCCGGGCACGATCGATCCCGACTACCGCGGAGAACTACGCGTCATCATGCAGAATCTGGGGGCTGAACCGGTAACGCTGAGCCGCGGCGAGCGCATCGCACAGCTCGTGTTCGCCCGCTTCGAGGCTCCGACTGTTGTGGAGGTCGACACGCTCTCCGAGACCGAGCGCGGGGAGCACGGCTTCGGGAGCACCGGGAGGGCGTGATGCACCGCTCACGACGACGCCTTGATCCACGCGGGGAGAATCCTGGCATCCCATCAGTGGTAAACGTATGTTCATCAGGCCCACCGCCCCGCTCTCCTAGACACCACAACCTTGCTAGAAGCACTGAATAGCTGGTTAAACTCGGGGCGCCTCGTCCCCGTGAACGACATCGCCGTCGATCTCGGGACGGCGAATACGCTCGTATATGTGAAGGGCGAGGGGATCGTCCTGAATGAGCCCTCTGTGGTGGCGATGGAGAAGGGAAGCCGTCGCATCATGGGCATCGGGCTCGAAGCGAAGCGCATGCTGGGCCGCACTCCGGAGGGGATCGAGGCGATCCGTCCGCTCAAGGACGGCGTGATCGCGGACGTGGACGTGACGGAGATGATGCTCCGGCACTTCCTCAAGCAGGTGACCGCAAAGCGGATCTTCCGCATCAAGCCCCGTGTCGTGGTCGGCGTGCCCTCGGGCATCACCGAGCTCGAGCGGCGCGCCGTGCGCTCGTCTGCGATCTCTGCCGGGGCGAAGGGCGTTTACATGGTGGACGAGCCTATGGCCGCCGCCATCGGCGTGGGACTTCCTGTGGAGACACCGACGGGTAACATGGTGATCGACATCGGCGGGGGAACGACGGAGATCGCGGTCATCGCGCTCTCAGGCATCGTGTCGAATACGTCGATCCGCGTCGGCGGCGACGAGTTGGACCTGGCCATCGTCACGTTCCTTCGCAAGAACTACAATCTCCTCATCGGCGAACCCACGGCCGAGGCCATCAAGGTGCAGATCGGTTCGGCCTTCGATTTCGGGGAGGAGCGGGAGATGGAGGTGAAGGGAAGGGATCTCGTGTCGGGGATCCCCAAGACCGTCACCGTGCACTCACAGGAAGTCAGGGAGTGCATCCAGGAGCCGATTCAGGCGATCGTCGAGGCAGTACGTCGAGCACTGGAGATTACGCCGCCGGAGCTATCCTCCGATATCGTGGACCGGGGCATCGTGATGACCGGTGGCGGTGCGCTCATCCGTGGACTGGATCGTCTGCTCCAACACGAGACGAACCTCCCGATTCATGTGGACGAGGAACCCCTGACGTGTGTCGTGCGTGGAGCAGGTCGCATCCTCGACGACTTCGTCAAATACCGCACAGTCCTCACCCAGTAGCGGAGCGCCGAATTGGCCTACGCGCCTGAGCCGGAGACGAGCGGGACGCGTCAGGTCGTGATGGCCGTGGGTATCGCGCTCTTGTCGGTGGGCACCCTCTACATGGCCGACGAACCGCAACAGCGCGTGACCCAGGCCTTCCAAGTGAGCGTGCTGAGGCCGTTCATCTGGACCCAGGAGACGCTCGCTCAGGCCAGGATCCGGGCCGACCAGATCGATGACCTCCAGTCCGAGGTGGACTCACTGACGGCGGTGGTGTCCACGCAGGGCGCGCTGGTCGACGAGAACAGGACGTTGCGCGACCTGCTCGGCCTGGCCGAGCGCGCCAGCCCGACGTACCTGCGCGCCACTCTGATCCGCGCCGGGGGCACCGGGTCGGAGAGCCTATTCTTCATCGACAAGGGCAGCGCAGATGGCGTGCAAGTATACGCTCCCGTCGTGAGCGCCCACGGCCTGGTCGGGCGCATTCTCGAGGTTCGGGCCCGGAGCGCGGTCGGAATGGACTGGACGAATCCGGACTTTCGCGTGAGTGCTATGCTGGAAGACGGCTCTGCGTACGGGATGGTGGAGAACGCGCGTGGAGAATTCCGCGAGGCCGACCGCCTCGTCCTGAACGGCACGGCGTATCACGAGAATCTGGCCAGCGGCACGCGCGTGCTCACGAGCGGCCTGGGTGGCGTCTTTCCACGTGGAATTCCCGTCGGCACGATCGATGGTACAGCCGAAGTCGAGGGCACCTGGCGCAAGAGCTATTGGATGCGTCCGGCGGTGGAGCCCGGGTCGGTGACCCACGTGCTCGTGGCGGGCATGGGGGCGCCCGTCGATGTCTCCGGGCTGTGGCCCGGGGAGACAATGGGAACGCAGACGGACGAGATCGGCCGAGACCCCGGCCTGTGACCGCGTCGCGGCGGCCCGTCGTGTTGGTCGTCTCCCTGGGCGTTCTCCACTTCGTCCTGCACGTAGGGTTCGGGATCGGTCGCGCAGCCCCGGATCTGCTGACCATCGGCCTGCTCCTGATGGCCAGAGACGTAGGGGTTGGAACGGCGGCCGGGTTGGGTCTGTTCTTTGGCTTACTCGAGGACTCACTGAGCGTGCTGGCTTTCGGCGCCAACAGTGTGGCGATGACTGCAATCGGGATCCTCGGCTCGCTCACGCGCGACTTGTTCGTGGGCGACTCCAGACTGTTCGTCCTGTCCTATCTCTTCGTGGGAAAGTGGACGCGCGACTTCATACAGTGGATACTCGTCGGTGAGGAGCTGCGGCAGCCCTTCACCAGCGAGGTACTGGTGCAGGGCGGGTTGGGGGCTCTTTATGTAGCGCTGGTCGGCCTCGCGCTGACCGGATTCATCCGACTGACGGCGGATTCATGAGTCTCCACCTGCCACACGAGCGACAGCGGCGGGCCCTGGGCGCGCAGATCGTGCTGGTCTTGGTCATGGCCAGCTTGGCCGTCGCGTTCTTCCGCATTCAGGTGCTGCGGTCCAACACCTGGGAACTGCGTGCCAACGCGAATCGGATCCGCCAGCTGCCGATTCCGACGCCACGGGGCGTCATTTATGATCGGCAGGGTCGCATCTTGGCCGACAACGTCCCCGGATACGCCATCACGCTTCTGCCAGGCCCCGTGGACTCCATGCGCGCGACACTGGCGAGACTCTCGCAGTACATGGACCTGCCCGCGGACAGGGTGAGCCGCATCCTCCAGACGATGTCCCGCTTTGGAAGAGAGGTCATCGTCGATGGAGACGCGGACTTCGAAGTCGTGGCTGCGTTGGAGGAGCGCCGTGGCGAGTTCCCCGGCGTCTACGTCGAGATGCGGCCCAGGCGCCGATACCTGCTGGGCAATGCGGCCGCACACGTCCTCGGTTACGTGGGCGAGATCACCGCCGAGGAGCTGGTGTCGGGCGCCTTCGAAGACGAGCGGTACGAACAGGGGATGATCGTCGGCAAAGGCGGCATCGAGGAGCAGTACGAGGCGCGACTGCAGGGGCGCCAGGGCCTCAAGTACGTGGAGTTCGATGCACGCGGTCGCATCGTCGGTGACTTCACCGGCATTCAGACGAATGAAGGCGAGCCTGGTCAGGATCTCTACCTGAACATCGACCTGGAGCTCCAGGAGTGGATTCATCACATCTTTCCGGACTCGATGGCCGGTGCCGTCGTGGCCCTCGACCCGTCGGATGGGGGAGTCTTGGCGATCTATTCGGCCCCCACCTACGACCCGAATGCTTTCGTGGGGGGGATCAGCCAGGACCTCTGGGATGGGTTGCGCGCCGACCCTGGTAACCCGTTGTTCGACCGCGCCGTACTCGGCCGCTATCCGCCCGGCTCGACGTGGAAGCTGGCGGCTGCAGCCATCGCACTCGACCTCGGTGTCGTGACGCCGGACGAGGAGATGGAAGTGGCGTGCACCGGTGGATTCTTCTTCGGCGACCGCTACTTCCGTTGCTGGGATGCGTCGGGGCACGGTATGCAGAATCTGGCTCAGGCCATCGGGAATTCGTGCGACGTCTACTTCTATCAGCTCGGCCTGCGCGTGGGTCTCAACGACATGCTCCGCAGGGCCACGGATATCGGCTTCAGCCAGCGTTGCGGCGTGGATCTCCCCCAGGAGAGTCAGGGAATCTTCCCCTCAGAGCGGGAATGGTGGAACCGCACGTACGGGTACTCGCCGAGAGAGGGCGAGGTGCTCAATCTCGCCATCGGCCAGGGACCCAATAGCCAGACGCCGCTCAAGATGGCCCAGTTCTACGTGGCCTTGGCCGGAGACGGGTCCGCCCCCGCGCCGGCGATCGCGCAGGGGGTCGAGCTCGCGGAGGGATGGAGCCTGAACTTGGCCCCCGAGCATCTCGAGGCAGTCCGCGAAGGCCTGCGGCGTGTTACGGCCCCGGGAGGGACGGCCCACGTTGGTACCGCCCTCGAGCATTGGGAGGTCATCGGCAAGACTGGCACGGCCGAGCATGAGCTGAGCCAAGCGGGCCTCAGGGAGCCGCACGCCTGGTTCGCTGGGATGGCCGGCCCGCCCGGTGGCCCCCCCGAGATCGTCATCGCGGTCATCGTGGAGTACGGCGACAGCGGGTCGGGTGTTGCAGCGCCCATCATGGCCAAGACGGCCGACTTCTATCTGAGACGCAAGTACGGCATCCCCGTGGACTCGGTTCAGACGTACGGTGAGCACCTCCGGCAGGGTCGGCCGACGCCCTGGTACACCCGGCGGTATCCGCCTCCGCCACGGCGTATTCCGCCGCCCCAGTTGCAGGACCCGTCCTCGTCGGAGGCGGTCCCGACTGCGTTGTCCACCACGCCTTCTGGCCCGACTGGGCCGACCCAATGATCCGGCTTCTCGACCGGTGGTCGCTGGACCCCAAGCTCGTCGTCGCGATCGGGGGGCTCACGCTTTTCGGCATCGCGATGATCTACTCGGCTGGCGCCGTGTATGTGCCGAACGCGGTCACAGAAGGTGCGTGGCTTCGTCAGACGATATGGTTCGCGCTGGCGCTCGCGGCCTTCACGATCCTGGTGCGCGTTCCGCTGCGGTGGATTGAATGGGTTGCCGTCCCCTCCTATGTCATCAGCGTCGTGTTGCTGGGCGTGACCCTGATCATCGGCACGGGCTCGGGCACCGCCGCCGGTGTGAAGAGCTTCATTGACCTGGGCTTCATCAGCTTCCAGCCGTCGGAGATCGCGAAGCTGTCGACGATCCTTATCGTTGCGCGTCTGCTCTCCCAAAGGGAGGCATCGCTCACGTCCCTGCGCGACCTGGTGGCTCCGTCGGCGTTGGTCGCGCTGCCGCTGGGACTGGTGATTCTCCAGCCGGACCTGGGCACTGCGATGGCCTTCGTGGGCATCCTGCTTGCGATGCTGTATTGGGCGGGCTCCCCGGTAGCGCTTTTGCTCCTCGTCGCGACCCCCGTCGTAGGGCTCTTCCTCTCGTACGACACGTCGATTTGGTCGGTCTACATCCTGGCGGTCATCGGCTTCCTGTACTTCTATCGCTTCCGTCTCTACCTCTTCGAATCGGTCGCCTTGGTGCTCGCCAACTTCGCGGCGGCTACGATGTCACGGCCTCTCTGGAATTCGCTTGCGCCGTACCAGCAGAACCGCATCCTCGTGTTCCTGGATCCCGAGGTGGATCCCCGCGGGGCGGGCTATCAGGTCATCCAGTCGAAGGTCGCCGTCGGGAGCGGGGGGCTGACCGGTCAGGGCTTCATGCTCGGGCCGCAGAAGCGCTACGACTTCCTGCCCGAACAGCACACCGACTTCATCTTCAGCGTCATTGGCGAAGAGCTGGGATTCGTCGGTACTGCCCTGGCGATTGCGGCCTTCGCATACATCCTGTGGCGGCTCCTTCGATTGGCCGAGCGCTCGGCCGATCCCTTTGCCGGCCTGGTACTGCTCGGTATCTTCGGAAGCTGGCTCGTTCACGTGTTCGTCAACGTCGGCATGACCGTCGGGCTGGTGCCGATCACCGGGATCCCGCTGCCCTTTGTGAGCTACGGCGGGACCTTCCTCTTCATGTCGTGGGTCGCGGTCGCGATTGCGGTACGCGTCGCCCACGAGCCGTAGCGCCATGGCCTGGTTCCGCAAGGACAAGAAGCCTCTCACGGCCCAAGATCGGCGGGACGTCCCGACCGACGTTTTCGACAAATGCCAGGGCTGCGGTGAGATCCTGTATCGCGAGCGGCTCGCGCAGAATCTCAACGTCTGCCCGCACTGCGGCCATCACGTGCGCATCTCCGCTGACGCATACCTCAGCATTCTCCTGGACGCTGACACGTTCGACGAGCTCGATACTGGGTTGCGAGCGGCGGATCCCCTGAACTTCCACGACCTCAAGCCGTATCCCGAGCGCATCGCAGCCGCTGAAGCGAAGGGCAAGCGTGAGGCCGTCATCACGGGGACCGGGAGGCTGGACGGCATCGAGATTGTAATTGCGGTCATGGACTTCGGCTTCATCGGAGGATCGATGGGCTCCGTGGTCGGGGAGAAGGTTGCTCGGGCCGCCAGGGCCGCCCTCGCCGCCAAGAAGCCGCTGGTGATCGTGAGCGCGTCGGGCGGTGCCCGCATGCAGGAGGGCATCTACTCGCTCATGCAGATGGCCAAGACGTCCTCCGTCCTGGCGCGCCTCCACGATGCGGGGTTGCCCTTCATTTCCGTCCTGACGCATCCGACCACGGGTGGGGTAACGGCATCCTTCTCCATGCTCGGGGACGTCAACTTGGCCGAACCGGGCGCGCTGATCGGATTCGCGGGGCCACGTGTGATCGAGGAGACGATCAGGCAGGAGCTCCCGGAGGGCTTCCAACGTGCGGAGTTCGTCAGGGATCACGGGATGGTCGATAAGGTCGTCGATCGGCGCGAGATGAAGGACACGGTGGCCCGTCTCCTCC
The DNA here is from genome assembly GCA_029863645.1 of Gemmatimonadota bacterium. Taxonomy (GTDB): domain Bacteria; phylum Gemmatimonadota; class Gemmatimonadetes; order Longimicrobiales; family Gaopeijiaceae; genus UBA2982. The sequence continues at coordinate 9,726 of JAOTVA010000024.1, forward strand.
GGCATCAGTTCGCGGGTTGGAGCGATTAGAGTCGGATCCGCGCACCCCCGATCGACTGGATCGGCCGTTCGAAGACCCGCTCCTCTACGAGCTGTTTCCGGCGCTCGCCACCAACGTCGAATGGGGACTCCAGCGGACTGAGCGAGCACTCGAGCTCATCGGCGATCCCCACCGTAATTTCGCCAGCCTTCATGTCGGGGGCACCAACGGCAAGGGCTCGGTCACCGCGACCCTTGCGTCGATCACAAGGGCCGCGGGCCATCGGTCAGGATGCTACGTGTCGCCCCACCTGGTGTCGTTTCGCGAACGCATACTCGTGGACGGGGACGCTCTGACCGAGGACGCGCTCAAAGAGTACGCCTCCGAGGTCCGGGGGGCGGTGACGACGTGCGGACTCACCTTTTTCGAGGCCGCAACGGTGCTCGCGTTCCACGCCTTCGCGAGGGAGAGCGTCGATGTCGCCGCTCTCGAGGTGGGGCTGGGGGGTCGCCTCGATGCGACGAATGTGGTGCGCCCAATGGTGAGCGCCGTAACGAACGTCGCCATGGATCACGCGGACTATCTCGGCGACACGCTTCTGGACATCGCCCGCGAGAAAGCGGGCATCATGAAGCGGGGCGTGCCGTTCGTCACCAGCGAATCCGACCCCGACGTCCTCGCGCTCTTCGCCGGGTTGTCGGGCCAGGTGGGCGCGCCCCTGTGGCACGTCGCCACCGACCGGGTCCAGGACCTCGCGATCGCGGCGGACCAGACCTCCTTCCGTTTGCAGACACGCTCATGGGGCGAGGTGGACATCGTGACACCCCTCATCGGTGCGCATCAGGCGACCAACACCGCGCTCGCCGTCGAGGTCTGCGAGCACCTTCCGGCCGACCTGAGGCCGAAGACATCCGCCCTCCTGAGCGGCGTGGCCTCGGTAGCCCACCGCGGCAGGGATGAAGTGGTCACGCTGGGCGGCAGGACGTGGCTATTCGACGTCGCACACAACCCGGCCGGCGTGTCGTCCCTGTGCGACACGCTCGAGCGCATCGAGTTACCGCGCCCGGTCATTGGGCTCGTCGGTGTGCTCGGGGACAAGGACTGGGCGGCCATGCTGCCGCTCCTTCTGAGCCGCTGTGACGACGCAATCCTCACGCAGCCTCCGAGCGCTCCGATGGATCGGCGTTGGGATCCCTCCGAGGCGGCCCGCGCGGTGGTGTCGGGAAGGGTCCCCAAGGTGCTCGAGGACTTCGAGGCTGCGCTGGCAGAAGCCGCTGCGCTCGCCGGAAACGGGACGGTGGTGGTTACGGGGTCGGTACACACGGTGGGTGGTGCAATGGCGCGCCTCGGGATCGCGCCACTCGCGTGAGCGTGGGCGGCCCCCTGCATTTCTTGGCGGTATTGCTAGATTCCGGCCCTCTATGGCAACCTCGGGCTTCGCGAGGCTTCCCGGCTTCAGGGACTTCCCGCCGGAAGAGCTCGCTCTTCGATCTCACATCATGCAGGCGTGGCGCCGGGTCTCCCGACGCTACGGCTTCTTGGAGTACGACGGCCCGCCGCTAGAAACGCTCGACCTCTATACCGAGAAGAGCGGCGACGAGATCGTGGGCCAGCTGTACACCTTCACCGACAAGGGGGAGCGTCAGGTCGCGATGCGTCCCGAGATGACGCCATCCCTGGCGCGCATTCTTGGGGATCGCTCCAGGGGCATGAGCAAGCCCATCCGGTGGTTCGCCGTGCCACAGCTCTTCCGATATGAGCGTCAGCAGCGCGGCCGCCTGCGCGAACACTTCCAGTGGAATGTCGACCTAGTCGGCGAAGAGGGTGTGGCGGCGGACGCCGAGGTGCTGGCGGTTGCGATCGATGGCCTGCGCGAGCTGGGACTCACCTCCGAAGACTTCAGGGCGCGGGTCTCCGACCGACGCGTACTACGCGCGTTCCTCGTCCATTTGGGCGTGTCGGAGGATGGGCTGCCCCAGGCCTTCGCGGTCATCGACAAGCTGGACCGACAGCCGAGAGACAAAGCGGTGGAGGCCCTGGTGAGCCGCACTGGCTTGACGGCTCCCCAGGCCGAGCGGGTGCTCGAGAGCGTCTCCTCGGCGACCCTCGATACGCTCGAAGAGGCCTTGGCGGCGCGCGATGACGCCGGGTCGGATGTACAGCGACTGCGCGATTACGTCGAAGCGCTTCGCGCCATGGGCCTCGGCGACTTCGTGGAGATCGACCTCGGCATCGTGCGTGGGCTCGCCTATTACACCGGCATCGTCTTCGAGCTCTTCGATCGCAAGGGGGAGCTCCGCGCCATCTGCGGGGGCGGGCGTTACGACCGGCTGCTCGAGCTGGTGGGTGGCGAGCCACTGCCGGCCGTTGGATTCGGCATGGGTGACGTGGTCCTGGGCGAGCTGCTCGCGGAGCGAAAGCTGCTCCCGGAGTTCGCATCTGCGCTCGACTACTTTATCGTCACTGTCTCGTGGAAACAGCGGGGCGAGGCGCTGCGCCTCGCACACGGGTTACGCGAAAAGGGCCACAGCGTTTCGTACGCGTTCAAGGAGCAGGGCGTTGGCAAGCAGATGAAGTCTGCGGGCAAAGAAGGTGCGCGCGAAGTGTTGATCTTGGGTCCTGACGAATTGGCGAGGGGACGTGTGGTGTTGAGGGACATGGAGTCTGGGAGCGAGCAGGAAATCGAGCTGGACACGCTGACGTGAATCGGCCCGCGTGGGAGAAGGAGGATGCCCGGGTCACGAGCGAAGTGGCCAGGCGTGCGATCCGTCGGCTGGACTTCCTTGAGTGGGTGATACTCGCAGCGGCAGTTGGATTGGCGCTCGGGGGTGGAGCGCTCGTGGCCTGGATCCTGGCGGGCTCCTCGAGCGGGAACTTCCGCATGGTCTGGATGATCACGTCGGCGCTGCTCTTCATCGTGCCGGGGGCGATCGTGTTCGCACGAAACAAGCGAGATGAACGGAGGGAAGCTCAGGGGAGCGAAGATGGCTGACGACAAGAAGCTGACGCCGCGGGCCGAGGACTTCGCCACGTGGTACAACGAGATCGTTCAGCGCAGCGAGCTCGCCGACTATTCGCCTGTCAAAGGCAGCATGGTCATCCGTCCCTGGGGCTACGGGATTTGGGAGAACATGCAGCGAGCCCTGGACGACATGTTCAAGGCCACGGGGCACGAAAACGCGTACTTCCCGTTGCTCATCCCAATGAGCTTCATCGAGAAAGAGAAGGCGCACATCGAGGGCTTCGCGCCCGAGCTCGCCGTCGTGACCCACGCCGGCGGCAAGGAGCTCGAAGAGGCCTACGTCATCCGTCCGACGTCCGAGACGATCATCTACTCGATGTACGCGAAGTGGGTACAGAGTTACAGAGACCTACCGATCTTGATCAATCAGTGGGCGAACGTGATGCGGTGGGAGCTTCGTACGCGGCTGTTTCTCCGTACGACCGAGTTCTTGTGGCAGGAGGGGCACACGGCGCACGCATCGGCAGAGGAGGCCGAGGCCGAGACGCTCCTCATCCTGGGCCTCTACCGGAAGTTCATGGAGGAGTGGATCGCAATGCCTCCGCTCACCGGCCTCAAGTCCGACTCTGAAAAGTTCGCGGGGGCCGTGCGCAGCTACTCGTGCGAGGCCCTCATGCAGGACAACAAGGCCCTGCAGGCGGGCACGTCACACTTTCTCGGACAGAACTTCGCCAAGCAGTTCGACCTCAAGTTCCAGTCCGTCGAAGGGCAGGAGGAGTACGCCTGGAACACCTCATGGGGTGTATCGACGCGTCTCGTCGGTGGCATGGTCATGAGCCACGGCGACGACGACGGGCTGGTCGTCCCGCCGCGCCTCGCGCCTGCTCAGGCGGTCATCGTCCCAATCCTTTCCGGCGATGACAGCGCTCCGGTGCTCGCCAAGACGGACGAAGTCGCGGCTCGACTGCGCGACTTGGGCGTGCGTGTGCGGGTGGACGCGCGTGACAGCCTCTCGAGTGGCGCCAAGTACTACGAGTGGGAGCGTAAGGGCGTCCCGTACCGAATCGAGATCGGCCCGAAGGATCTAGCCAAGGGCTCACTGGCATTGGTGCGTCGGGTGACGCCGGAGGGCGAGAAGCGGAAAGCCTTCGTGCCCGAGGACGAGGCGATCGCGGGCCTTCCGGGCCGACTGGATGCCTTCCAGGCCGAGTTGCTGGATGCAGCCCGCCGCCGTCGTGATGACGCCACGGTACGAGGCGTTTCGAGTGTGGACGAGCTCGCCGAGGCATTGGACGGCGGTGCCGGCTTCGTCTACACCGGTTGGAGTGGCGACGCGGGAGTCGAGGGCACTGTCAAAGAGCGCTGCAAGGCGACGATTCGCTGCATTCCAGATGAGGAATTCCGATCGGGCGAGACGCCCGCCAAGTGCGTGTCCGGTGAAGGGGCGGCGGTGCACGAAGTCGTGTGGGCGAGGGCGTACTAGTGTCGCACGAGCACGACCGCGTCCTCATTCTCGACTTCGGTTCCCAGTTCACCAAGCTCATCGCGCGCCGTATCCGCGAAGAGCGGGTGTACTGTGAGGTCCATCCTCCGACGGTATCGATGGAGTGGATCGAGGCATGGAAGCCGGCAGCGGTGATTCTTTCCGGCGGGCCATCGTCTGTCTACGACGAGGGCGTACCGACCACCGACCCCGCGCTGTTGCGCTCGGGACTCCCCGTACTGGGCATCTGCTACGGGCTACACCTCATCGCTCAACTCGAGGGGGCAAGTGTCGATCCCGGACGCCGTGAGTACGGACGCGCGGAGCTCACAGTTGGGAGAGCCGAGGGAATCTTCGCGGGCTTCGAGCCAGGGGAGACCACGACGGTGTGGTGCTCACACGGAGACCATGTGGACATCCCCCCACCGGGCTATGAGGCACTCGCTTCGTCGGATGGTCTTCCGGTGGCTGCGTTTCGAGCGACGGACCGGCCCATCTACGCGGTCCAGTTTCATCCGGAGGTCGCCCACACCCACCGCGGCGACGAGATCCTCTCGAATTTTCTCTTCGAAGTGGCGAAATGCCGGCCCACGTGGACGGCTGGCGCCTTCATCGAGGACACCGTCGAACGGATCCGCCTGCAGGTCGGAGACGCCACGGCGATCTGCGGGCTATCGGGTGGTGTCGACTCGTCGGTCGCCGCAGTCCTGGTACATCGCGCCATCGGGGACCGACTCACGTGCATCTTCGTGGACCACGGCCTGCTCAGAAAGCACGAGCGCGAACAGGTCGAGCGACTGTTCCGGAGCCACTACGACCTGAAGCTCATCGTGGAAGAGGCGTCGGAGCCCTTCCTGGCCGATCTCGCCGGCGTCGAAGACCCGGAGGCGAAGCGCCGAGCCATCGGGGCGCGGTTCATCGAAGTGTTCGAGCGCACAGCCAGCCGCGAGGGCACCAACGCCACCTTCCTGGTTCAGGGCACGCTGTATCCGGATGTCATCGAGTCGGTTTCTGCAGGCGGGCCGTCGGTGACAATCAAGTCACACCACAATGTCGGTGGACTGCCGGACGACGTGCCCTTCGAGCTTGTCGAGCCGCTGAGGGAGTTGTTCAAGGACGAGGTCAGGCAGGTCGGGCGTGAGCTCGGCCTCCCGGAGGACTTCGTGGGCCGCCATCCCTTTCCTGGACCGGGCCTCGCGATCCGAATTCTGGGCGCGGTCACGCGGGAGCGCCTCGAGGTGCTGCGGGAGGCCGACGCGATCTACCTGGAGGAGATCCGGGAGGCCGGCCTGTACGACGAGATCTGGCAGGCGTTCGCCGTCCTTCTCCCGGTGCGATCCGTTGGGGTCATGGGCGATGCGCGCACCTATGAGAACGTGCTGGCGTTGCGAGCGGTGACCTCCCGGGATGGCATGACTGCCGATTGGTACCCGTTCCCGCCCGAGGTCCTGGCGCGCATCTCGACACGCATCATCAACGAAGTGAAGGGCGTGAATCGGGTGACGTACGACGTCAGCTCCAAGCCCCCGGCGACCATCGAATGGGAGTAGGGGTCGCGGGCCCGTCAGTCGGAGACGACGGCATCCGCCTCGATCTCGATAAGCATGTCGGGATGAATCAGACGCCGGATCTCGATCATGCTCGTGGTGGGCGGATGTTCTGCGAAGACCTCCCCGTGGGCCCTTCCGTACTCCTCCCAGCGATCGATGTCGGTCACGAACATCCGGGTGCGCGTTACCTGGTCCATGCGAGCCCCGACATCCGCGAGCGCTCTCTCAATGATCTCCAGGCACCGACGGGCTTGTTCGTAGCCGTCGCCGGGGGCGTGGACCGTACCGTCCGGGTTCACCGCGGCCGTGCCCGTGACGAAGACTCGGTCGCCCGCCCGCAGGGCTCGACAGTACCCGACGTGGCTCTCCCATGGGGCCCCACTGAATGCGCGCTGGAACGCCATTTGCATCTCCGGTTTGTCAGGGGCGCTACACGAATGACGACGTTGAGGGCGTGCGGCGGCCCTGGCAACGGACGAACTGCTCAGCCCATGAACCCGATGGAGGCTCTAGTGCGACGTACGCTGATGGCGACCCTTTTGCTCGTGGCCGTTACGACTCCCGTGGCTGGTCAGATCGCTTGGGACAGTCCGGCTCTTGTGAGCCCCGCCGTTCCGTCCGGCGTCAGCCTATTCGTGACCAATCCGGCCGGCGGAGACATCGGGGCGCTCGCCACGATCCGGCACGCTGCTGGGCCTGTGGGCCTGGGGTACCGAGTGGCGATCGCAGAGGAGTCGGGCAGCGGAGATCTCGCCGTGGCAGGGGGCATCGACGTCGCGGGCTTCTTGGCCCGTGGAGTCGAGGGCTCCGAGGTCGACCTGATCTGGTGGGCCGGCGGGGGTGTGGGCGTGGGCACCGAAACCCTCTTCACCGCCCCACTCGGGGTCATGCTCGGCTGGACCGGCAGCGGCGGTGAGGTCGTTCTGAGTCCGTATGGAGGAGCGCACGTCGTGCTCGATTTGTCGTCGGGGGGCGGGGACAGCCTGCGGTTCGACGCGGTCGTCGACCTAGGCCTGGACCTCGTGCTTCGCTCGGGCTGGATGATCCGCTTCGGCGCAAGCCTCGGGGACCGGGAGTCCCTGGCCCTGGGCATCAAGCTCCCAGGCGGCGGCGGGTCTTGAACTCGGCGACATCGGACTAGCGGGTTACGGAGTCGGCCGCGGACGCCCCCGGTCGCGCCTCCAGGCGCCGCTCGACTTCGGTCCAGACCCCGTTCATGAATTCGAGCTCTACGCCATACGCTTCGACGAAGCTCACCAAGCTCCCGGCGTCCACGCCGTGGCGGGCGAGAATACGGTCACGCGCTTCGTCCGGTAGCGTCGGATCGGGAAGGTCCATGGTCTCAGCACGGAGGTCGACGTACGCCTCGATGAACGTATCGCGGTCGATCACGCCCTCGACGAGTGGGGTAGAGTCTCCTACGCACCCTGCGAGGGTGAGGAGTAGGGCAGAGCATACCGTTCGATGGCGGAGCATGCGCTATGTAACTCCCGAGGGGGCGTGAGGATCCTTGCATATGTAGTATTTTCACGTGAGCGGTGCCCGTCCTGCCAAGAGTGACAACGATGAGTTTACGCACTGTATGTTCGATCGCATTGGTCGCCGTGTTGGCGGCCTGCGCGGTGAATCCTGCCACGGGAAGGCGTGAGCTTTCGCTCATCAGCGAGTCCCAAGAGATCCAGATGGGGCGAGATGCCGATCCGCAGGTCACGGCCTCGATCGGCCTTGTGGAGGACCCCGCACTACAGGCGTACGTCGCGGACCTGGGCCAACGCCTTGCCGCAACGTCGGAGCGTCCGACGCTGCCGTGGTCATTCAAAGTGGTCGACGATCCCGTGGTGAACGCCTTCGCGATCCCCGGCGGCTTCATCTACGTGACGCGCGGGATCCTCGCGCACTTCGACAGCGAGGCGGAGCTGGCCGGTGTGCTCGGGCACGAGATCGGCCATGTCACAGCGCGGCACTCGGTGAGCCAAATGAGCCGCCAACAGCTGCAGACGATCGGCCTTGGAGTCGGGATGGTCTTCTCCGAAACGGTGCGTGACTACGGCGGTCTCGCCGTGGCGGGCCTCCAGGTCATGAACCTCAGATACTCGCGGGGAGACGAGAGCCAGTCCGACGAGCTCGGCCTGAGATACATCACACGCGCCGGGTACGACGCCGACGCCATGATCGGCGTATTCCAGATGCTGGCTCAGGTCGGTGGCGGCGGCGGCGGTCAGGGGCGGATCCCGGAGTGGCAGCTCACCCACCCCTACCCGGAGAACCGCGAGGCCGACATCCGAGAGCGCATAGCCCGCGAAGGCATCCGGCCGGGTGGTACCGTTGCGAGGGATGCGTACTTGGACCGGATCGACGGACTCGTCTACGGAGAGGATCCGCGTCAGGGATTCTTTCAGGGTGCGCGCTTCGTCCACCCGGAGCTCGAGTGGTCGCTGACCTTTCCGGAGGGGTGGAATACGGTCAACCAACGGGCGTTGGTCGGGGCCGTTGCCCCGGACGAAACAGCGATTCTCGTGCTCGAGGCCGTGGAGGACGGCCCGACAACGATCGCGAAGCTTCAAGAGTTCTTGCGCCAGGAAGGAGTCAGCGGCGGCCAAACCCGCGAGGACGGCTTCGGACCCGTGGAGCGTGCGCGCGCGACGTTCGACCTGACGACCCAGGAAGGGGCGCTGCGCGGCGAGGTCGCCTTCGTCCGGTACCAGGACGTGATGTACCGCGTTCTCGGCTACTCGGCGGCGTCGAACTGGTCCCGTCATTCCAGCGCGGTGGCCTCGGCTATCTCCAGTTTCGCTGCGGTGACCTCGCCCGCGCTGTTGGGAGTCCAGCCGTGGAGGATCGACATCGCCACATTGCCGAGCGCCATGTCCTTGAACTCCTACGCCGAGCGCTTTCCCGGGCCGGTCGACGCCACGGTGCTGGGGCGCCTGAATCGTCACGACTCCGGCGCGGTTCTGAGCGCCGGAACCCGAATCAAACGTGTGGTTGGGCAGCCGCTGCCCTAGCCTCGAGGCGTGGCCCGGATCTTGAGTATCTAAGGGGTAGAAACGGGCGAACCCTGCCGAACTGGCAGGCCCTTCCGCCCGGTGCCCGAACGGAGCGGATTCAAGCATGCCGAGCGCTGACAAACTGACCGTAAAGGCGGCCGAGGCGCTGCAGACCGCAGCGGCCGACGCCCGGCGTCGAGGAAACGCGGAGATCCACGGCGCGCACCTCTTGGACGCCCTCCTCAACCAGGCGGACGGCATCGTCGTGCCGATCCTCCAGAAGCTCGAGGTTCCCGTCCAGCTCGTGCACCAACGGGCTGGTGAGGCATTGGACCGGATGGCGCGGGTGGAGGGCGGAGCGGAGCCCAACCTCTCTCGCGACCTGAGAAAGGCACTCGACAACGCGCTTGATGTGTCGCAAGAGCTCGGCGACGAGTACATCTCGACCGAGCATCTGCTGCTCGCCCTCACAGGCGAGAAGAACGACGCGGGTCGAATCTTGCGGGACGCTGGCGCCACGCTGGCCGCGGTACGCGAGGCGCTGGAGGCCGTGCGCGGATCGCACCGCGTGACCGATCAGACGCCCGAGGACAGCTACCAGGCCTTGGCCAGGTACTCACGCGACCTGACCGAGTTGGCGCGCCGTGGGAAGCTGGATCCGGTCATCGGGCGGGACGAGGAGATCCGGCGAGTCATCCAGGTCCTCGCTCGCCGTACCAAGAACAATCCGGTCCTCATCGGCGAGCCGGGGGTGGGCAAGACAGCCATCGTCGAGGGTCTCGCCCAACGCATGGTCGAGGGGGACATTCCAACATCTCTGGCGGACAAGAAGCTGCTCGAGCTCGACATCTCGTCTATGCTCGCGGGAGCCAAGTACCGCGGCGAGTTCGAGGAGCGCATGAAGGCAGTTCTCAAAGAGATCACCGAGGCGGACGGACGCTACGTGATCTTCATCGACGAGATGCACACGATCGTCGGTGCGGGTGCGGCCGATGGGGCGGTAGACGCGGGTAACATGCTCAAGCCACCGCTGGCGCGGGGCGAGCTGCGAGTCGTGGGCGCGACTACTCTGGACGAGTATCGCAAGCACATCGAGAAAGACCCGGCATTGGAACGACGATTCCAGCCGGTATATGTGTCCCCTCCGTCGGTGGAAGACACGATTGCGATCCTGCGCGGCCTCAAGGAGCGCTACGAAGTGCACCATGGCGTGCGCATCACCGACGATGCGGTCATCGCGGCTGCCAAGCTTTCAGATCGGTACATTGGGGGCCGCTTCTTGCCCGACAAGGCGATCGACCTCATCGACGAAGCGGCGAGCCGACTGCGGATCGAGATCGACTCTTTGCCCAAGGAGATCGACGAAGTGGAGCGACGCATCGTCCAGCTCGAAATCGAACGTCAGGCGTTGCTCAAGGAGCCCGACGGAATCGCCGGTGAGCGTCGCGCCGTGATCGAATCCGAGCTGTCCGAGCTTCGCGAGAAGACCCAAGGAATGAAGGTCCGGTGGCAGGCCGAGAAGGACGTCATCGAAGAGATCCAGGGTCTCCGCACCCAGGTGGAGGAGCTGCGCGTGGAGGCGGATCGTGCCACGCGAACCGGTGAGCTCAACAGGGCCGCGGAAATCAACTACGGGGAGATCCCTGGGGCCGAGGCGGAAATCAAGGCTCTCGCGGCGCGCCTGGACGAGTTGCAGAAGGACCAAAAGTTCTTGAAGGAGGAAGTCGAGCCTGACGAGATCGCGACCGTCGTGGCCGAGTGGACCGGCATCCCTGTGACCAGGCTGATGGAGTCCGAGCGTCAGCGCCTCACGCACCTCGAAGAACATCTGGGCCTTCGGGTCGTGGGCCAAGTCGAGGCGACGAAGGTGGTCGCCAATGCGGTCCGCAGGGCGCGGGCTGGGTTGCAGGATCCCGACAGGCCCGTGGGCTCGTTCATCTTCCTCGGGCCGACAGGAGTGGGGAAGACGGAAATCGCACGGGCACTCGCCGAGTTCATTTTCGACGACGAGCGGGCGATGGTCCGCATCGACATGTCCGAGTACATGGAGAAGCATGCCGTGGCACGCCTCATCGGGGCGCCTCCCGGATACGTCGGATATGAGGAGGGGGGTCAGCTCACGGAAGCGGTGCGTCGCCGTCCGCACGCTGTGGTGCTTTTCGACGAGATCGAGAAGGCACACCATGACGTGTTCAATGTGTTGCTGCAGATCCTTGACGATGGCCGGCTGACGGACGCGCAGGGCCGGACGGTCGACTTCCGGAACGTCGTCATCTTGATGACCTCGAACATCGGTAGTCAGCACATCCTGGAGCACACCCTCGATAGCGAATGGGCGGAGATCGAGAAGGAAGTGCGAGCGCAGCTCGGACTGCACTTCCGTCCGGAGTTCCTGAACCGCGTCGATGACATCGTGGTGTTCCGGCCGTTAGGGGAGCCGGAGCTGAGGAGGATCGTGGACCTCCAGCTGGCGCGGGTCGAGCAGCTCGCATCAGGCGTGGGCGTAAGCCTCGACGTGACCGACGAGGCCAAGGCGTTTCTGGCGAGCGAGGGCTACGATCCGGTGTTCGGCGCACGACCGCTCAAGCGCGTCATCCAACGAGCGATTCAAGATCCGCTGGCGCTCTTTCTCCTCGATGAAGAAGTAGCTCAGGGGACCGTGATCCGCGTCGATCTGGCGCCGAGCCGCGATCGGCTCCAGCTCGAGCCGCTTCGGCTAAACCAGCCTGCAGAGGCCCTTCCTACCTCGTAGTCGATTACCGACATTCTTTGATACCTCAACTGATGCAGCGAGGCACCTATGATCCGACTCCGACGCTCCGGCCTCCTCATGCTCTTGGCTTTCGCGTCGGCTGGATGTTCGTCGAGTTCCCGGACGGCCACGGTCGCGCCTGTCGCTGCACAGCTGTCGGTGGAGCGGTTTCTTCAGGCGGCGAACCAACGGGACTTCGATTCCATGGGACGCCTGTTCGGCACGGTCAACGGTTCCGCCATGGAGACCGGCGGCACGTTCGGCTGCTTCTTCAAGAAAATCGGATCGTGGTTCGGCGGGAACGCGTGCACGAGGAGGGTCGACGTCGAGCTGCGTATGGATGCGATCGCGTCGATCATTCGCCACGACGACTATCGTATCGCACGCGAGGAGTCGGTTGCGGGACGCTCGAGTCCTGCACGAAGGGTCATCGTGGACCTGACCATCGAAGGTCAGCCAGTAAACGCGATGCCGTTCATCGTCGTACGCACCGGCGAAGGACGGTGGCTCGTGGAACAGGTGCCCCTCGAGCGGATCATGGCGGCGCGCTAGTTCGCTCGACCAGTTCGATGAGGATGCCGCCCGACGCGGACGGGTGGAGGAAGGCGACGCGATGACCACCGGCACCGACGCGGGGGACACGGTCGATCAGTGCGACTCCCTCGGCGTCGAGCCTTGTGAGGTCGCCCTCCAGGTCCTCGGAGGCGTAGGCGATGTGGTGGAGGGAGGGCCCTCGACGGTCGAGAAATCGCCCGACGCTGGTTTCCGGGCCCAGGGGTTCAAGCAGTTCGATGGACCCCACAAATGCGACGCGCACGCCGTGGGCTTCAAGGAGCTCAGGGTTGGAACAGTGCTGGCCCGACAGGAGTTCGTAGAGACCGCGACTCTCGTCGATGGAGTGGACGGCGATCGCGATATGGTCGATCGGGCGCTTCGTTATCGAGGCAGGGGTCATCGCCGGATGCTACATTCGGCTCATAACGGCGACAAGGAGAAGTGGAATGCCAACGAGTGAAGCCATCAAGGAAATTACAGATTCGAACTTCGCCGAAGAGGTGGAGAAGGGCGAAGGCCTTTATATGATCGATTTTTGGGCCGTGTGGTGTGGCCCCTGCCGGCTGATCGCCCCCGTCGTGGCTGAGCTGGCGGACGAGTACCAGGGGAAAGGACTGCACGTCGGCAAGTTGGATGTGGACTCCAACCCCTCTGTTACGACGCGCTTTCGGGTTATGTCCATCCCGAGTGTTCTGTTCTTCAAGGACGGCGAACAGATCGATCAAGTCGTGGGCGCGGTTCCGCGTGCGCACCTGGAGGAGAAGATCCAGCAGCACCTTTAGGCCGTGACCTCCCGAACGGCGGGTACGCTTTATGTGGTCAGCACGCCGATCGGGAATTTGGGCGACCTATCACCCCGCGCCGAGGAGACTCTGCGCGGGGTGAGTCGTATCCTTGCCGAGGATACCCGTCGCAGTAGGCTCTTGGCAGAGCGCGCAGGGTCTTCGGCCCGCTTGGTGTCACTGCACGAGCACAACGAGCGCGAGCGCATCGACGTCGTGGTTGGTTGGCTTAACGATTGTGAGGACTTGGCGCTGGTGTCTGATGCGGGGACACCCCTCGTGTCGGACCCGGGCGCTCGGCTCGTTGCCGCCGTGCTCGCGGCGGGATGCCGCGTCGTGCCGATCCCCGGTCCGAGTGCCGTCATCGCCGCGCTGGTGGCCTCCGGACTGCCCACCGAACGCTTCACCTTCCTGGGCTTCCCCGAGCGCAAGGGTCGAGCCAGGCAGGACCTCTTGGAGAGGGTCGCGGGGGCGACGGAGTCGGTCGTCCTGTTCGAGTCGCCGCAACGACTGGTGACTCTTCTGGCAGCCCTGGGCGAGGTTTGCGGGCCCGATCGGCTCGTCGCGGTCGCCCGTGAGCTGACGAAGATCCACGAGGAGGTCCGGCGCGGAACCCTTGCCGAGGTCGCCGGCTACTACGAGGCGAACCCCCCGAAGGGAGAAGTCACCCTCGTCGTGGCCCCGGCGGAGCAAGCCGGACGGGACGAGGATCGCGAAGAGGAGGCGCGCTCGCTTGCTTTGGAGCTGCTGAACGGCGGAATGAAGCCTTCGCAGGCTGCGAAGGAGGTCGCCCTACGCCTCGCCCTGGCGCGGAATGAAGCGTACCGTATCGTGCACGACCTCGACGCGAAGAACACTACGGAATGAACTGGATCCTCCTGGCCATCGCCGTCGCCGCGGGAGCGGAGGCGCGGACCGTACCCGCCGACTCCATCGGCATCGCCCGCCTCCAGTACGACGGCGGGGGAGATTGGTATGCGAACCCCTCCTCTTTGCCCAACCTCCTGGCGGCGATTCGGGAGCGTACCGGCGTGCCGGTCGCGGTGCGGGAGCGCAACGTCAGACCCCTCGACCCGGCGCTTTCGGACAACCCTTACCTCTACATGACCGGTCACGGAAATGTGAGGTTCACGGCCACCGAGCGGGACGCACTGCGCCGCTATCTGGTGGGTGGAGGATTCCTGCACGTCGACGACAACTACGGCCTCAACGAGTCGTTTCGTCGAGAGATCTCGGAGATCTTTCCAGACGCGTCGCTTACGGAGATACCTTCGGACCACCCCGTCTTCCACATCTTCTATGACTTCCCCGAGGGTCTGCCCAAGATCCACGAGCACGACGGGGCGCCGCCACAGGCCTTTGGAATCTTTCACAATGGGCGGCTCGTGGTGTTCTATTCATATGAGTCCGACCTGGGTGATGGCTGGGAGGACGAGGGTGTGCACGAGGATTCCTCGGCGGTTCGCGAGCAGGCGCTGCGCATGGGTGTGAACTTGTTTCTTTACGTCTTGGGACAGGCGGCGTCGTGAGCCCGTCCGCACGCCAGCTGTCGGAACGGGTCGCGGGTGTCCGCGACCACCTTAGGCGACGTGCGGCCCTGGCGGTCACCCCCTGGGTGGTTACCGGCGTGGTCTGGGTCCTTCTGCTTGCCTGGCTGACCGTCGGAAGCGATGGCTGGCGCCAGGGGAGTAACGTCCCGGCGCTCTTCGACGCATTGATGATCCTCTGGGTCGTCCTCGGTCTCATCGTGGTCTGGCTGGGCGTGCGGCGTTGGTTCGGAGAGGTCCCACTTGCGAGGGCGATCGAGCGTGCCGCCGGCCTGCACCCGGGTACGGTGCGAGGGTCCCTCGAGCTCTCCCGTGACCTGCCGGTCGGTGTGTCGGGTTCGCTCGCGGCTCGCGCGGTCGCGAGGACAGCGAGCGATCTGGGCGGCCGTGATGCAGAAGATCTTTCCGGTGAGCTGGGCCGCACCGTCGGACTGTGGACGCGCAGAGGCCTGATCGCCGCGTCGGTGTCGTTCTTAGTACTCGCCGCGTTGGGCATCTCCACGCCCGACCGCACCGCCAAAGTGTGGGCAGGGGTGTCCTCTCCCATCCGCACGATGATCGACCCTGTGTTTCCCGCCATCGTCGTCACGCCGGGTGACATCGAAGTCCTGAGAGGCACGGACGTACCGGTTCGCATCGAGGCCTCGGGGCGCTTCGAAGTCGCGCTCTCCTGGCAGGCTGCCGGCGACGTCGCCCGTTCTCAACTCCTGAACGTGGATCAAGGACGCGCGACGCACGTCTTCGAGGCGGTGACTGCGACCACGGAGTACCGCGTGGAGCTGCCCGACGGCTCTGGCACGGCGACCTACACCATCGTGCCGATCGATCCCCTGTTCGTAAGCGATCTGGTGATCGAGGTCACGTATCCGCCGCACACGGGCATCGCCTCGGACGAATACCGCGGCGACGCGCCGCCGCTTCGGCTGCCCGTAGGATCCCGGCTCGACATCCAGGGTGCTGCCAGCCGTCCCCTGGCGGGTGTCTCGTTGATCGACTCGGCTGGCAACGCAACGCTGACGATGGACGTCGATGGCGTCGACTTCGCCGGCACATGGACCCCTTCGGTCGAGGGACTCTTCGACTGGGCCTTCCGCGACGTGACCGGTGCTCCGGCGGAGCTTCAGCCCGAGCCCCTCGAGATCGACCTGATCGCGGACTCTCTGCCGACCGTAGCGATCTTGCTGCCGGGCCAGGACACGATCCTTCCACTCAGCCTCCAACAGCCTCTCGTTGTGGACGCGCGGGACGACTATGGGCTGCGCAGGGTGGAGCTGGTCGCGTATCGGGTTACGGCGTTCGGGGACCGCCACGAGCCCGTCGTGCAGGGGCTGGACCTGGAAGGCACGAGAGGGGCGCTGGCCAGGCCGATTCTGGATTTCCGCGAATGGCAGCTGCTTCCCGGCGATACGGTTCGCTACTTCGCACGCGTCGTGGACAACAACCCGAGGGGACAGACCGCGACGACGCCGGAGTATGTCCTGCGAATGCTGGGCGCCTCCGAGCTCGACCGCGAGGCCGAAGGTACGCTCGAGGAGTCCGCCGCCCGACTGGAGGAGCTGCGCGCCGAAGCGGAACGTCTCGCGGAGCAGAACCGCAACCGCTCCCTCGAGACGGCGAATCAGCGCAACGCGCAGAACGGCCGAGGAGACGATCCCAACCAGCCGGATTTTCGCCAGCAAGAGGAATTACGGCGTGCGCTTGAGGAGCAAGCCGCCATGATCGACAACGTCGACTCGTTGTCGGCTCGTCTGGAGGCGCTTGAGCGACGCATGGAGGAGGCCGGCCAGGCCGACCCTGAGCTCGTGGCTGACCTCGAGGAACTCCAGGACTTGCTCCAGCAGCTGCAGGGCAACGAAGAGATGCGTGAGCGCATGGCCGAGTTGGCCGAGGCTCTGCAGGCCGAAAACCAGGAACAGGCGAATCAGTCACTCGGAGATCTCGCCGAGCAGCAGCAGCGGTTCAGCGAACAGGTCGGAGACGCGTTGGAGTCATTCCGGCGCGCGGCGGTCGAACAGGATTTCAGGGCGACCACCAGCGAAGCTGAAGAGTTGGCGCGGTTGGAGCAGGCCTTGGCGGATGCCCTCCGCGAGGCCGATGACCCAGAGCTACGAGCAGAGCAGCAGGGTCAACTCGCAGACCGAGCCGAGGCGCTCGACGACCGGATGGAGCAGCTCCAAGAGCGACTAGAGCAGTTGAACGAGCAGACCGCCGCATCGAGGGTCGAAGAGGCACGTCAGGCGGCGGCCGATGCGGGTGACCAGATGCAACGGGCGGAGCAGCAGGCCAGGCAAGGAGATGCTCAGGCCGCCGGGGACCAGGCGCAGCAGGCCGCGGATCAGATGGACCAGGCGGCTTCGCAGCTGCAGCAGGCCCAAGACGGGATGGCTGACCAAACGCAGCAGGCGGCGCAGTCGGCACTACGCCAGACCGCGGACGACGCGCTCTCCCTAGCTCGCCGCCAGGCCGAGCTCACCCAGCGGATGTCAGGGGCCAGCCAACAAGAGATCGCGGATATGCGCGGCGACATGGCGTCCCTGCAACGCGGATTGCAGAACGTCGCCGAGAATCTGCGCGCGGGCACCGAGGCCACGGGAGGCACACCACAGCTATCGGCCCAGGTGGGTCAGGCCCTGCAATCGCTGGAGCAGACCATCGAAGCGCTGCAGAACTCCAGGAGCTCGCCCTCCTCTCGTGCCGCGCGGTCCGAGGAGGCCATCGGCAACCTCAACCAGGTCGCGGTGATGGCGATGGCGACCGCCGATCAGATGGGGACTCCCTCTGGAGCAGGCGCCAGTGGTCAGGATGTCGTTGAGCAGATGGGCCAGCTCGCCCAGCGCCAGGGTGAGTTGTTGGCCCAGACCGGCGAACTCATGCCCATGAGGCTCGGCGAGCAGGCCATGGCGGAGCAACTGTCGAATCTTTCCCAACAACAGCAGTCTGTGGCCCAGGACCTCGGGGACCTCGCCGGAGACCCCGGCGCCGACGACGCCTTGGGGGACCTCGACGAGTTCGCCCGAGAGGCGGCCTTCCTGGCGCAACAGCTCGCGCAGGGGCGGTTGACGCCGGAGATCGTACGCGAGCAGGAGCGGCTCTTCCACCGGCTGCTCGACGCCGGACGATCGCTGGAGCGAGAGGAGTTCACGGAGGAACGTGAGTCGGAAGCGCCCGGTGCGTTCGAACGAGGCGACGTGGTCCCACTGTCCGCACTGCAGCTCGGGGCCATGCGATATGAGCTGCCCGATGGAGAGCAGTTGCGACGGCTCAGTCCGGCGGTTCGCCAGCTCGTTCTCGAGTACTTCGAGCGGCTCAATCGTGGGGATGTCCAGGAGGGAGACGTTCGATGAGCTCCCGCGTGCTGGTTCTGGCGTTCATGGTGTGCATCGCCGGTCCGCTGTCGGCGCAGGGCCGCTTCGGACCCGAAGAGACGCTGCTGCTACGGGAAGCGGCCGTGCTCGAGTCTGCGGGGGACCTGGACGGAGCCGAGGTGTCGCTGCGCCGCCTACTCGAGGTCGACCCGACCTCGACCGGTGCACTGTATGCCTTGGAGCGGGTGCTTCGCATCAAGGGCGAGCTCGTGACCCTGATTCCGGAGGTGAACCGGTTTCTGGTGCGTCGCGATGACTCCGGCATTCGATCGCTCAAGCTGCAATTGCTCGTGGAGTCCGATTCGGTCGACGCCATGATGCTCGAAGGCGCCCGCTGGATCGAAGAAGCGCCACGAAGCGAGATCACCTATACTGAGGTAGCGCGCGCGTATGATGCGGCATTCGGACCGGATAGGGCCCTGGAGGTCCTCACCGGGGGTCGTGCCACGCTGGGCGGAAACGCCCTCGCCCTGCCCATAGGTGACTACCTCGCTGCGAAAGGGGACACCGACGGGGCCGTAGATGAGTGGGCAACGACCGTGGGTCCGGACGCCGCCAGCCTGCAGACGGTTCGTCGGCGAGTCGAAGGATTGCCGGAGGGCGAAACGGAGGCCGCGCGGCGCCTGGTCAGCACGCTCGCGAGCTCGGATGGGCCAACGCGACGTGACGCCGCGACGCGCCTCGCCATCGGGCTGCGGTTGGGCCCTGAAGCGCTCGACCTCGCGCGCCGCCAAGCCGCCACACTCAGTGGCGAGGCGCGGACCGACTACCTCGAGGAGGTCAGCGTGGCGGCCACCGCCTCGGGCGTCGGGGAAGTCGCGTCGTGGGCATACGGGGAGCTGGGTCAGACGAGGGCCGACCCCGACGAGCGTCGCCTCCTGGAGCAGCGCAGAGCCGAGGCGGCGTTAGTGGCCGGGGACACGTCGGCCGCTTTGGGCTCGTTTGAGCGCGTCGTCCTATCGATGCCAGCTGGTGCGGCCGAGCGGCGGCTGATCGAGGGTCGTGCGATACGGATCTCCGCGGTCGCGTTCGAGATGGACCGACTCAGCGCCTTCTGGACCCGGTTCCGGGAGACGTATCCTGGTGCGCCGGAGATTGATGCGCTCGCCGCGACGACCGCTTCGGCACTTGTCGCCTGGGGTGATGTGGCTGGAGCCGTCGGGGTCTTGGACGGGATCGTCGGGCCGCGCAGTTCGGTGGAACGGGCCTATCTACTGCTCGCCGCTGGCGACATCGAGGCGGGCCGGGGCGCGCTGACGGAAGCCTTCGGTGGACTGCCGCCGTCCGAGGCGACGGAGGTCATTCAGCTGGTCGGCCTGCTCGGCCGGGTGTCGGGGGCAGGCGGGCAAGCGCTGGCTGCGGCGAGCGTGCAAGCACACCTCGGACGAGGCGATGTGGCCGCGCGCGTGCTCGCCGACGAAGCCTTCGGTCTTCCAGACGGCGACCGCCCCGTCCTTCTCGCCGAGGCGGCGCGAATGGCAGACCGGGCGGGGGACGCCGCCAGCGGCGCGGATATCCGCAGGCGATTGCTGGTGGAGTATCCAGACGCACCAGAGGTCGGCGAGGCGTCGCTGGCGCTCGCTCGCTACCGCGCCAGCGTGGACCGGGACTCGGCCGAAGCGATCCGAATCCTCGAAGACCTTATTACGCGTCAGCCCAGCGCTGCTGTCGTCCCGGAGGCGCGCCTTGAGCTGGAGCGCCTGAGGGCGCGACGGTCATGAGGGGCCGCATCGCCGGGCTGGTGCTCGGCTCGATCCTCGCGGCGACGCCGCTCAGCGCTCAGTGGATTCTCGTGCCTATGGATCCGGGGCAGGACAATCATTTGCGGGCGTACGGACTTACCTATTCGGTACTGGAGCGGGGTGAGAAGGCCGAGTGGCTGCTCAACTACCGCGGTGGATCCTTCCTTCTGCCGGACAACGCCCAGGTGCGTAGGGAAGCCGCGCTTCGTGGCGTCAGCATCGAGTCGATGGATGCGTCGGGCGAGGCGCGCATGCGCGCGACGATCCAGTCGAACAACATGGAGGCCGTACCGCTCGAGCGGGCACCCAAGGTCGCGATCTACACGCCTCCGAACTCGGAGATCTGGGATGACGCCGTAACCATGGCGCTCGAGTACGCCGGGATCCCCTACGAGACGATCTGGGACCCCGATGTCCTCGGGGACGGCTTGAGCGACTACGAGTGGATTCACCTGCACCACGAAGACTTTACAGGTCAGTACTCGAAGTTCTTCCTCACGTACGGTGCCACCGCGTGGTTCCAGGACGAGGTGTCCAGAAGCCAGGCCATGGCGCGTCAGGGGGGCTTCGCCGACGTGCCGGCGTTGAAGAAGGGTGTGGCAGAGGCGATTCGCACCTACATCGAGGGAGGAGGATTCCTCTTCGCGATGTGCTCGGCGACGGAGACCCTCGAGCTGGCTCTGGCGGCCGCGGGCGTAGACATCGCCGCCGCATACTCCGACGGGACCCCGGCTGATCCGGACGCATCGGCCAAGATGGACTGGAGCCGAGCGATGGCCTTCACGGGCGCTGAGGTTCAGATCTCCCCGTCCGTCAGTGCCTTCTCCGATATCGACGCCCACCAGGTGAATACGCCCTGGCGTCAGGAGCTCGGGGTGTACACGCTCTTCGAGTTCTCGGCCAAGTTCGATCCGGTTCCGTCCATGCTCACGCAGAACCATGTCGCGGTACTGCCCGACTTCTATGGACTGACGACGTCATTCCGGGATGACCGGCTCAAGTCTGCGGATATCGTGCTGGCGCGTGAGGCTGGTTGGGCGAAGTACCTGCATGGCAATCTCGGGGAAGGGACGTGGACCTACTTCGGCGGACACGACCCTGAAGACCCAGAGCATCAGATCGGGGATCCGCCGACGGACCTCTCGTTGCATCCGAACTCGCCGGGTTACCGGCTCATCTTGAACAACGTCCTCTTTCCGGCGGCGAAGAAGCAGACGCTCAAGACGTAGCAGGCATGGCGATTCCCGAAGGGTTTCCGCTGCGACTCCCGAAGGAGGCCCTCGCAGGTGTCGACGGTCTCGACCCCGAACCTCCGCGCCGCGCGCCGCCACCGCCGACCCCCCTGACGCTCGGACCCGACGCGCGGGCGAAGATCCGCGCGGAGATTGCCCGAGCCGGTGGCCGGGAAGTGTGCTTTCTGGCCACGGTCGACCAGGATCGGGTGGTGCATCAGCCGCGCGCCGTCGCCCGGGGCAGCTTCGCGGCCGTTCTCGTCGCAGCCCGTGACGCGCCAGAGGGCGGCGTCATGCTGCACAACCACCCGTCAGGCGACCTCGAGCCGTCAGAGGCCGACATGGGGGTGGCGGGCCAGCTCTACGAACAGGGTCTGGGCACCGCGATCGTCGACAACGGCGCGGACCGCCTCTACGTCGTCGTGGAACCGCCTACGCCCCGCCTGCGGGTCAGCCTCGAAGCCGGTGCGCTCGAGGACGTGCTGTCCCCCGGGGGCGCTCTCGCCGAGCGGCACGCCGGCTACGAGGACCGGCCCGGCCAGCGCGAGATGCTTCGGGAAGTCGTTGCGCGTTTCAACGACGGGGGCGTGGCGATCCTCGAAGCCGGGACGGGGACGGGGAAGTCGCTGGCCTATCTGATTCCGGCGGCGCTTTGGGCCAGGGAGAACCGAGAGCGCACCATCGTTTCGACCAACACCATCAACCTGCAGGAGCAGCTCGCGCAGAAGGACTTGCCGCTCCTGAAGGAACTCGTTGGGGACATCAGTTGGGCACTCGTGAAGGGGCGCGGAAACTACGTCTCGATTCGCCGAGCGCTACTCGCCTCCGAGAGCCAGGTAAGCCTGTTCGAGGACGACCGGTCGGACGAGATGGCCCGCCTTCTGGAATGGATGAGGAACACAGAGGACGGATCGCTATCGGACCTTTCCTTCTCGCCTGCCGAAGACACGTGGGAGGAGGTGAGGAGCGACCCCGATATCTGCCTCCGGAGTCGCTGCCCGCACTTCCAGGAGTGCTTCTACCAGCAGTCGAGGAGGCGCGCGGCCGCCGCGGACCTACTGGTCGTGAACCACCACCTCCTCTTTACCGATCTCGCCGTGCGGCGGGTGACTCAGAACTACACGCAGTCGGCGGTACTGCCTGCATACAGGCACGTCATCTTGGACGAGGCGCACAACGTGGAGGACGCTGCGACGTCCCACCTGGGCGTGGAGGTCACGCGGAGGGGCCTGTTCCGCGCGTTGTCGCGGCTCGACAAGCGAGGCCGGGGCATCCTGACCGCCGTTCACGAGTCGCTCGGAGGCACCTCGGAGGGTCCGGCGCTCCGCGAACGGGTGGAGAACCGTGTGCGTCCGGCGCTGTCCCGGGCTCTAGCGACCATGGAAGGGCTCGTAGAGCGCATCGAGCCCCTGGCTCCTGCGGAAGAAGGGGCCGTGCGGTTGGGTCCTTCGGGGATCGGGGAACCGGCCGAATCCACTGAGGTGCAGGAGGCACTGGCAGGCACGCTTCAGTCCTTCGGCATTCTGGAGCGGGAGCTCGCAGAGCTGAGGGCTCGGCTCGAGATCGTCGAGGAGCTGGCGGAGCGGCTCGAGGGCCGCATTCTGGACCTTCGATCGGTGGAACGGAGGCTCGCGGCCGCGTCGCATGGTCTCCGGTTGGTGTTGGCACCCGGAGACGAAGCGGACGCCTACGTCCGCTGGATGGACTCCAGGGGCCGGGGCAGGCGGGCTAACCTCGTGCTTGGCGCCGCGCCGATCGCATTAGGCGAGATGCTACGTGAGTCCCTCTTCGAGCGAGCCGATTCCGTCGTCCTGACGTCGGCAACGCTGTCGACTCGGAAGCGTTTCGACTTCCTGCGGAGTCGCCTCGGGCTCGCCGAAACCGAGTCGTCTTCGGGCGATGAGCCACTAGAGGTGAGAGAGCGTATCATATTGTCTCCGTTTGACTTCGCATCAAGAACCTTGCTCTGTGTGCCAACGGATCTGCCGGCGCCTGGACGTGGGGATCCGGACTTTCAGGAGGCGACCGCGAGGGTGGTCGTCGAGCTCGCAGAGATGAGTGGTGGCGGGATCTTCGTGCTGTTCACGGCCCATTCCGCGTTGCGCAGCGTCGCGGGGCTGCTTCGTCAGGCCGGTGTGGACCAACGCTGGCCGCTCTACGTGCAGGGGGAAAGCGACCGATTCCGGCTTCTCGCGGGCTTCGTCGAGGCCCGCCACGGCATCTTGTTGGGCACGACCTCCTTCTGGGAGGGCGTGGACGTGCCTGGCGAACCGCTTCGGGGCTTGGTGATCCAGAAGCTGCCCTTTCGCGTGCCCACCGAGCCCATCACGGCGGCCAGGATGGAGGCGATCGAGGCGGCGGGCGGAGACTCGTTCAGGGACTTCATGCTCCCCCAGGCTGCCATTCGCCTGAAGCAGGGCTTCGGCCGACTGATTCGGTCCCACACCGACCGAGGGGCCGTCTTGGTCCTCGACGACAGAATCGTGTCCAAGCGGTACGGCCGGTACCTGCGGGACTCCCTCCCCGACGCTCCCCTCGTCAAAGGTGCCTGGACCGACGTGCGCCGTCGTTTGGCTGAGTTCTACGCGGCGACCTCCGATGGCCCTTCCACTCTTGGTACGAGCCGATCAGCGGGATAGATTCTGCCGTCACGGCGCTTTCTACTTCTTCCCAAGAAGACAGCGATGAAGCGGATTTTAGGAATGGGCGTGGGCGTGGTCTGGCTCGTCATCGCTTTCGGAGCGTATCGACGCGCGAGCGCGGGCTGGGAGGCGGGCTACGCCGACCTGGGCGTGTGGTGGACCGTCGTCGCCGGGCTGCTGACGATCGCCGCCCTCGGCGCGCTCATCGGCACCTGGATTCACACGCAGGGGAACGACCGCCGTCCGGTCGACTTGCACTGAGCCTTCGGTGACCGACCTCCGTCCGACCAAGGTCGTCTGTATCGGCCTGAACTATGCGGCGCACGCCGCCGAGTTCGGCAACCCGCTTCCCGAGGAGCCGCTGATGTTCCTCAAGCCCCCGTCGGCACTCATCGGGCCGGGCGATGCGATCGTGATGCCGAAGGGCGTGGGCGAGGTGCATTACGAGGGTGAGATCGGCGTACAGATCGGTCGGCGAGCGAAGGCAGTTGCCGCGGACGCAGCGTGGTCCTATGTGGAGGGCCTGCTGGCGTTGAACGACGTGACCGCACGGACGCTACAGCGCTCCGACGGACAGTGGAGCCGCGCCAAGGGGTTCGACACGTTTTGTCCGGTGGGCCATGTCACCCCGTTGGCCGAGGTCGATCTGGACGCTCTCTCGGTGACCACACGCATCAACGGAGAGGTC
>JAOTVA010000039.1 GCA_029863645.1 Gemmatimonadota bacterium
GTGACTATTCGCAGAACAGAACGGCTGTCTTCCAGCTTGCGGCTCGCATCTATCAGCGACGGAGCCCTGGACCACACCGGGATCGGATGGACCAGGAGCGGATCGTACGCGAAAGCGGCCTGAGGTGGACCCTCCTGAAGCCGCCGCGCCTAACCGAAGCCGGGGGAAAGGGCGATCCCGAGGCTGCGCCGGATTTGAAAGTCGGTCTCATGTCATCTGTGTCGCGAATCGACCTCGCACACCTCATCGTGTCAGAGGTTCTGACTCCCCGCTTCGTCTATGAAACGGTGTTCGTTCGAAGTGGCCGCGGCGCCTGACAGGCCCTACTGGCGCCAGGACTACGGGCTCGCGTCTTGGCGCGGCCCGTGCCGGCTTCAGCAACAGTGCGTAAGCGATCTCGGGGCCCGGTATGGGGACCGACTCCAGGTGGCCGTCGGCCCCTCCAAGAACACACACGCGGACCACCTCCAGGATCTACAAGCTGAGTGACAGAGGCGCGGCAGCGTGGGACTCGGATGACGTGGTGGAGTTCGTCCGAGGACTGGCGGCCGTCCCGACCGTGTAGCAGGGTCTGTTAAGTGATGCGCCTCCATAGGCGGATTAATTCGAGCAAGGAATCCTACTCATGTCGTGTCGCTACGCTATTTCGCTCGCTGTCGCGTTCCCAATCTTCGTCGCGACCGCCGTTGCCGTCGGTGCCCAGGAGTCGTCCGGACGGACCTTGACCGTTGAAGACATATTCCGCTTTGCGAGCGTATCGTCCCCGATGGTGAGTCCTGACGGCAGCCGGGCGGCCTACGTCGTCGGAACGCGCGATCTCGAAGGGAACTCCGGACGGTCCAGCGTTTGGATGGCTCCTATTGCAGGAGGTGAGCCTCGTCGCATGACGTCGGACGAGGCGTCCGCGAGCTCGCCGCGCTTCAGTCCGGATGGTCGCTACCTCTCCTTCCTGGCCGCACGAGGTGAGGGCGCTAGGCAGCAGGTTTGGGTACTCGATCTGCGCGGTGGCGAGGCGCGTGCGCTGACCAGCGTCGAGCAGGGCGTGGAGGGCTACGAATGGTCGCCCGACTCTGAGCGGCTCGCGCTCCTCGTTCGAGACAAGGAGCCGGAGGGGGCGGACGACGCTCCCGAGCCGCCGTGGGTCATCGACCGACTCCAGTTCAAGCAAGACTACCGTGGGTATCTCGATCGACGGCGCCCACACCTCTATGTATTCGACATCGCCTCCAAGGAGCTGCGCCAGCTGACGGAGGGTGACTACGACCACTCGTCGATCGCGTGGTCGCCGGATGGTAGCCGAATCGCGTTCGTCAGCAATCGGACGGTCGAGCCGGATGAGAACTACGACACGGACGTCTGGGTCGTGTCATCGGAGGTGGACTCGGAGCGGGGGCCGCTCAAGGTCAGCACGAGTACCGGCTCCGATGGAGGTCCGGCCTGGAGTCCCGACGGTGGGACTCTCGCGTGGCTGACGTCGCTCAGGCCGGAGGTCGGCGGATACGCGATGTCACATCTGGCGATCGCCACGCCAGGTGGCGACCAGCGCGTCCTGACCGAGGAGCTCGACCGCAACATCGGGGCGCCTCGGTTTTCGGACGACGGATCACACGTTCTGGCGCTCCTCGAGACGGAGGGAGCTCGGCACCTCATCGCGGTTCCCCTTGACGGGTCGGCGGTGCTGACCTTGTGGGAGGGAGAACGCAACGTCCAGGAGCTGGCCCTAGTGCCGGGCGGCGGCGCTGTCGTCGTCGCGAGCGGGCCCGAATCGCCGCCGGATCTCTGGTTGGTGGAGAGCTCCGGAGGCCGCAGGCAGTTGACCCATCACAATCGTGAGTTGCTCCAGGAACTACGGCTCGGGAGAGTGGTGAAGGAACGGGTCACAGCTCCTGACGGGACGGGGCTCGACGCCTTCTACACTTTTCCGCCCGGCGTCGATGAGCCGGAGGCGCTGCCCACGATCCTCTGGATTCACGGTGGCCCGATGAGCCAAGACGGATGGGGGTGGCACGCGGTTCGCCAGCTCTTTGCGGCGAGTGGGTACCTCGTCGTTCAGCCCAACTACCGCGGCTCCCACGGCTACGGCCAGGAATTCGCATTGCGTCTCTGGCAGAACTGGGGTGGCCCGGAGCGCATCGACGCCATCGCGTCGGTGGACCATGCGATCGAACGGGGTTGGGCGGACCCAGACCGGCTCGGCGTCGGCGGCTGGTCGTACGGTGGGATCACGACCAACGCGGTCATCACGCATACCGATCGCTTCAAGGCGGCGGTCTCGGGAGCCGGCGCGGCACTCTATGTGGCTGCGTACGGTCACGACCAGTACCAGCGTTGGTACGAGCAGGAACTTGGCACTCCCTGGGAGAACCGTGAGTTGTGGGAGCGGATCTCGACCTTCAACCGCGTCGAACAGATCACGACTCCCACTCTGTGGATGGGTGGTGAGCGCGACTGGAACGTTCCCATTAGCCAGGGAGAGCTGATGTACCAGTCAATGAAACGGCTCGGGCGTGAGACGCTCCTCGTGGTCTACCCCGGGCAGGGGCATGGACGCTTTCCGCCCGCGTACGAGAGTGACCGGTACCGGCGGTGGCTGGGATGGTTCGGCCGCTATCTGATCGGGGATGACTCAGCTTGGCCGGAGGGCAACTGAGCTTTGACCGGTCTGCGCCCCCCGGTTGGTCCGGGCCGAGTCACAACTCGGATCGCGGAGATGGCGTCGGGTGCAGCTCCCTGCGCTCGCTGGCGGACGCGAGTGTACGGCAGCAGAATTCCGAGACGATACACCGTGCCGGACTAGCTTCCAGCCCTTTCAGGTTGCCCTTCGTCATGACCGTTTCTGGCGCTCTAATGGGCCGACGCCCGTGCCTAGTCGTCGTGGACGTCCAGAAGGCGGCGGTCGCAGCTGGACCCTTTCAGGTGGACCGGGTCCTCGAAAACATCGCGGCCCTGCTGTCCGCAGCGCGCAAGTCCGGGGCAGAAGTCGTCTTTGTCCAGCATGATGGCGAACCAGGCGAGTCTGAGGAGCCACACACCCCGGGGTGGGAGATCCACCCTGCTGTGGCGCCCGAGGGCGACGAACCCGTCTTCCGTAAGCGATTCAACAGTGCATTCCGCGAGACCGAACTGCACAGTTATCTACAGACGCGTGGGGTGGACGCGCTGATCATCGTGGGGATTCAGACTGAGTACTGCGTGGACACGTCTGTCCGCGTGGCTTTCGAACTTGGCTACACGGTCGTCCTGCCGGAGATGACCAACACGACGTTCGATAACGGTGCGGTCTCGGCGCAGGAAATCTACGAGATGTTCAATCACCGGATCTTTGCCGACCGGTTCGCCTCTGTCATCCCCGTCGGGGACGTCCTACAGGCCCTCGGCTGAGCCCGCGCGTGCGCAAGGAGGCGTGAGTGGAAGTTCTCGCCATGGCCGCAATCGAACCTGGTAGGCTCGGAGATGTCTAGACTCGAGGGGGTTCTTCGACCCGGCCTCTCTTTGGCCGCGGTGGTGTTCTTTTTTGTGCGGCGCAAGCTTGGGCGCGTGGTACGGCCGATTCGGATCCACGCTCTTAGTCCACGGAATCTCCGCGGATACGCCCTGATGGAGGGAGCCCAGGAAGCCGCCGACTCCGTCCCTCGTGCTCTCAAGAAGCTTGGTCAGACCCGAGTCGCGACCCGAGTCGGCTGCCCCTTCTGAATCGACATCAACTCTGCGGGCGGCAGAGACAGCGGGTTGCGTTCAGAGCAACTACAAGCACTCTCAGACTACGAGCGGTCGTCACAGTTGACGGACCAGGAAAGGGCGGTCCTGCGCTTGGCCGATGCGATGACCAGCACTCCGGCAGAAGTCCCGGATGAACTCTTCATGGAACTCCGGTTGCATTTCACCGAGCGTCAAGTCACCGAGTTGGCCTCCGCTCTCGCCTGGGAGAACTACAGGGCTCGCTTCAATCGAGTGTTTCTCGTCGAGTCAGAAGACTTTTCGGCGGGCGCGTACTGTCCACTTCCCCTTGGTCGTGCTGAGTGAGGAGGTCGAAGGACTCCTTGATCGCACTGACTGCCTGAGGGAGATCATCTTTTTTCGAGCGATTGCAGCAGACGCCGAGCTAGGGGGCGGTGCCTGCGCGCTTGTGTGCGAACGGACGCCGCACCAGAATCGCGGTGCGTTGGAATGCGCGTGTGCCCCAGAGAAGAGGATGGATCAGTCGTTCGTGGAGACCCAGACGTCGGTGCAGCTATTTGCGATCATCCATCTGACGACGATCGGAGTGTCTCATGTCGTTGCGCACCGCGGTTGGGCCGAGTTCTTCATCCTCCTCCGCAAAAAGGGGCCTGCCGGGGTCTTTGTGGTCGGGTTCCTGAGTCTTGGCTTCGGGTCAATTGTCGCTGCCTTCCACCCAGTGTGGACCGGCCCGGCGATCGTTTTGACGTTGTTCGGTTGGAGCCAAGTGCTGAAAGGGCTTCTCTATTTCAGCTTCCCGGCCTACGGGCTTCGAAAGCTGGAGCTCGTATCGATCGAGCGCTCTCGCCTGTTCATGATTCCGGGGGCTGGGCTCCTGATGATCGCGGGGCTTCTGCTCTGGATCGTGCTAACCGGTTGATCCCGGGGCGGCGACCCAGCGAGGGCGGATCACGGGCCTATCAGCTGGCCCCTTGTTCGCAGGCGGGCCGCGCAGCAGAATCGGGAGACGATAGACAACTTCAGTTGGGACCGATGGTGGAAGCGCTGTGATGACCGACCCCTATGCGCAGGTCAAAGCACACTTCGGAAAAGTAGCCGGCGTAACGGTAAACTCCGGCCGCGGTGCGCAGGGCCTGAAGGTTGGCAAGAAGATGGTCGCCATGTTCAGCAAGGGCGACCTACTTCTCAAGCTCCCGCCGCAGCGCGTCGACGAACTTGTCACCTCAGGACGGGGCCTGCCTTACGACCCTGGGAACGGCAAGGTGCTGGCGAACTACGTGTTGATACCCGCGTCGAAGAGACGCTCGTGGGTCAAGTTGTGCGAGGAAGCCGCCGCGGCGGCCGGTTGATACAAGCCGTCTCGCGGGCCGATGATCCCCTCGGCCGAGGACATGCTTGGGCATCGGCGGCAGCGCCTCAACGTGGGGCCGAAAAGGCCCTTTCAGCGAAGTTGTCTAACAAGCGATTGCTACTGACGCCGAAGGAAGAAGGAGTGGGTGAGCGCTTCGCGCGTGTGTCCGTGCGGGCCGCGCAGCAGAATCGCGAGACGATAGACGGCTCCAGGAGGCGACCGATGAGCCACACCGAAGACAACAAGCGTGTCGTGCGGCGCTTCATCGAGGATGTGGTCAATACCGGGCACGTGGAGCTGCTCGATGAGCTCGTGTCCCCTGATTGCGTAGAAACAGACGGGAAGATCCGCGTTGCTCGTGGAGTTCGCGGCATGGCCGAGCACGTTCGAGCTGTCCGCTCCGTGTACCGCGACCTCGTGGTGAGCATCCAACATCAAATAGCCGAGGGAGACTGGGTCGCGACAGCCATCCTCGCCGAGGGTACGCATTCCGAGGCCTGGCTCGGTATGGCGCCGACTGGAGAGCACCTCGTCTTTTCGGGCGTCAACCTGAACCGTGTCGTGAACGGCAAGATCGTGGAGCATGGCGGAGCAGCGAACATGCTTCAGCCGCTCCTCGAGGCTGGGGCCCTCGCGCCGGTGAGCTGATCGTTACGGTCGACGTTTTCAGCCGCGCAGGCGGTTCCACATTGTGTCCGGGCTGGCCGCGCGGCAGAGTCGCAGGACGGTAGAGAGCACCTCCAACCTTGACTCGAATGTCACTCCTGGACGCGTTTCGGCGCCGATCGCAGCCAGCCACGTGGCGGGAGGAGAACGTTCTGCTCATCGCCGACCTAGACCGCTTCGAGCTGAACGGCGTTGGCTTCGGACAGCCGGTCGAGGACCTGCGCTTCTTGGGACCAGGCGCATCAGGGGCCTTCGACTACCCCGCGAAGGGACTGCAGCTCGATGTCGACTCGCACGGCAGGTTGGACGGCCTGGGCCTAGCGCTTCGCAGCGGGGCGTATCTGGATCAAGTCAACCCAGAGGGGGTGCGAGAGTTCGCAGGTCGAATCAGACTACGAGGACGAGATTGGGTAGCTCATGAACTGAAGGGCGAAAACGACTTCGTGGTCGCTTGGGGCGAGCCCTATTGGAGAGACACGGACGAAGACGAGACCCTCGTCTTTTTCGAGTTCGCTCGACACGAGGTTCAGGTCGAGCTCACACGATCGGGCGTGCCGCAGGTTTTGTTCATAACGGCTCACCCACTCATGGCCGATCCTGCCCAACGAGAGAGCTATGGCGTGACCGCGCCGTGGCCGCCTCGAGATCTCGCGGGTGCTCCCTAGGAAGCGACCGCCACGCACAAGGAAGAACTGGAGGGAGCTTCATTACGCGCTTGCTACGGGGCGGGCGGCGCAGCAGAATCGCGAGACGTGAGGTCGTGGCATGGGAGGTTCCTGTTCCGGGGTGAGGCGGACCACCCCGGAGTCTCAGATGGGCATGGAGGGAGCGTATGGCTGAGCAACTGCCGCGTCGGACGGTGCTGAAGCTGGGAGCCATGGGCGCCCTGTCTCTGGCCATCGAGGCGTGCCGGCCTGAGGGTGTCGTCGAAGCCGCGGGGGTTCGAACGTTGCGGCGGCCGGTCGATGTCGATGACGCAGCTTGGTCTGCTGTTCGTGCCCAGTTCATGATCGACGCGGGGACCGCCTACATGAACAACGCGAGCCTCGGGATGCCCCCGAAGCCGGTCGTCGACGCCGTCGCCGCTGGATACGTAGCAATCTCGGAGGAGCCGGTCCACGGGAAGCATGATCTGCAGAGTGCGATCGCGGAGAGGGTAATGCCGAGGCTCGGAGCCCTATTCGGGGTCACGGCGTCCGAGATCTCGCTGACGCGCAACGCGACGGAGGCGCTCCACCTGCAGACGTTGGGCGCACGACTGCGGCCGGGTGACCAAGTGATCATCACAACCCAGGAGCACCCCGCGGGCGCCCGACCCTGGCAACTGCGGGCCGCCCGCGAGGGAATCCGTGTCGTCGAGGTCATGATACCGAGCCCGCTGCCCCCGACACCCGAGCTCGTCGCACGAATGGAGTCCGCAGTGGGCCGGGAAACCCGCGCGATCGCCTTCTGTCACGTGACTCGTGGGGGCCACCTCTACCCAGTGGCAGAGTTGTGCGCGATGGCTCGCCGTCGTGGGCTCTTGAGCTTTGTCGACGGCGCCCAAGCCGTCGGCCAGTTTCCGATCAACCTGCGAGAACTGGGGTGCGACGCGTACTCGGCGAGCTTGCACAAGTGGATGCTGGGGCCGGTTGGCACTGGCTTCTTGTACGTGAGTGAGTCGTCTCGAGACCGGATCGTTACGACCTTCGACCCGGAGGCGACGGTGGACATGCCTCAACACGGTCCACCCGGTACCGCCGACTTCCCGGTTCGCGCGGCGATTGATACTGCCCTCGACTTCGTGACAACGTTGGGGCTCGACCGCATCGAAGCTCGATGTCGCTACCTGTCAGACTATCTGAAGCGGCGGCTGGACGAGCTCGACGACGTGGAACTGCTGAGTGGGCGACGCGAGCAGAGCGCACCGGGGCAGACGATCTTCGAGAAAGCCGGCCTGAACGCAGCCTCCTCGGTCCCTCTCCTCGAGCAGATCGCCGCCTCGCACGTCGACGAGCATCAACGAGATGGACACAATGCGATTCGGGTCTCGACCCACGTATACAACACCCTTGCCGAGATCGACCGTCTCGTCGACGCGCTGAGCAGGGCCTGAGGGTCGGATCTAACCCGCAGGCGACGCCGGCCTTCGTGTTCGAGACGACCAAGAGCTGATGGGCTTGATCCGGTTGTCTCTTTTGAACGCCGGCCCAATCGCTCGGCCGTCATGTCATGGAGGCTGGACCCTCCGCTGAGCGCTTGCGTGCGTGTCGGCCCCGCTGCAGAATCGCGGACGCTAGCGTATGCCGGGGCGGGATCGTCCGGCACCACACCATTCAAAATTCAGCACTACGAGGCATGGCGATTAGGTACGAGATCGATGAGGAACGTTCCATAGTGATGACCACCGCCACCGGGCGACTGACGGATGCCGAGCTCCTGGCTCACAAGGAAGCCCTTCTTGCCGATCCGCGATTCAGGCCGGGGATGAAGGAGCTTTCCGACATCCGAGGCGTCGAAGACCTGGACGTGAGCCCGGAGGGGGTCATGGCCGCGGCATCGTTCGACTCACGAAACAGCCCGGTGCTCGAAACGCATAGACTCGGCCTGTTGGTGTCGACGGACCTCGTATTCGGCATGGCTCGGATGTATGAAATGAGAACGGACGGGAACACCGGCGGAGTGAAGGTCTTCCGAAGCGAGGAAGAGGCGATGCTCTGGTTGGACGCGTCCGACTAGGAGCGCAGCTTCCGCGATTCGCGTGTTCGCCGATGGGTCCTTCCGGGTGACCTTCCCATACCGGTGCCGGCCCGCCCGCGGGCCCAAGGGGCGAGCTTGAAGCCTGAACCCACAGGGAATGTCGAGTTGGTGCCGGTCGGCCCCCGCGACCTCGAGCGTGTTCGAGGGTGGTTGTGCCACCCTCACGTGTCCCGTTGGTGGGGTGACCCGGATCAGTCGTGGAGTGTGATCGGTCGGCATCCGCCCTCTCAGCAGGCCCTGATCTCCTTGGGTGGGGAGCCGGTTGGGTATGTTCTGTGGCAGAGGCCGAGCCCTAAGGAGTTGACAGCGGCTGGGCTCAGCGGGCTTCCCCCAGATCACGTTGACGTGGACATCCTGGTCGGGGAGCCCGAATTGGTTGGGCGAGGCGTGGGCCCGAAGGCGCTCTTGTTGGTCGTCGATCGGCTCCGATCTCTAGGTGTGTCCTCTGTCGGGCTTGGTACCGACACGACGAATCAGCCTGCACTGAGGGCTTTTGAGAAGGCCGGTTTCCGGCTCCTTCACGAGTTTGAGGAAGGGGGTCGCACGATGTGCTACCTGACTCGTGACCTGGGCCTGCCGCCGCCCTAGCGATGCCACGGACGCCGAAGCGCGCGAGGAGGATGTGCTCGTGAGTGTGCTTGCCGAACAGTTCAAAGCCAAGATCCGCGGTATCCTTGGCCTCGGGCTCATCGGAGGCTTCGTGGGCTTCGTGGGCGGAGCCCTCTGGGGGCTCGTCTCCACAATGCTGCGCTCGGGAATTTTTTTCGATGCGGACTACCTGCCGTTTCTCGGTCGCATGGCACTTGGCAACGGCATCGGCTTCATGAAGATCGGAGCCTTCACCATGGCGGGCTTCGCAGTTCTTCTCGCGGCAGTCGAGTCTAGACGATCCATTACCGAGTTACCGTTGTGGCGGATGGGCATCTTCGGTGCTCTGGTCGGTGCCCTTTTCCCGCCGATCTACGTGATTTCAAGAATGGGGTTGCCTGTCTACTTGGAGTCGGCACAGACATTCCTCCCTGTCATGGGGATCCTGGGGGGCGTCGGTGGCGTTACGACTGCGGCGATCGTCTGGATCGCGAAGAGCGCCGATCGGAAAGAGCTTCGGTCGGCCGAAATGCCGGGGGTCTTTTCGGACTCCGAGTAGGGAAGGACATCGCAGATCGTTGGAACGCGTTCAGTGGAGGATCACTTGACTTCTCACCCGTCTCGGTCCGAGGAACTCCGTGAGGGGCGGCGCCTGGAATACCTCACGATCGCCTGGAACGCCGTAGAGGCAGTGGTCTCGGTTGCGGCGGGAATGGCGGCCGGATCGATCGCCTTGATCGGGTTCGGCGTCGACTCCGTGATCGAGAGCGGGTCCGGGGCCGTGTTACTCTGGCGGCTGCAGGAGTCCGGAGACGGTGCGGCCCGTGAGGCCCAGGCTCTGCGCCTGGTGGGCATCACGTTCCTGGTGCTCGCCGCCTGGGTCGGATACGAATCAGCAACCTCCCTGTGGAGTGGCGAGGCTCCGTCCGCCAGCTACGTCGGGATCGCCGTGGCGGCCCTTTCGTTGGTTGTCATGCCATGGCTTGCTCATCGGAAGCGCCGCGTGGCAGCCCGCCTCGAGAGTCGGGCGCTGCAGTCCGATTCCCGCCAGACGAGCCTCTGCGCCTACCTGTCGGCGATCCTGCTTGCAGGCTTGTTGCTCAATGCGGTATTGGGATGGTGGTGGGCAGATGGTGTTGCGGCGCTCCTCATGGTCCCGATCATCGCAGGGGAGGGAATCGAAGCACTTCGAGGCGAGCGCTGCGATTGCCACTGATTGCGACTCGAGACAAGGCTGCCGAAACGTAGCGACTCGGATCTTGCTGGATCCGTGGGTAGCCACGACGCGGGGGAGCCTGGCGATTTCCCCGTAGGATCTCGGCGGACATGGGTGGGCAGCCGGTCCTGCACCCCCTACGTTGCCCCATCCAATCAACAATGAGATGAGGGAGCCGGTTTTGCGGACCACAAGGCGGACCCTGAGCGACGG
Organism: Gemmatimonadota bacterium; assembly: GCA_029863645.1. Classification (GTDB taxonomy): domain Bacteria; phylum Gemmatimonadota; class Gemmatimonadetes; order Longimicrobiales; family Gaopeijiaceae; genus UBA2982. The sequence goes on from JAOTVA010000039.1 coordinate 10,452, forward strand.
CGGCTGGTCGTGCCTCGTTCTATTCGTCACCTCGGCATGTGCGCCCTCGGCCGCGCCCGAGGCAGGGGCTCGGCGGTTCGACCGGAGCCTGGTGCTCGAGGAGGAGGCCGAAACGTCGGCCAACGTCAGCATCGGCGACGTCAACCAAGACGGTCGGTTGGATATCGTGCTGGTGAAAGGCCGCCACTGGCCGCTGACCGACCAGGTGCTTCTGGGTGACGGCGCCGGGGGCTTCCAGCCGGCGTATCCGTTGGGTGACGCCGCGGATCGATCGTATTCCGGTGTCCTGGTCGACATGGACGGCGACGGCGACCTCGACGTCGTGGTTAGCAACGACGATCCCGACCCGAAGCTCGTGCACCTCAACGACGGCAGTGGACGCTTTCGGGTCGGGTCGACCTTCGGACGACCCGAGTGGTCCACCCGACACGTCGCCGTGCGCGACCTCGATGGAGATGGCTTCCCCGACGTGGTCCTGGCCAACCGGTCCGGACGTAGCTCCGGGATGAACTACATCTGCTTCGGCATCGGCGACGGACGGTTCTCCGACGAGTGTGTCGGATTTGCCGAGGAGTCGGCCACGACCATCACTCCCGTCGACTTCAATGGGGACGGCGCACTCGATTTGGTTGTGCCGCATCGGGACGGTGGACAGAGCCACGTCTACCTGAATGATGGGAACGGTCGGTACCGGGAGCGCATCGCCTTCGGTCCGGCCGAGGCCACGATTCGGGCGGCGAAACCGGCTGATTTCGACGCGGACGGTCGAATGGACCTGGCCGTGATCGATGAGCGCTCCGGGCCTGCGATCTACATGCAGCGTGCGGATGGAGAGTGGGAAGCCCCCTTCGCGCTGGGACGTGTGGGAGAGGGCGCGGCGCGGCCGTACGCGCTCATGGTCGCCGATGTGGACACCGACGGTCGGACGGACGTGGTCATCGGGTACGTGAACGCACGGCCTGCGGTCTTCTTCAACGACGCGCCCGGGACCTTCACTGTCGTGCCGTTTGGCGACGCTGAGGGCTCGGCGTACGGTTTCGACGTCGCGGACGTCGACGGAGATGGCTTCCTGGACATCGCCATGGCGCGCTCGGGCGCAACGAACATGCTGTACTTCGGTGCTCCCGAGGCCCCGACATCCAATCCGGACAGGTCAGGGAGGTGACCACCTCCGGTCGCATTGCTGTGCTGCTCGGTGCGGCGTCGGTCACGAGCGGCTGCGGGGATGCCGGGTCCGTGTGGGAACGGTCGATGGCCGAAGACACGATTCGGGTCATGGCCTACAACATCCATCACGGGGAGGGGATGGACAGCGTCCTCGATTTGGAACGAATCGCCGCGGTCATTCGAAGCGTGGACGCCGACCTGGTGGCGCTCCAGGAAATCGACAGTGTCACCACCCGCACCGGCCGTGTCGACCAGGCTGTCGAGCTGGGCATGCTGACCGGACTCGAGCCGGTCTTCGGGCGCTTCATGCCGTACCGGGAGGGCGCGTACGGAATGGCGTTGTTGTCGCGCTGGCCCATTGCCGAGGTCGAGAATGTCCGACTTCCTGATGGCGAAGAGCCCAGAAGCGCTCTGAGCGCCCGTGTCACGTCGCCGACCACTGGACGGCCCCTCCGCTTCGTCGGGATCCACTTCTACCGAACCGAGGAAGAACGCCTCAGGCAGGCAATGGGCCTGGCGGAACATCTGGCTGACGACACGATCCCGGGAATCCTGGCCGGCGACTTCAACTCGACGCCCGGTTCCCACGTTCTCTCTTTCCTCGAAGAGGAGTGGGGGGTGGTGACGAAGGGCGCGGATCGGCTCACGTTCTCGTCGTTCGACCCGGTGCGCGAGATCGATTTCGTCTTGCTTCGCCCGTCGGCCCGGTTCGAGGTGCTTCGGTCGTGGCTGCTGCACGAGCCGGTCGCCTCGGATCATCGACCGGTCGTCGTCGATCTCGTCGTTCGAGCGCCCTGAATGGGTCACCAGGCTTCCTAGCGGAACCTAGCCTTCAGCCGGCGCCCCAAGTCCGCCCTGCGCATCCACTCGAGGAGCATCGTGGCGAGGATCGCCATGCTCGCGGCGAGGGCGTTGAACCCTACGTCGAAGAGGTGGTAGCTCCGGTTGGGAAGGAAGGCTTGGATCCCTTCGTCGATCCATCCCAAGAGCGATGCCGCGACGACGGCAATGAGCCCAGGAACCGGGACGTGGCGTCCGTTTCGGCGTCGCTCGGAAAGGGCGTGGTAGATCAGCATCGCGACGAGCCCATACTCGAACAGGTGGCTGCGCGCTTCGGGGACCGGAATGCGGAGGTACGCCGTGAGGTAGACCATCGCGACGCCCAGCGCCGCTCCGATCTCGCGACGGCCCGGTCGGGTCTTCGCCCACAAGAAGGCGCCGACCCCGACGGCGACGATCAAGAACCCTCCGGAGGTGATCCGCAGGAGGTTGCGCGACCGCAACGCGGCCGCAAGCTCGGCGACGGGGCCGAGCGTGGCGTAGATCACGAATACCACCGCTCCGGTCCAGAGCCACAGGCGCCGCTCCCGATCCGACGTGAAGCGTGGCCCGCCGACCTCCGACGGAGGCTGGAGCTTGCGGTTCGCGTCCCCACGGTCGCGGGTCATGATCCACGGCACGACCAGCATCACCACCAAGAATGCCCCGAGAACGAGCAGGGACTGCACACCACCCATGGGTGGGCCGTCAGACGCCGGTGGCACCGCTTCTTGCCAGTCGTACACGCTCAGGTTTGTCCTGGGGTTGGCCACGCGGGGGGTCACAGGAGGGTGGACGTCTACAAAGGACTCGCGCAGCGGCCGCGGCGATAGACCCGAGGAGAAGCGCGAGCCCCCGCCTCGCTTGCTGGCTCCCCGGGGTCCACGCATGATGAAATGAGCGGAGGTGACATGCGGACACATACGAGACCGACTTCCCGAATGCCGCACGCCTTGGGATGAGGCCACCGCTCGCGGGTCCCCGCTCGTTGTGTGCCTGGCTCGCTCTGTCCATGGCCCTCACCTCGTGCGAAGCCGTGGAGACCCCCGGTCAGGACCCGATCGTGTCGGGGGCTCCACAGTGGCCACGTCTCGATACCAGCGACTCGATTCCCGAAGCCTGGCGTTTCGAAGAGGCCTCACCCGCCTTCGACCTCTGGAGCTCTGAGGTCTCGGTCACCAGTCTGGAGCGTTGGGGGCGAGGAAGTCGCCTCGGCCTCGAGGACGCGCAGGGGCGCACGGTCGAGGTCCTCTTGCCAACGCTTCCGGTGGAGAGGCTTGTGTTGGCGGTCGGCGCACGGGTACGGGCAGACCTCCTCACACGGATAGGATTCGAGGGTGTGGCCCGGGGATTCTCCCTCCGGGACGAAGGCGGTCGATTGCTGATCCTCTACGACGACGGTGGATACGGCCCCGCGTACCAAAACGCCGCGGAACGTTCGGGTCTCGAAGTGTCACGCGAACTCCAGGGGCCCGACGGTGACGGGCGATGGGAGCCCCGCGACGTCCGTTTCTCCGTCGATGGTCACGCGGCGCTCGTGTCCGAGGGTGAATCGGGCGTCTTGGGCGAGTCGGGCCTCGAGGCTCGTGTGGTCGTGTCGCGGGAGTGGAGGGGAGAGCCACCGACAGACTTGGACCTAACCCCCCTCGCGTTTCTCGTCTATCGAGTCCGATGAGGGTTGTACGCCTGTCTCCCCGAGAGCCTTTACGGCGAGACGGACTCTTCGGAGCAGGTGACCGCGCCACGATGGGCAGGCATTACCGGAGCGTCGGGCGGGAGGGCAGTTCCCACGAAGATGGCGCAACCCTCTGAAGTGGATAGTCCGGAATGCGACGCGGTGGCCGACCATCCCCACGGCGAAGCCGAGATCTCGAGCTCGACACCGGAAGAGGGCGTGAACCGCAAGGCCTCGAGATCGCTCGAGTAGCGTTGCTGGTCGGCGAAGTGGAGGGCCTGGCGCGCGCGGAGATTCTCGAGGTCCCACTCGAGCACGTTGAAGTGGGCCTGCGTGCGGGCCTCGGTCCACCGCGGAAGCGCGATGGCCGACTGTACGCACATCAGCGCCAAAACCGCGAGAAGCGCGCCTACGGCCAAGCCGTTCATCAACGCTTCGACGAGTACGAAACCCTTGGTGTTCCGCATGCGGCGCCCCCCCAGACGACTGCATCCGATATCAAATGTTTCCCCGTTCGGGGCGCACAAACTTGCGGCGCGTCCTCGTGCCCGCAAGTCCTCCAGCCTTGAAGCGTGCACTTCGGGCGTCACCGGGGCTTCGGACCCCGGCGCGCACCTAAGGCGCTTGCCTCGCAAAAGGCGACACCGGATACTGGTGCATGGCGAACCTACCCGAGAAGATCTACACCGAGCAGGAACTCACGCGCGCCAGATCCACGGCCCAAGTCGTTGGCTGGCTCCAGGGGGCAGGGGTGGTCGTCGGCGGCGTGCTGGTTTGGAATCTCCTCGGGTGGATCCCCATGCTCATTGGCGTCGCAGCCGTAGGCTGGGTGCTGTACAAGCTGCTCTCGGGTCCCGGCACGACCGACGAGGAGTGACCGAGTGGGTCGGGTGTCTCCTGCGTCGGATTGGCGATTCCGATCGTCGGACCTCACATTGTCACTCTCTCGGTTCTCTGGCAGGAGGTGAGCATGACCATCGACGAGATCCTTCGAACCAAGGGCCGAGACGTCGTCACCATTGCGCCGTCACGCAGCGTTCTGGATGCCACCCGACTCCTCGTCGAAAAGAACATCGGCTCTTTGGTGGTCACGGAGGAGGGACACCCTGTCGGGATCTTCACCGAGCGGGATATCCTCCGCCTCGCGTCTCGAGACCCGACCGCTCTCCACTCGGTCATGGTCGGTGCGGTGATGACGCGTGACATGGTTACCGCGAGCCCCAGCGACGGGCTCTCCGAAATGATGAACGTGATGACCCATCGTAAGATCCGTCACCTTCCGGTGTTGGCCGACGGGGCACTCGTGGGGATCATCTCGATCGGCGACCTCGTGAACGCGTGCCGGCTCTCGGCCGAAGCCGAGAACTCCCACCTCCGTCAGTACATCCAAGGAGTCGTCTGACGGCACGCGGGCCGGGTTGAGCGGCGGCGGCGTTCACCCGAAGATTGTGGCATGGATCGATTGTCTTCGAGAGGCCTGTTTCTTGGCCTGACGCTGACTCTAGGCGCCGGATGCGGGCCCGAGCCCGCGGTGGTGTTCGTGCCCTCGGACACGTTCGAGGAGGAGCTCTTCGTGATGACGGCGAGGGGCGAGGTCGCCCGCATTCGCGTGGGTGAGCCGCTGGTGCTGCACGCCCAGCGTCGTTCCGGGCCGTGGAAGGCGGCGACGGAGGACGAGGTGGAGCCCGAGGCCTGCACATTGTCGTCTCCGCCCCCACAGTTGGAGGCGGAGGTCGCGGCCCAAGTCCGCTGGATCGTCGCGCCGGAGGGATCCGCCGTCTTCAACTCGGATCTCCGAGCGGACGGAACGCGTGAAGTCCGCTTCGAAGAGGCCGGTGTCTATGTGCTGACCGCCGAGAGCAGTTCTTGGTGCGGAACGCCATTTCGCGGAGGCGAGCTCCGGATCGAGGTCGTCGAGTAGGACGGAGAGGCGCCGCGAATCAGATGTGCTCTGTCCTTGCCGTGGGCGCCGCGGAGGGGCAAGATCAGGTTTCGCACGACCACGCGGTGCGTCGCAGCGTCCACGATCGATCATAGCTACGGCGGTGGGCGAACCCCCGCTCCTCGCCGAGCGGCAGTATTCTCGTTTCGGCACGGAGCGTACCCGGTGGCGACCCAAGTGACCCTCCCGAAGCCCGTGAAGCTGCAGAAGCAGCTCGGTCTTTGGGACGTGTACGCGCTGGCCACGGGAGCCACCCTGAGCTCGGGCTTCTTCCTCTTGCCGGGCCTCGCGGCGGCTGGAGCGGGGTCGGCGATGCCGGTGTCGTATTTGCTGGCGGCCCTGATCCTGCTTCCAGGGTTGCTCAGCAGCGTCGAGCTCACGACCGCGATGCCGAAGGCGGGTGGGGTCTATTACTTCCTCGATCGGAGCATGGGTCCGCTCGTCGGCACGATCGGGGGGTTCGGGACCTGGATCGCTCTGGTCCTCAAGGCGTCGTTCGCGCTGTATGGCGTGGGCGCCTACCTCCAACTGTTCTTCCCTCAGCTCGAGATGGGCCCGGTCGCCGGGGGGTTCGCGATCCTGTTCGGGGTCATCAACTACTTCGGGGCGAAAAAGACCGGCACGTTCCAAGTGATGCTCCTGATCGGGCTCAGCATCCTCCTGCTCTGGTTCTGCGGCCTCGGCGTCCTCCAGATGGATGCGTCGAATTTCGGTTCGTTCTTCGAGACGGAGGCATCCGGGCTGATCGCCACGTCGGGGCTCGTGGTCGTGAGTTATATGGGACTCACCAAGGTCTCGAGCGTTGCGGAAGAGGTGAAGAACCCCGAGCGGAACCTTCCCCTGGGTACTTTTCTGTCGTTCGGTACAGTGATCCTGGTCTATGTGATCGGGACCTCCGTGATGGTCGGCGTCGCGAGTGCCGAAACGCTCGGAGCGAATGGTGGCGACCTGAAGCCGGTCGCCACGGTCGCGCAGATGCTGGCGGGCCCTGCTGGCGCGGTGGTCATGACGATCGCAGCGCTCCTGGCCGTGTCGTCCGGAGCCAACGCGGGCGTCTTGAGCGCCTCGCGCTATCCGCTCGCGATGGGTCGGGATCGGATTCTTCCCGACTTCTTCGGCCGGGTCGGGGCGCGGGGAACGCCCGCCATCGGGATCGCTGCCACGGTCGGCCTGATTCTGCTGTGCGTGACCCTGTTCGACCCGACCAAGATCGCGAAGCTCGCGAGCGCCTTCAAATTGGTGATGTTCGCGCTCGGTTGTCTCGCGGTCATCGTGATGCGAGAGAGCCGGATCGAGTCCTACGACCCGGGCTACAAGTCGCCGTTCTATCCGGTCATGCAGATCCTCGGGATCCTCGCGCCGTTTTGGTTGATCGTCGAGATGGGCTTCCTCCCGACGCTCTTCACGGCCGGGCTCATCACGCTCGGCGCGATGTGGTACACCTATTACGCCAGCAGCCGGGTCGATCGGGAAGGCGCGATCTTTCACGTCTTCGAGCGGCTCGGGCGTCAGCGCGACGAGCGCCTGGACCTGGAGCTTCGAGAGGTCATCAAGGATCGGGGGCCGAGGGCCGAAGACCCCTTCGACACGCTGTTCACCGCGGCTCGGGTGCTCGATCTGGACGGCCCCGTGGACTTCGAGGTTCTGGTGCGGCAAGCCTCGGAACGACTGGCCCGAGACCTTCCCGTCTCGGCCAGCTCGCTCTTCGAGGGATTCCTCAAAGGCGCGAGGCTGGGGGCCACGCCCGTGTCGCACGGAGCCGCCCTCCCACACGTTCGCCTCGACGCGGTCGAAGAGCCCCAACTGCTGCTGGCGCGCGTCCGCAACGGAGTCGAACTGGGCGCCGTCGGCCCGGAGCCCGACGACCCGGTGCGCGCGATCTTCTTCCTGGTCGGTCCGCAGGACGATCCGGGCCGGCACCTTCGCATCCTGGCGCAGATCGCGAGGCGGGTCGACCAGGACGCCTTCATGCCGGAATGGCTGGCTGCGGAGGGAACGACGCAGATCAAGGAGGCGCTGTTCCGTAACGAGCGGCTCCTCGTCATGAAGATCGGCGACGGGTTGGGTGAGGAGCTGGTGGGTTCGCGACTCCGTGAGCTGGCGCTCCCGGACGGGACGCTCATCGCGATGATTCGTCGGCAAGAGGAAATGGTTATCCCACAGGGAGATACCGTACTTCAGTTCGGAGATCGCTTGACCATATTGGGGCGCCCGGAAGGCATTGCGCAGCTCCGCCTCCGATTCTCGCCGGCGGCGCGCTGAAGGCCTCGGAAATGGGGACGGGTCGAGCCCCGTGGGCGATCGTCGGGCTCGTGCTCGCCAGCGCGCTTTGTCGCGCGCCCGCGGATGCCCAGAGTCTTCGCGGGGTGCTCTCTGATCGGGCGACGTACGAGCCGATCGACCTGGGCACCGTGACGCTGATCGACTCGGCCCTCGACACTCTGGCCCAGGTCGTAACCGATGAGCGTGGTTATTTCAGCTTCGACCTCAGGTCGTCGGGCGAGTACTACTTGATCGCCGCGGCCCTGGGGTACCAGGCGATGCGTTCCGAGGCGGTCCGCGTGGGCGCGGGTGAGGCCCGGATCGTCGAGCTGTCCATGGCAGCACGGCCGGTGCCCGTCGAGGGTCTCCTGGTGGAGGCGCGCGCCGACGAGCCTCAGATCGCAGAGCTGCGCGGGACGGGCTTTTACGATCGCCTCGCACGCGGTCGCGGCGAGTTCCTCACGCCGGGCCAGATCGCCCAGAGCGCCGCGCGATGGCCCCAGCAACTCTTCTGGGGCATGCGGTCGGTTCGGGTCCACCAGCAATCACACCAGAATCCAGGCCCGTGGAACGACGTCCTGGTGATCCCGAATCGTCAGGGCCGGGGTTATTGCTCCCCCAGCATCTACATCGACGGCATCTGGATGCGGGGGGAGAACGTGCCGGCCGGTGGGTCGCTCGCGGACATGGTGGACCGTGACGAGGTTCTGGCCGTAGAGGTCCATGAGTGGCCGTTCGCGGTCCCTCATCCCTACGTCGGCCGACAATCGTGCGGCGTGATTCTCTTCTGGACCGATCGGAGCGTGGGGTGAGCCTCGCACCCGGGACGGGCGTGTGTTCACCCTCGCCGAGTTGCTCGAACGTCCTTGAGGTTCAACAAATTCGCGTAGAGCCGTGTCTTGTGAGTCGGCCGTGATCCGGCCTATCTTCCGCTCCAAAGCACTCCCTGGGAGTCGCCCCGGATGAAATCTTTCGTCGTCACGTCCGCCGCGTTCGGCATGGCTCTCATGCTGGTGGGCGAGCTCTCTACGGTCGCCACCGTCGCTTCGGCTCCAGCGTGGGCAGATCACCCGGCCACCGAGATGACCGCGGTGGACCCCAACGCGATCGTCGAGGGGACGTGCGTCCGGTGTCACTCCGACTCGAGGCTCCGGGGCAACCTGTCTCTCGAAGAGTTCGACATCGCGAAGGCGCCGGAGAATCGGGAGATCGTCGAGCGGATGATCCGAAAGCTCCGCGCCGGCATGATGCCGCCGCCGGGCGTCAGGGCGCCGGAGGGGGACACGCTACTCCAGTTCGTCGAGACGCTCGAAGAGGTCATGGACGAGGTGGCAGCTCGTGATCCGGATCCTGGTCGTCGCACGTTCCAGCGGCTGAACCGGCCGGAATACGAGCAAGCGATCCGAAACCTGCTGAATCTCCAGATCGACGCGGCCGACTGGCTCCCCCTCGATCAGATGAGCGCCAACTTCGACAACATCGCCGACGTGCAGGCGATGTCGCCGCTGCTGCTCGAGTCGTACTTGAATGCGGCCTCCGACATCAGCCGGATGGCCGTGGGAGACCGCAACGCTCCGGAGATCAATGTCACGTACCGGAACTCCCAATACCTCTCCCAGCATCCGTGGGATCAGGTCGAGGGAGCGCCGTACGGTACGCGGGGCGGCATGGCCGTCGGGCACGCGTTTCCCGTCGACGGCATGTATTCGTTCGGGATGACGTTCGCCTCGGGAGGCGGCACGCGCTTCGAGGAGATCGACATCTCGATCGATGGAGAGCGGGTGGCGCTCATGGCGTACACGCGCTCCGGAGAGGCCGCCGACGGTCGCGGCGGCGGCGCCCTGTGGACGGAACCCGTCTTCGTGCGCGCGGGCCAGCGTAACGTCTCCGCAGCCTTCATCCGCCGCTCCGACGGCCCCTATGAAGACCTGATCCGCCCCCACGACTGGTCGATGGCCGGGGGAGGATCCGGCGGAGACGGCATCACTACGCTCCCGCACCTTCAGGAGCTGATCGTAGGCGGTCCGTACGAGACCACGGGGATATCGGACACGCCCAGCCGCGAGGCGATCTTCATTTGCCGCCCGACGGATGAGAGCGAGCAGGCGGGGTGTGCCCACCGGATCGTCGAGAACCTGGCGACGCGCGCGTACCGGCGCTCCGTGTCCGAGGACGAGATCGCCGGGCTCCTGCGGTTCTATCAGGAGGGTCATGCCAAGGGAGGCTTCGAGCGGGGCATCCGTGACGCGCTCGAGGTCATTCTCGCCAGCCCCTTCTTCGTGCTGCGCCTGGAACGCCAGCCCGAGGGGGTGAAGCCGGGTGAGATCTACGAGCTCGAAGACGTGGAGCTCGCGTCGCGCCTTTCGTTCTTCCTGTGGGGCACCCCGCCGGACGCTGAGCTGCTTCGGGTGGCGGAGAAGGGTGACCTGAACGATCGGGGCGAGCTGGAGCGGCAGACCCGCCGCATGCTCGCCGACCCGCGCTCCGAAGCGCTCGGGACGCGATTCGCGGCCCAGTGGCTGAGGCTCCAAGACCTTTACAAGGTCCGACCCGACCCGAACTTCTATCCGAACTTCGACGAGACGCTCGCCGACGCGATGCACCGCGAGACCGAGCTCTTCTTCAACTACCTCGTCAAGGAGAATCGGGACGCGCTCGAGATGTTCAATGCGAACTACACCTTCGTGAACGAGCGTCTGGCCAACCACTACGGCATGGAAGGGGTCGCGGGCCGGCACTTCCGCAAGGTCGAGTACACCGACGGTGTGCGTAGCGGGTTACTGGGGCAGGGCAGCGTGCTCGTCCTGACGTCGCTCGCCAACCGTACTTCGCCGGTTCTGCGCGGAAAATGGGTGATGGAAGTCCTCATGGGCACGCCGCCGCCGCCGCCGCCGCCCGGGGTTCCCGATCTCGAGGAGACCGAGGGGACGCAGGAGGGCAAGCGACTGACCACGCGGGAGCGCATGGAGATCCACCGGGCCAACCCGACCTGCAATGCGTGCCACCGCTTCATGGACCCGATCGGCCTCGCTCTCGACAACTTCGACGTCACGGCTCAGTGGCGGGTCCGTGAGAACGGAATGTCGCTCGACACGCGCGGCGAGTTTTATGACGGCACGCCCATCACGACCCCGAAAGAAGTGGCCGACGCGATACTACGCCGGCCCATTCCGCTGATGCGATCGCTGACGGAGAACCTCATGGCGTACGCACTGGCGCGTAGGGTCGAATACTTCGATCAGCCGACCATTCGCTCCATCGTGGCGGAAGCCGAAGACGATGGGCAATATCGTATGGCCGACCTGATCATCGGGGTGGTCCAGAGCGACCCGTTCCGCATGAAGCGGGCGGCCGAAGCAGTCGCGGATGGGGCCGTTCAGTAGGTTCCGGTAGGCGCAGGCACACGACGGAAGACAGCTAGCTCCCAACTTCAGGAGACTCGGGACGATGGAGTTCATCACAGGCAAGCACCTGGACCGGCGTACGTTCCTTCGTGGCATGGGCGCGGCGGTCGCGCTCCCGTATCTCGACGCGATGGTGCCCGCCGGGCGGATGAGCGGCTCGGTTACCCGCGCCGCCGAGGCCAGGACCCCTCTCATTTGCATCGAGGAGGTCCACGGACTCGCCGGGTGCAACGAGTGGGGTGCCACGCAGCACCTGTTCGCTCCCGAGATCATCGGCAAGGACTTCGAGATGGCGCCGAACAGCGCACTCATCTCGTTGGAGCCCTTTCAGGATTATCTCACGATCGTGAGCAACACGGACGTGCGCATGGCCGAGGCGTTCACGGCGCCGGAGATCGGCGGTGACCACTTCCGCTCCAGCGCGGTGTTCCTGACCCAGTCCCACCCGAAGCAGACCCAGGGCTCCGACCTCTTCGTCGGCACGTCTCTGGATCAGATCTATGCCCGTCGGTTCGGCCAGGACACGCCGCTGCCCTCGATGCAGTTCACGATTCCGAATATCGACCAGGCCGGAGGCTGCACCTACAACTACTCGTGCGCCTACACCGATTCCATCAGCTGGGCGTCTCCGAGCGAGCCACTCCCGATGATCCGCGACCCGCGCGTCGCCTTCGACATGCTCTTCGGGGCGGGTGGTTCGCCCGCCGAACGCGCCGAGCGCCGCGCCATGCGGTCGAGCATCCTCGATTGGATCACCGGCGAGGTTCGGCAGATGAACCGTGAGCTTGGGGTCGAGGACCGTCAGCGCATGGAGCAATATCTACAGAACGTTCGCGAGATCGAGCGCCGGATCGACATGGTCGAGGCGCACAATACGAGTGGCGAGGAGCGGGTGATCCCCGAAGCGCCCGCGGGCGTGCCCGACTCCTATCGCGAGCACATGGAACTCATGTTCGATCTGCAGGTCCTCGCGATCCAGACCGACATGACGCGCGTCATCTCGTTCAAGACGGGCCGCGACTCGGAGAATCGGGTCTTCCCGGAGGCGGGCACCGACAAGCCCTTCCACCCCGCGTCCCACCACGGTGGGCGTGAGGAGGCGATCCTGGAGTTCAACAAGATCTGCCAGTACCGGGTGAGCATGCTCCCGTATCTGCTCGACAAGATGCAGAGCACGATGGACGGCGATCTCAACCTGCTGGACAAATCCATCGTGATGTTCGGCTCACCCATGGCAGACGCCAACCTGCACAACCACCGGCGCTGCCCGCTCGTCTTCCTCGGGAAGGGCAACGGCCTCTTGGAGGGGAACCTGCACCTCAAGGCCGCCGATGGAACGCCGATGGCCAACGCCATGCTGACCCTCCTACAGGACCTCGGGCACTCCGACATGGAGAGTTTCGGCGACAGCACGGGTGGCTTCATGCTCAAGTCGTCCGGGCGCACGACGACCCAGGAAGTCTATTAGGCCGACCGTTGAGCCGACCGGCGATGGCGGGAGCCTCGACTCGGCGGTACAGGCGTGAACGAAGGCATTCAGAGAGACCGACGATGAGACGTTTGCTTACCCTGGGCGCCCTCGCGGCGCTGACCTCGACGCTCACCCTGGCCGCGCCGGTCACGGCGCAGGAGCAGGCCGCGGTAGCTCGCGCGGCTCGAGACGGGGACGTCGAGCGTGTACGGATGCTCCTGCGCCAGGGAGCCGATGTGAACGCCGCGCTGGCCGACGGAATGAGCGCACTTCACTGGGCCGCCGAGCATGGTGACCTGGGGCTCCTCAATGTCGTGCTCACTGCGGGTGCCGTGGTCGAGTCGTCGACGAGGATCGGCGAGTACCGGCCGCTTCACATCGCGGCGCGCAATGGACACCCCGAGGCCGTCCAGGCGCTTCTCGAGGCCGGAGCCGAGGTGGATGCCAAGACCGATCCGAGCGGCTCCACCGCGTTGCACCTGGGTGCCACTTCCGGCAACCCTGATGTCATCCAGGCACTTCTGGCTGCGGGCGCCGATCCGAACGCCATCGAATCCGAGTGGTCGCAGACGCCGCTCATCTTCGCGGCGGCCTGGAATCGCGTCGCCGCGATCAGGGCGCTCGTCGAGGGCGGGGCCGACCCGAATCTTTCTGCCGAGACGCTCGATCTCGACCTCATGCGGCGCTACGACGCCGAAGCGAGCCGTCGGCAGCAGGAGGTGCTCAAGGCCTTCACGAACGATGGAGAGTGGGCTCCGACCTCCGCGCAGGTACAGGCCGCGGTGCGTGCCGGTCGGCAGGCCTACGAGGCCGACCCGCCCCGCGCGCGTCGGAGCTCGGCCCGAGAGAGCATGTTCAGGACGAGTATCTCCGCGACCGGCGGGTTGACCCCGTTGTTGCATGCCGCTCGGCAAGGACACCTGGAGTCGATCGAAGCGCTGTTGGACCTGGGCGCGGACATCGATCAGACGGGTGGCGGGGACGGCACATCGCCGCTGCTGATCGCGACGATCAACGGCCAGTTCGACGCGGCGATGTTGTTGCTCGACCGAGGCGCGGACCCGAATGTCGCGTCGACGCTCAACGGCGCGACGCCGCTGTTCGCCGCGGTCAACGCGGAGTGGCAGCCACGCACGCGGTATCCCCAGCCGCAGGAGCGTGCGCAGCAAAAGGCCAGCTATCTGGAAATGGCTGAGGCGCTTCTTGCCGCCGGCGCCGATCCCGATGCGCGGCTCGTGTCCCATCCGTGGTACATGGAATACACGGGATGCGGGAACTTCCGGTGCGGACTCATCGACATGAACGGCGCCACACCTTTCCTCCGCGCGGCCTACGCGACCGATGTCGAGGCGATGCGGCTTCTCCACGAGTGGGGTGCCGACCCGTTCGTGGCGACGATCGCCCCCGAGCAGCGGCGCCGTCAAAGCCCCGAGGAGATGCAGCGCTCCTTCCAACTCGACGCGCTCGCCGATGTGGACTCGTTTGCCGTGAAGGGCGACTCGGCCCAGGCCTCAGCGGTTGTCGCGATCTGGCAGGATCTGCCGGATTCGGTGAAAGCCGACCTTCCGGAAGCGGACATCCGCGCGGACGCGGCCGCCTTCCGCGAGGTCGTTCTCGAGCACGCGCAGCGACAGGATTCAGTGAAGGCTGCGACGCCGGATCCCTCCGGACTCCCGCCGATTCCGGTGGGTGGACCCGCGGTCTACGCGATCCACGCCGCGTCCGGAGTCGGGTACGGGGAGGGCTTCGCGGGCAACGCGCACCGCCACGTCGAGAATGGCTGGCTTCCCTCGGTGAAGTTCCTCATCGAGGAGGTCGGCATGGACGTCAATCAGCGAGACCACAACGGCTATACGGCCATCCACCACGCGGCAGCTCGCGGGGACAACGAGTTGATCCTGTACCTCGTGGAGCAGGGTGGCGACGTGACCGTGGTCAGCCGGCGCGGGCAGACGACCGCCGACATGGCCAACGGCCCGGTCTCTCGCGTTTCACCCATTCCCGAAACGGTAGCGCTGCTCGAGAGCCTCGGATCGAAGAACAGCCACAACTGCCTGACTTGCCAGCAGTAGTGGACATTCTTTGGATCCTGCTGCCGAGCCCATTCGTGGGCTACTTCGTCATCGACAGCTTCCGGAAGATCTTCTCCGACGATGACAAACTGATGAGGC
>JAOTVA010000141.1 GCA_029863645.1 Gemmatimonadota bacterium
GTCGTTCTTCGGCAGCCGCCCACCATCGAACCCTCTCAAGTACGCTGTCGCCACCCCATACAGGCTCAGGTTCGTGCCGCCGGTGAGGTTCCGGCCGAAGCGCTCGTCCGCGAAGCCGAGCCGGCCAGGCGAGTAGTCCCGCCCGTCCCCGAAGTCGGGGCTCGTCAGGTAGCGGGCGCCGGCTGCCAGTCCGATTCCCTGGTCGATCGGTTCCCAGATTCGGACGCGACTAAAGAGTCCCCAGATGTTGCCCGAGTCGTCACCGAACGACTGCAGGGACAGACCCGTCTCGAAGCGGTCGAGAAGCCCGATCGCGAGCGACGCATCGGAGAAGAAGCCTTGTGCCGCGCTTCCGTAGCCGGTCGGCACACCCGCACCGTCGACCTGAACGCGCCGATCGAGCCCCACGAAGAAACCCGAGTACGTGCCCGTGATCGTCAGGTGAGGGAGCACACTGGACACGGGGATGTCCAACAGGCCCGATCCGTAGCGCAGCGTGCTCGGCATGGATGGCGTCTGCTGCGCCGGAGCCGGCTGCGCCGACAGGAGTGCTGCAAAGAGGATTCCGCCGACACCGGCGACCCTCTCCGTTGCGGTCGTCATCGCAGCCAGGCTATCCGCCCAACCGTTCCTCGACGTCGCGCAAGCGCCGGCCAATCGAGATCACCCAGCCGAGAACGAGGGCGATGGCGATCGCATACGCGATGAAGACATGCCAGTAGGGTCTGAGACTCTGCGTGGCGAGCGCGTTCCCCGGCAGCTCCTGAGCAACCAGGACCGCCGCGCCGAACGCGAAGCCGGCTGCCATGCCGAGGCCTGTCACCACCGATTTCAGTCTAAACATGAGGATTCCGGTTCAGGCGGCCACTTTGCGGGCGCGCACGTCGAGTTCTCTGCGTAGGCCTTCCAGCGCGTAACGGAGCATGAACAGGCCGAGGAAGATGACTGTGAAAGCGGCCAAGCTGGTCAGCAGCAGGGTGAGCATGTCGCCGGGGAGCGCCGGCCCGTCCTCTGGACGCACCACCACAGGCTGCGGATGGAGCGACCGAAACCAGAGCACGCTTACATGGATGAACGGGATGTCCAGTGCCCCGACGATCGCTACGACCGCCGCGAACCGCTTCCCCTTCTCGGGATTCTCGGTGGAACTTCGGACCATGAAGTACCCGAGGAAGATGAACCACAGGAGAAGCGTCAGCGTCAGGCGCGGCTCCCAGGTCCAGTACGTGCCCCAGGCGATTCGGCCCCACAGCGGCCCCGTCGTCAGCATGATGGTCCCGAAGATCATGCCGCCCTCGGCTGCAGAAACCGCGGCGCGGTCCAGACGCTCGTCACGCAGCCACAGGTACATTGCGCTCGTCAAAGCGCACAGGCCGAAGGCAAAGAACGTCGTCCAGGCGGCCGGCACGTGAACGTAGAAAATCCGCTGTGCTACACCTTGGCTCGCCTCGGTGGAGACCCAGAAGAAGGACAACCAGAAGACGAACATCATCCCGAGCAGACCAACGACCGCTAGACCCGTACCGGTCCGACGCATCCCTGTAATCGACATCAGTCCTCCACCACGAAGCGAAAGAGTACTGCACCCGCGGCCAGGGCGACCAGCGCGAACGCCGCGAGCAGACGAACGTTGCCGAGCACTTCCTCAACCGGGCGACCCACCATGATTCGGCCCGTGACCCCTACCCCGTACACCACCATCGGTACGAGAAGCGGAAACACCAAGATCGGCAACAGGGTCTCACCCATGTGCGTGCCGGACGATACCGCAGCGAAGAGCGTGCTCAGCGCCACGAAGCCGAGCGCGCCGAGCCCCAGGGCGAGGACCAAGATGCCCGGGTTCGACCCGAGATCGAGTCCGAAGAAGAGCCAGAACACGCCAAGTATGAGCAGCGCGACTGGGAAGAGGAGCGCGAAGTTCGCCAGCGTCTTGCCCAAGTAGACAGCGTCCTTGGGTGCCGGCGACATGAGCACGCCCTCCATCGCACCGTCCTGAGCTTCCAAGTAGAACGTGCGACCCACGCCCAGCAGCCCCCCGAACACTAAAGTCATCCAGATGAGCCCGGCAGCCACATCCTGTGGCGCCACACGAGCCTGGTCGAGGGAGTAGTTGAAGAGCACGCCGGCCAGGACTGCGAACGCTCCCATCGCGGCGATGCGCTCCCGCGTCCGCAACTCGAGCAAGAGGTCTTTCCAGATGATCGCGCGGATCTGGTCCAAGTAGAGGCTCATGTCCGGCCTTCCACGACCTTGTGGTAAAAACCCTCGAACCCCTCCCGCTCGAGAGAGGTTGTCGGCCCCTCCCACGCGAGCCGGCCTTCCACCTGGATCGTCACACGGGTGGCGAGCGCGAGTCCCTCCGACAGGTTGTGCGTCACCATCACCACGGTGCGGTACCCGTCGCGGAGCTCGCGCAGTACGTCGCGGAGCACGGAAGCCGCCGAGGGGTCGAGCCCCGTGAAGGGTTCGTCGAGCAGGACCACGTCAGGATCGTGCAGCAGCGCGCGCGCGAGCGACAGACGCTGGCGCATACCATGCGATAGCTGTCGCACTTCGAAGCGAGCGCGGTTCGTGAGACCCACGCGCGCCAGGCGCTCCGGAATGCGGCTATCCAGGTCCTTCAATCCGAAAAGCCGCCCGTAGAAGCGCAGGTTCTCTTCCGCGGTCAGGTGTGCGTAGAGAAAGCCTTTGTGTGACAGCACGCCCACACGTCTGCGCCATGCTCCCGCCGAAAAATCCAGCGGGACGCCTCGGATCCGCACTTCTCCGCTGGTGGGCCTCAAGGCCCCGCCCAACATCCCGAGCAGCGAAGACTTCCCGGCGCCGTTCGGACCGAAGATCGCCAAGAACTCGCCCTCACCGAGCGCGAGGTCGATGCCATCCACGGCAACGACGGGCCCATACTCCCGCACGAGGGCCCGAGCCTCGATGACTGTTTGTGTTGCTTCGGCGGCCGGCGCCGACTCCGTCGCCAACTCCATCGTCCCTACCCGACGGTCTGGTCTGCGATGGACCGGCCGCACGATGAGCAGAAGCGGCTCCCCTGGTCGTTCGAGAAGCCGCACTCACCGCACGCGAGCCCCTCTCGAAGAGTGGCCCGGATGCGTGCGATCTCGGCCTCGATACCGACGTCCATGGGTTGCCCCTTGTCGCTGCGGGCGGCCTCGTCCGCCTCCAGAGCCGCTAGAGCCTCCGCCGTGAGTTCACTCTTCAGCGAACGGTAGTCTTCCTCGTCCAGCTTGCCCGCCAGGAAGTCGTACTCGACGTCGCGCAGCGAGAGGAGCGCGACCCGCTTGCGGGCTTCGGTCTCCGTGAGCTCGTCGTCTTCGCGCTCCAGGGAGGCGTGGAGTCCCTTCACGACGGGCTGGAGGATGAAGATGAGGACCGCAGCAGTGATGAGCGCCACGCCCAGATAGAGCGTCACGGGATCTCCCGGTTCGGCTCTAGCAGGGCGCTGGAGAATGGGGGCGCACCGCGTTACGCGCGCCGCGGCCCCAGATTCTAGGCGGAGCGACGAAGGCATAGCTCGAGCTACGTCGAGGAGTTCCAACGACGAGGGGCACCCGTGCGCGAAGCGCGTGGGTCGGGCCGCGCCGCCGTAACCCGCTTGCTGGTTCGATCATATCTACCTCGTGGTGGGCGCAGGGGGGTCGCGGTCCAATAGGTCGTCTCTCCTCCTCGCCGTAGATCACACTACGACTCGTCGTCGTTCCTACTCTTGGTCTCGTGAGACCCCTGCGCGCGGTGCGCCCCCATTTTCCAGCGACCTGCTAGCCCGCTGCCCCGACAGGCGCACCCTCGGCCGCCAGGTCGGCGGTCGACTCGGCCGCCGCACGCTTTCGGTCGACGCTCGGCCACAGCGCAATGAGTGTTCCGCACACGAGGGTCAGACACCCGAGCCAGATCCAATTTACGAGGGGCTTCACCAGCACCTGCAGGTCGATCCCTTGAGCGTTCGAGTCGCCCCGCATGATGACGCCCTCGGCGTCATCCATCGCGGACAGAATCAGATACAGATCTTCGAGGAAGGTCGAGCGGATGCCCACTTCGGTCATGGGCGGGCTGCCGGCCTCCTGCGTGGTGTACGACCGCTTTTCCGTCGTCAGAATTCCGAGCGACTCGCCGCCCTCAGTCACCGAAACCGTGGCGATCGCCTGCCACGCAAGATTCCGCATGCCGTTCTGTCGCGCCGTCGACAGTCCCTCGTACGTCAGCGTATAGGTGTGACCCAGAGGGGAGGCGACCTGGACCACGTCTCCGGGCTCCACGTGGAAGCGCTCATCGACGTTATACGCGGCGCCCGCAAAGCCCATGAACATCATCACCATTGCGACGTGCACGATGTAGCCGCCCCACCGACGACGGTTTCGTGTGACGAGGTGGAACAGCGCGGGCAGGTAGCCCTCACCCTCGATCCGGGCTCGAGCCCTCGTGCCCTTCCAAAACTCGGTGCCGATGACCGTCAGCACGAAGGCACCGATGCCCCACGTGGTGAGCGCAAGAGGGTGGTGGGCGCCCGAGATCCAAAGGACGGCGGCCACCACGAGCCCGACGACGACGGGCGTCGAAAAGTTCTTTTGCAGATTCCTCTTCGTCGCCCGTCGCCAGGCAATGACCGGCCCGATTCCAGCGAGCGCGAGCAATGCCAGACCGATCGGGAAGTTGACCCGCTGAAAGAAAGGCGGACCCACGCTGATTTCTTGGCCGGTGATGCCCTCGGAGATCAACGGAAACAACGTCCCGAACATCACGGAGAACGCAGCGCCCAGCAGGATGACGTTGTTGAAGAGGAACGCCGACTCTCGCGAGACGAACGACTCGATCTGGTTCTCACTCCGAAGCTGCGGCAATCGGTAGATGATCAGGACCGTGCACGCAGCGAGCACCGACGCCATGAAGCCCAGGAAGATGAACGCGATCTTCAGCTCCTGGGCGAACGAGTGCACCGACTCGATCAGCCCGGAGCGCGTCAGGAAGGTCGCGAAGATCGTGAGGAGGAACGTCAGTAGGACCAAGGACATGTTCCAGACCTTCAACATGCCTCGAGTCTCTTGGATCTGGATCGAGTGCAGGAAGGCGGTCGCCGTGAGCCAAGGCAAGAGCGAAGCGTTCTCGACCGGATCCCAGAACCAGTACCCTCCCCATCCCAGCTCCTCGTAGGCCCAGCGCATTCCGAAGACGATGCCGACCGAGAGGAAGAGCCAGCTCGTCAGGATCCATCTGCGGGTCAGTTGGATCCAGCGGGCGTCGAGCCGGCCATTGAGCAAGGCCGCGATCGCAAAAGCGAACGGGATTGTAAACGCCGTGAATCCCAGGTAGAGCGTGGGCGGATGAATGACCATCCAATAGTTCTGCAGCTGAGGATTCAGCCCGCGTCCGTCTACCGCTGTGAAACCGAGCCGCTCAAACGGGTTCACATCCGCGAAGAGGAGGACGACGATGAAGAACAGGAGCACGGTCTGGAGGACAGCCGCGACGTACGGCATGAACTCCCGGTGCTTCTTGCGATTCTGGAACACGCAGATCGAGGAGAAGAACCCCAGGATGAGCGCCCAGAAAAGCAGCGAGCCGCGCTGCCCGGCCCACAGGCCGGTCACCTTGTAGAAGAATTCCAGCTCGGCGTTTGAGTAGCTGGCGACATACCAGTACTCGAAGCGATCGCCGAGGAAGGCCGCCATGACCCCGGCCGACGCGATCACATGCAGGAAGAAGACTGCGTAGATGCTTCGTTCGGCGCTCAGGACGAGGTCGCCGCGCTGTGTCTTGCCCCCGGCATAGCCAAGGACCATTCCCCACAGGGCGAAGGGGAGGGAGATCCAGAGAGCGAACTCCCCGAGGAGGGTCACCCGGCGAGTTCCTCCTGGGATGCTTCGTACCTGCTGCCGCACTTCGTCAGGAGCGTCTTGGCCTCGAAGACTCCGTCCTCACGCAGGCGGCCCTCAAGCACGACCTCGACAGTCTCGGTGAACGTGTCCGGGAGCGCGTCTCGGAACTCGACCGTGAACGTGACGGAGGGATCGTCGAGGTCCTCCACATCGAAGATGTGTAGTAGCTCGCCCTCGGCGCGATGGTACGTGCCGGGAATCACCTGCCCACCTACCTTGACGCCCACCTGGTGGAAGGTCGGATCGGCCTCGACCCGCTGCATGAGTTCGACAGGGGTGAGATAGTAGACCATCGTCTCACTGACGCCGGTCCAAATCAGGTAGGTAACGACGGTGGCCACGCCAACCAGGCCTACCATGAAACGGCCATTCTTCTTCATGTCAGTCTCCCCGTGGGGTCGCAACGGTCTTAAGGATCGAATCTAGCCGAGACTGGTGCCGCACGACCAGTCCGGTAAATCCCCTACTCAGCACTCCCGACACGTCGGGACCCGTTGTGCGACGCCGATATTCATACCCCGACGGGCCCTTTCAGGTGCCCGAGCGGCCGTCGTCGTCGCTCCTCAGGGCGGTACGCGAGTGATCTGGCCGAAGTCGTAACGCCAGCCCGCCCGACTCAACAGGTCCAAGAAGACCCCTACCGGAAAGCCCACGACCGAGTAGTAATCCCCGTCCAGGCCCGCCACCAACGCGGCGCCCAACCCCTGGATCCCATACCCGCCGGCTTTGTCCATCGGCTCGCCAGTTTCCACGTAGCGGCGCGCCGTCGATGCATCGAAGTCACGGAAGTGCACGGTCGTCCGATTGACCCCGCTCACCACCCCGTGAGCACCAGTGAGCGCGAGTGCACTGAGGACCTCGTGCGAGCGACCAGCCAAGCTCATGAGCATTTGCTGCGCGTGCGCCGCGTTCTCCGGCTTACCCATTACCCTCCGGTCGCGCAGGACTATGGTGTCCCCGCCGATGACCAGCGCACCGGGTACGTCGAGCGACGCCAGTTCTGCCTTCGCCCTGGCGAGTCGCTCGACATGCTCGAGAGGCTGTTCCCCCGGTAGAAGGGCCTCGTCGATGCTGGCGACCCTGACCTCGGGATCGAGCGCGAGCTGCCTCAGGATGTCGAGCCTCCTGGGCGAACGCGACGCGAGGAGGAGCTTCACGGGCCTTGCGGTCACCGCTCGAGGAGCAACGTGACAGGTCCATCATTAACGGAATCGACGTCCATCATCGCGCCGAACACACCCGTCTCGACATCGCACTGTGACCGGCCGCGTAGTTCGGCAACGAATCGCTGGTAGAGTGCCTCAGCCTCCTCGGGTGCGGCCGCCGCCACGAAGCTCGGGCGACGCCCCTTCGATGCGTCCCCGTACAGGGTGAACTGGCTGACGACGAGGAGGTCCCCAGCGGCTTCAGCGAGCGATCGGTTCATCTTGCCCTCATCGTCAGCGAAGATGCGCAGGCCGAGCACCTTGTCCGCCATCCATGTGATCTGGTCCATGTCGTCATCGCGGCCGAAGCCCACAAGGAGCAGTAGGCCGCGACCGATGCGGCCAACCGCCTCACCGCCGACCCTGACCTCCGCGCGGGAGACGCGCTGGAGGACGGCCTTCACTCGACTGTGACCGACTTCGCAAGATTTCGCGGCTGGTCCACATTCGTGCCGCGAATCACAGCCATGTGGTAGGCCAAGAGCTGCAGCGGAACCGTGGTCAGGACCGGCAGCAGACACGGAATGGTCTGCGGCACCTTGATCATGTAGTCGACCTTGTCCTGTAGCTCGATCGCGTCGTCGCTGACGACCGCGATGATCCTACCGCTACGCGCTTTCACTTCCTCGATGTTCGACACGACCTTCTTGTACACCGCGTCACGAGGCGCCAGAACGACGACCGGCATGTCGTCGTCGATCAACGCGATCGGACCATGCTTCATCTCGGCGGCGGGATATCCCTCCGCATGGATATAGCTGACTTCCTTGAGCTTCAGAGCCCCCTCGAGGGCAACAGGAAACTGGAACCCGCGTCCCAGATACAGGAAGTTGCGGGCGTCCTTGAATTTCTCGGCCAGGTCGCGGATCTCGTCGTTGAGGTGCAGCACTTCCTCGACGAGCATCGGTAGTTCCTGGAGCGCGCGGACCATCTCGCGGCCCTGGAGCACCGACATGTTCCGACGGCGGCCCATGTAGAGGGTGAAAAGCGTGAGCGCGACCAGCTGGCTCGTGAAGGCCTTGGTCGACGCGACTCCGATCTCGGGACCCGCGTGCAGATAGATCCCGTAGTCGGTGTCACGCGCGATCGTCGACCCCACCGCGTTGACGATGCCCATCGTCTTGGCGCCGTTCCGCTTCGCTTCCTTGAGCGACGCCAGGGTATCCGCAGTCTCACCGGACTGGCTGATCGCGAGCGCTAGGGTTTCGGGCTCGAGAACTGGGTTCCTGTAGCGAAACTCGGACGCGTACTCCACGCTCGTCGGGATGCGCGCGAACTCCTCGAGCATATATTCGCCCACGAGCCCCGCATGCCAGCTCGTGCCGCAGGCGGTGATGACGATCCGCTTCACGCGCGCCAGTTCGTCCCGATGGTCGCTGATCCCGCCGAGCCGCGCGTCGCCTTCCTCCTCCAGGAGACGCCCTCGTATGACGTCGCGCAGGCTGTCCGGCTGCTCGAAGATCTCCTTGAGCATGAAGTGCTCGTATCCGCCCTTCTCGATGGCGTCGAGGTCCCAGGTGACTTCGTGGACGGAGCGCGACACCTCGGTCCCCTCGAGCTGAAACGTGCGATAGCCGTCGGCAGTGAGCACCGCGTAGTCCCCATCGGCCAGGTAGACGACCTCGCGCGTACGACCGATCACG
>JAOTVA010000025.1 GCA_029863645.1 Gemmatimonadota bacterium
GGCCTTCGGCGGCTGGGTCAACGTTCCCGAAGCGATCCGTGGATCGTTTCTCGGTGGCATGGGCGCGCTGCCCATGAGCGAATGGCTCCACCACTGGCTAGAGCCGATCACGGCGCAGGCACACGAGATTCAACTCGAGCACCTGGGCGAGGGCGCGCATGCCGCACCGTTCGGCGGTGGTGAGGTCCTGTGGGCCGTCCTCTCTACCGTGGCCGCGCTCGTCGTCGTCGTTGGTGCGGTACGCTACGTGGGTGGCCAGACCATCCTGGTACCGTCTGAGGACGCGGAGCCGACGGGCTTCGGCAAGGTCCTGCTCAACAAGTACTACGTGGACGAGTTCTACGACCGCTTCATCGTGCAGCCGGTCATCAGGGGCTCCCGGTTCTGCTGGAACGTCATCGACGCGGTCATCATCGACGGGACCGTGAACATGGTCGGGTGGGTCGCCAAGGGCCTCGGTTGGGGCATATCCATGTTCCAGTCCGGGTCGGTAAACACCTACGCGTTCATCCTCACGGTCGGGGTGTTAGTCATCCTCGGCGTGGCAGTCTTTTAGATGACTGCCTTCCTCGACTCCGTCGGCTACACCGGCTGGGTGCTCCACGCCCTGGTGTGGCTCCCCGTACTCGGACTCGGCCTGGTGCTCGCCTCGGACGAAGCGCGCGCCAAAACAGTCGCGTTCTGGTGGTCCTTGGGCGTGATGGTCCTGAGCCTCGGGCTCTGGTGGGCGTTCGACATTTCCGAGCCCGGCTTCCAGATGGTGAGCACGACGCCGTGGATCGAATCCTGGGGCGTGAGTTACTCGCTCGGCATCGACGGCATCAGCCTCTTCATGGTCATGCTGACGACGTTCAGTACGTCCATCGCGATCCTGGGATCGTTCAACTACATCAAGAAGCACGAGCGGGCGTTCTACTCGCTCATGCTCCTGCTCGAAGCGGGTGTGGTCGGCGTCTTCGTCGCCACGGACGTCTTCCTCTTCTACGTCTTCTTCGAGCTCACCCTGGTGCCGATGTACTTCATTGTCGGCGTGTGGGGCGGCAAGCGGCGCATCTACGCCGCGATCAAGTTCTTCCTGTACACGGCATTCGGTTCATTGCTGATGCTGGTCGGCATCCTCTACCTCTTCTGGCGTGCGAAGAACGTATTGGGTGTGCCGACCTTCGCGTACGAGGACTTCCTCATCATTGGCCTGACGGGAACGGAGCAGCTGTGGCTGTTCATCGCGTTCGCGCTCGCCTTCAGCGTGAAGGTGCCCGTCTTCCCGCTGCACACCTGGCTGCCCGACGCGCACGTCGAGGCCCCGACGCCCGGCTCGGTCATCCTGGCCGCCGTACTTCTGAAGATGGGCACGTACGGGTTCATCCGGTTCCTGCTGCCGCTCTTCCCGGACGCGGCGGCACACCCGACCGTCGTCTCGACCATGCTGGTGCTCGGTGTCATCGGCATCTTGTATACGGCTTGGGTCGCGGCCGTACAGCCCGACGCCAAGAAGCTCGTCGCCTACACATCCGTCGCGCACATGGGCTTCGTCGTGCTCGGCATCTTCGCTTTGACGGTGAACGGGCTGCAGGGCGGATTGATCGTCATGATCTCGCACGGCATCAGCACGGGCGCGCTCTTCTTGTTGCTCGGCATGATGTACGAGCGTCGGCATACTCGTGAGATCTCGGACTTCGGCGGCCTCGCACGAGTGGCACCGTGGCTCGCAACCGCATTCGTCATCACCGCGCTCGCGTCCATCGGCCTCCCCGGGACATCAGGATTCGTCGGCGAGTTCTTGGCGCTCCTCGGGACCTTCGAGACGCACCCCATCATTGCGATCGTGGCGACGCTCGGAGTCATTTTCGCCGCCTATTACATGCTGCCGATGGTCCAGAAGGTCTTCTTCAACAAGCTGGAGACCTCGGAGAACCGCGAAGTCGCCGACGTCACCGGCCGCGAGATTGCCATCCTGGCTCCGCTGTGCGCTCTGATGATCTGGATCGGGTGGAATCCCACGCCGCTCCTGGAGCGCATGGAGCCAAGCGTGCGAGCCGTAATCGAGCGGGTGGAGGGCGGGGCGGGCCTCGGGAACGCACCGGACGTCGCGGACCTGCTCTCCGTGCTCGAGGCTGGGTCGGTGGACGGCACGCCTCGCACCGAAGTCGAGCCTCTGGTTGACGACCCGCCTCTTCTCGAGGAGGCCGACTGATGGAGCTCGATTTCAGTCGGCAGCTGCACTACTGGTGGGCCCTCCTTCCGGAGATCGTGCTCTGCGTATGGGGCATGGTCGTGCTCGTCGCCGGTGTGTCCGGGAAGCACGCTCCCGGAGCCGCGGACCCTGACGAGGGCGGTGACCCGAGCTTCTCCGGTGGTGCCGACCTGGGCTGGCTCGCCCTGGTCGGTGTGCTCGGAGCCGCCATGGCGAACGGTTGGCTCTACGGGGTGCACGAAGTCGGGAACACCTCGATGATCGCCATCGACGGCTTCCGGCTCTTCTCCAACTGGATCTTCCTGGTCGCCGCGGCGCTCACGATCCTGATTTCGTTCTCCTATGTGTACCGGCAGCGTCTGCAAGCGGGTGAGTTCTACGGCCTGATCCTGCTCGCATCGGCCGGCATGATGTTCATGGCCGGCGCGCGCGACCTGATCGTCGTCTTCCTAGGGCTGGAGGTGATGTCCATCTCCGTCTACGCCCTGACCGCCTTCAATCGGCGAGACAAGAAGTCGGCTGAAGCCGGGCTCAAGTACTTCCTCCTGGGCGCATTCGCCACTGGGTTCCTGCTCTACGGCATCGCGCTCGTTTACGGCGCGACAGGTAGCACCAACATCGCCGTCATCGGCGAGATCGTCTCGGGTGGCACCGCGTCTCCCAGACTCCTCGCGGTAGGCATCGCGCTGCTGACCATCGGGTTCGGCTTCAAGGTCAGCGCCGTCCCGTTCCACATGTGGACGCCCGACGTCTACGAAGGCGCGCCGGCCCCGGTCACCGCGTTCATGTCGGCATCGGTGAAGGCTGCGGCCTTCGTGGCCTTCCTGCGGGTCTTTGTGGTCGCATTCGACTCCGTTCACGAGCTCTGGTACCCGATCCTGTGGTGGCTCGCGGCGCTCACGATGGTCGCCGCGAACCTGATGGCGCTGGCGCAGTCGAACGTGAAGCGCATGCTCGCCTACTCGAGCATCGCGCACGCGGGCTACCTCCTGGTCGCCGTAGCAGCGGCCAACGAGAACGCGGCCGCGGGCCTCCTCTTCTACCTGTTCGTCTACACGCTCATGAACATCGGCGCGTTCGCGGTCGTTATCGGCGTGGCGCAGCACGGCGAAGAGAAGCTTCAGATCGAGGACTACTCGGGCTTCGGATGGCGCCACCCGCTGGTGGGCGTCGCGCTCACGATCTTCCTGCTCTCGCTGGCCGGCTTTCCCGGCACGGGTGGGTTCATGGGGAAGATCTACCTGCTGCAAGGCGCGGCGGACTCGCAGCTCTGGTACCTGATGGTCATTCTGGTGCTCACCACGGTGGCCTCGTACTGGTACTACCTGCGTGTCGCGTGGTACATGTGGATGAGGGACTCGGCGTCGAGCGAATCGGAGACGGCGTACTTCTCGCCGCTGCCCATGCAGCTCGCCCTGATCGTGACCGTTGCTTTGATCCTTTACACGGGGCTCTTCCCGGGGCAGGCGATCGATTTCGCCCGCGCCAGCGTGGAGGGCCTCGGAACGTGGAGTCGATGAAACCACACATTTTCCGCCAATACGACATCCGAGGCATCGTGGGTGAAGACCTGGATGCGGGCATCACGGAAGCCGTAGGCAGGGCGTTCGCCTCCATCGTGCGGGCTCACACCGGCAAGGCCACACCCAAGATCGCGGTCGGTAATGACAACCGTTTGACCTCTCCGGAGCTGGTCGCAGGCCTCGTGGCCGGCATCCGCGCGGCAGGTGTGGACGTCCTCCAAGTCGGCACCGTGCCGACGCCGGTTCTGTACTGGACGGAGGCGGTCTACGGAACCGACGCGGGCGTCCAAATCACGGGCTCGCACAATCCGCCTGAGTGGAACGGCGTGAAGATGAGCCTCGGGAGAAGCGCGCTCTACGGCGACGCCATCCAAGAGATCAGAACCCGTATCGTCAACGGGGACATGGACTCAGGCTCAGGATCTCATGAAGAAGAAGAGGTCCTGGATCGGTATGTGACCGACATTTCCGAGCGCCTCTCGCTGACCACGGACATGACGGTCGCGGTCGATGCGGGCAACGGGGTCGGGGCGCTCGTTGCTGTGCCCCTTCTCGAGGCCCTCGGGGCCACGGTCACGCCGCTGTTCTGCGACTCCGACGGCACGTTCCCGAATCATCACCCCGACCCGACCGTCGACAAGAACCTCGAGGACCTGATCCGGGCAGTCCGGAAAACCCCCCACGACCTCGGCGTCGCCTTCGACGGCGACGCGGACCGCATCGGGGCCGTCGACGAGAAGGGCAATATCGTCCGCGGTGACATCCTGCTCCTGCTCTACGGGCTCGATCTGCTGGACAAGCTCGGCTCCGGTCAGAAGCTGATCTTCGACGTGAAATGCAGTCAGGTGCTGCCCGAGGTCTTCGCCGCCGCGGGCGGCGTACCGATCATGTGGAAGACCGGTCATTCGCTCATCAAGAAGAAGATGAAGGAGACCGGGGCCTTGCTCGCGGGCGAGCTATCCGGTCACATCATGGTGGCGGACGACTACTTCGGATTCGATGACGCCCTGTACGACGCGTGTCGCCTGATGGCGATCGTGAGTCGTTCCGGGCGGCCACTTTCGGAGATGGTCGCCGAGTTTCCGGTGTACGTATCCACGCCGGAGCTACGCATCGACGTGACCGAGGAGCAGAAGTGGGATCTGGTGGAGAAGGCCGTAGCGCACTTCAGCAAGAGCCACGACGTCATCGACGTCGACGGCGCGCGGGTGCAGTTCGGGGACGGCTGGGCACTCCTGAGGGCTTCGAACACGCAGCCAGCCATCGTGGCTCGCGTCGAGGCCAAGACGGCCGAGCGCCTGCAGGAGATCCGCGAGGAGGTCAACGCGTGGCTGGGCACCCACGGAGTATCGCTGCCGTAGCTGAGCTCGTGAGTCGGTGTAGCCGGTGAGCGGGACGTCGGGCGTTCCGATATCCCTGCGGGGCGGAAGGCTGATCCTCACGATCGTCCTCAGCGTCGCGCTGATCATCGCGTTCGGCCGGGCCTTCGCCGCGTTCTATACCGAGGTCCTCTGGCAGACCAGCTCCGGCTACGGCGGCATCTTTTGGAAGCGGGTGCTGTGGACAGGCGGCGTCCAGCTCGGAGCAGGAGCAGTCGTCGCCATCCTCGTGGTGATCAACCTTTATGTCGCCTCCAAGACGTTGGGGGGCATACAGATACGAAGGCGCTTCGGCAACATCGAGATCAACGAGCAGATCCCGAAGCGATACGTCTGGTGGGCCATGCTCGGCGCCGCGGGACTCTTGGGCCTCTGGTTCGGCATCGGTGTTCCTGACGATGTGGGCCTGAGCGGCCTGCTGTTGCTGAGCGCCGATGCGTGGGGAGCCACCGAGCCGATTCTGGGCAGGGACATCGGCTTCTACGTCTTCACGCTGCCGGTCCTCCGCATCGTGTCGGGTCTCGGCCTGATGATCACGTTCCTGCTCTTCGCGCTGGTGACCGCGGCCTATGCGGCAACCGGCGCGCTACGGTGGACGGACGGGCGCATCCTCGCCCAGGATCTGCCACGCATCCACTTGGGCGCCCTGGTCGCAACGTTCCTTGTGCTCTTGGCCGTGCAGCTCTCCCTCGCGCGGTACCTACTGCTCTTGGACGGGAGCTCGCCGGTGCAGGGAATCTTCGGCTTCACCGATGCCGAGGCCCGGCTGCCGGCCTTCCGCACGTTGTCGATCATCTCCCTGGTAGCCGCCGGAGGCGTCCTCTGGGGCGCCTGGAAGAACCGTCCGGGCACGCTGGCAGCATCGCTGATGGGCGTGGTGATCGGCTCTATCGTCATTGGGCAGTTCTATCCTGGGCTCATTCAGAGGATCAGGGTCGAGCCGAACGAGCTCGTCCGGGAGACGCCCTACATCGAGTACAACCTGGACTTCACACGGAGAGGATTCGGCCTCGACGAAGTCGATCGCCGTCAGTTCACGTACGGGCCGGGTGAATCGATCGACTGGGCGGCCATCGCGCGGCAGATGGCTGGCCTTCCAGTCTGGAACCAGAGTGCGTTGCTGGCGACGTATCGCGAGCTCGAGGCGCTCTTTCCCTACTACGACTTCGCCGACGTGACCATCGACCGGTATCGGACGCCGCAGGGTCCGGTGGCCGTGGCGCTCTCGGTTCGGCAAATCGATCCCGGAGGCATCCAGGACCCGAATTGGCAGAACCTCCACATTCGGAAGCGATACGTGGCCGGGGCAGGGGCCGTCGCGAGCCTGGCCTCCGTCCGCTCGGCGGAAGGCCGCCCCCAGATGCTGATGACTGGCATCCCGCCGCAGGTCGCCCGCGACGCGGCCCCGGTGACGGGCATCGACCTCACGCGGCCCGACATCTTCTTCGGGACCCGCCAGCAGCGCTACGCCGTCGTCAGCCCGGACATCGGAGAGTACGCCGCCCCTGACGGTTCTCCGGGGGTCCCGGGCGTCGACTTTCCCGTCGGCATCGAGCTCACGTCCAGCCCGCGTCGCGCGCTCCTGGCCTGGAATTTCGGCGACCTCAACCTGCTGATTTCTCCAGAGATCACAGCCTCGAGCCGGTTCATCTATCGTCGCCTCGCGGTAGAGCGCGCCATCGCCGTCGCACCTTTCCTCCGCTATCCGGAGGAGCCGTACCCGGTGGTAGCAGATGGTCGCATCTACTGGCTGCTCGAGGGCTTCACCGCCACGTCGGGCTTCCCGCTTTCCACGGCGAGCGACTTCGGGTCCGTGCGCCGGACGGTCAACTACGTCCGCAACAGCGTGAAGGTCACCGTGGACGCGGTGACCGGACAGGTCGACTTCTATCGCGTGCCCATCGAGGACCCGCTGGCTGACGCCTACGGCCAGGCGTTTCCGGGCCTGTTCCGGCCCATGGACGAGATGCCCGAGGCGATCCGGGAGCACCTGCGCTACCCGAGTTCCCTCATCAGCCTGCAGAGCCGGGTCCTCCTCCAGTATCACCAGGAGACGGCGCCCGCGTTCCACGGCCAACAAGACGTGTGGAACGAGCCGCAAGAGCTGGCCCAGGGCCCGACACCGGTACCGTACCGGCCGGAGTATGGCCTGTATACGCTCCCGGGGGAGTCCGAGCCCCGATTCCACCTCACGACCGTGTTCGTGCCGGCGGGTCGGCAGAACCTGACCGGAATGCTCATTGGGCGAACGGGGGAGACCGGCATTCCCGAGTTGATCTTGCTCGACGTGCCCGTGGAGGATCAGACCCCGGGACCGCGACAGATCGAGGCCTTGGTGGAGCAGGATCCCGTCATCTCTCAGCAGTTCTCCCTGTGGCGCACCGGCGGGAGCGAGGTCTGGACAGGGCATCTGCACCTGATTCCTACGGGAAACCGGTTCGTCTACATGGAACCCGTCTTCCTCGCCGCGGAGGCCGACGCCATCCCCGAGCTCCGTCGCTTCGTCGTGAGCGACGGCCGCCGGGTCGCGATGACCGAGGACCTCGACGCGGCCATCCGCCAGTTCGCCGGTCAAAGCCTTCCCGCGCCGATGGTTGATCCGGCCCCTGCCGTAGAGGGGGAAGTGCCCATGCCACCTGGACCCCGCGGAGAGGAGTGGCCTGCGGCGGCCCTCGACCTCCTGGAGCGCGCGGAATCGAGCGCCCGCGAAGGGAATTGGCAGGGATTCGGCCAGGCCCTCGACGAGCTGCGACTGTTGCTGGAGCAACTCGAGGGCGACGCCAGCTAGAGTTCGGCCAACCCCACGCCGTTGATCGTCCCAGGGGGCCCTGGTAGCTTCCATTGCTCTTTTTCAGGGGCCCGCAACTCGACCCGGCGCAATGCGCCGGGGGCCTCCCAACCCCCGACCGACGACGTATGGATCTTCACGAATACCAGGCCAAGGAACGCTTCCGGGCGGCGGGCATTCCCGTCCCCCCTGGCGAGATCGCGACCACCCCCGCCGGCGCAGAGAAGCTCGCCGAGGACCTGGGCGGAAAGGTCGTCGTCAAAGCCCAGGTGCACTCGGGAGGTCGGGGCAAGGCCGGCGGCGTGAAGCTTGCCGCCAATCCCGCCGAGGCGAAGGCGCACGCTGCGGCAATCCTGGGCATGGAGATCAAGGGCCTCACGGTCCACAAGGTGCTGATCACGCCGGCCGAGGACATCGACACGGAGGCCTACGTCGGCGTGCTCATCGACCGGGCGACCCAAGCACCGACCTTCATCGTGTCGGCGGCGGGCGGCATCGACATCGAGACGGTCGCCCACGAGACGCCTGAGAAGATCCGCAAGCTCACCGTGGACCCACGGTACGGGCTGTTGCCGCACCAGGCGTACTGGCTTGCTGACTTCCTCTACGACGATCCGTCGCTCATCAAGCAGACGACCAAGATCATCGCCCAGCTCTACGACTCGTTCGTGAACTCGGGCTCGTCGATGGCAGAGATCAACCCGCTCATCACTACGCCGAGCGGCGAGGTGAAGGCGATCGACGCCAAGATGAGCATCGACGACAACGAGCTCTACCGGCGACCCGAAGTCGCGGCTATGCGCGACTCTTCGTCCGAGCCCCCCGCCGAGACGTTGGCCCGCGAGGCTGGCCTCTCCTACGTGAAGCTCGACGGCGACGTGGGCTGCTGCGTCAACGGTGCGGGACTCGCCATGGCCACCATGGACCTCGTGAAGTACTACGGCGGCGCTCCGGCCAACTTCCTCGACATCGGCGGATCGTCCAACCCGGACAAGGTCGTCGCCGCGCTCGAAATCATTACGGCCGATCCCAACGTGAAGTCGATCCTCTTCAACATCTTCGGCGGCATCACGCGCTGCGATGACGTAGCCAACGGAATCGTCGAGGCCATGAGTCGTATCGACATCGAACAGCCGATCGTCATCCGGCTCACGGGCACCAACGAGGAGATCGCTCTGAAGATCCTGAAGGATGCTGGCTTCCCCGCCTATACATCGATGGATGCGGTGGTCGAAGAGGCCGTGAAGCTCGCGAAGGGAGCGGAGGCCTAGCATGGCGATCTTCACGAATGCCGAGACCAAGCTCGTCGTCCAGGGCATCACGGGCCGCGACGGCTCGTTCCACACGACTCAGATGATGGAGTACGGCACGGCGGTCGTCGCGGGCGTCACGCCGGGCAAGGGCGGTCAGTCCTTCAAGGGCCCGGGTGGGAAGTCAGTCCCCATCTTCAACTCGATGGACCAGGCCGTCGCGGCAACCGGCGCGAACGCCTCCGTCATCTTCGTGCCCCCGCCGTTCGCGGCGGGCGCCATCATGGAGGCAGCCGACTCAGGGGTCGCACTCGTCATCGCGATCACGGAAGGCGTTCCCGTGCTGGACATGGCACGTGCGCACGCGTTTGCCCGCGACCGCGGCGCCCGGGTACTCGGCCCGAACTGCCCAGGGCTCATCACGGTAGGCGGAGCCAAGATCGGCATTCTTCCAGGTTCGATCGTGACACCGGGACCGGTGGGTGTGGTTTCGCGCTCGGGCACGCTGACCTACGAGGCCGTCTATCAGCTCACCTCGGTAGGCCTCGGCCAAACGACGTGCGTGGGGATCGGTGGCGACCCGCTCATCGGCACCAACTTCATCGACTGCCTTGAAGCGTTCGAGGCGGATCCGGAGACGTCGGCTGTGGTCATGATCGGCGAGATCGGCGGGACCGACGAGCAGGACGCGGCGGCGTTCGTGAAGGAGCACATGTCGAAGCCCGTCGTGGGCTTCATCGCCGGCCAGACAGCACCTCCGGGACGTCGCATGGGCCACGCGGGTGCAATCGTCAGCGGCGCCGGAGGGACGGCGGCGGAGAAAATGGCGGTCCTGGAAGAGAACGGCATACCGGTGGCCAAACGGCCGGCTGACATCGTCGGCCTCGTACGCGAAGCACTGGCCTGACCTCCGCATGACCGACAAGACCCCGGGCGAGGCGCTTTTCGTCGAGGATGCCATCGAGCAGGTGTCGCACCGGGTGAGCCCGGACACCCCGCTCACAGCCGTCATCGACGCGATCGTGCGCCGTCACGTGGGCGCCGTGCCGGTCGTGGGCGAGGGCTCGGAAGTCCTCGGCATCATCACCTCGGGGGACGCGCTCAACCAGATGATGCGTGGCAGCGCCAACGAAGACGACACGCCCATCGAGGAGCGCCTCACCGCCAGGGACGTCATGACCCGGACGGTCCTGTGCGTCTCCGAGGGGCAGTCGCTCGTCGAGGCGGCCCACATGATGGTGAACAAGAAGGTCGAGCAGTTGCCGGTCGTTCGTGACGGCGAGCTGGTCGGCATGATCACGCGGAGCAAGGTGCTCCGTGCGCTGCACCTCGGCACCCTGGACACACAGAGCGAAGGAGAAGGCACGTCGTGAGTCTCACGTTGGCGATCATCAAGCCCGACGCGGTCGGGTCCGGTAAGGCCGGCAAGGTACTCGCCCATCTGGAAGGCGCCGGCTTCACGGTCCGAGCGGCTCGCATGCTGTCGCTCAGCAAAGCCCAGGCAGGCGCGTTCTACGCCGTGCACAAGGGCCGGCCTTTCTACGATGAGCTCGTGGAGTTCATGACATCGGGACCCGTCTTCCCGATGGTCCTGGAGGCGGACGACGCCGTACCGCTCCTGCGTGAGACCATCGGTGCCACGGACCCTGCCGAGGCTGCCGAAGGCACCGTACGGAAGCTCTACGCGGAATCCAAGGGCCGAAACGCGATCCACGCGTCGGACTCGGACGAGAACGCCCGGCAGGAGATCGCCTTCTTCTTTTCGGAGCACGAGCGCCTCGGGACGGGCCGCTCCTAGACAATCCCGGTGCGGGACTTAGGTTTGACGCCGATGCTCAAGGTGGATTTAGGACGCCTGGGAAGGGAAGGATCCGTCCTCGTGGAGGCACGGATTCCCGCAGATGACGCGCTCTGGGAGGATAGCGGTCTCGCCTGGAGCGGGCCGGTGGAGATTCAGCTACGGGTCCTATCGGCCGGGAGCGGCGAGATTGTGGGGCGCGGAAGCGTGACGGGCACGCTTGACCAGGAGTGCCGGCGCTGTCTGGAGCCGGTGAGTACGAAGTTTGCCAAGGACCTCACGATCGTGTTCGTCGAAGGTGATGCTGAGGCGGACTTCGAGGACGGAGGGGCGTTCGTGCTCGATAAGAATGCGCCGAATCTGGATCTCGGCGTTGCGGTGCGCGAGGAGGTGCTCCTCGCGATGAATCCATACGTTGTCTGTGACCCGGAGTGTCCGGGGATCTGTCCGACGTGCGGTGCCAACCTGAAGGAAGGCGCCTGTGGTTGCACGGAGAGAAACCAGGACCCACGCTGGGACGCACTACGCGAATTGAAGGGGTAGAGGCAAGATGGCTGTTCCGAAGAAGCGGACGTCGAAGCAACGCAAGCGGAAGCGTCGCACGCACTACAAGGCCGAGGGCGTCACCGTCAACGCGTGCCCGAAGTGCGGCGATCCGAAGATGCCTCATCACGTGTGCCCCAGCTGCGGACACTACCGTGAAGAGTCCGTCATCGAGGTCGAGGTAGACTGATCCTCGCCGGCCGGCCAAGTGGCCGGCCGTTCCGATCGAGCCAAGCAGTCCCCCGAAGGTCGCTAGCAGGCCGCCGCAGACACGAGACGGGAGCAGCCGTGCGCATCGCGCTGGATGCAATGGGTACCGATCAGGCCCCAGGGCCCGAGGTCGCAGGAGCCATCGAAGCGCTCCGCGAGTTCGAGGCCGATGTCGAGGTCGTCTTGGTAGGCGACGAGCCAACCATCCGGGCCGAACTCGCCAAGCATGCGGACGTTCCGGAGCGGCTGCTGGTCCATCACGCACCGGACCGCGTAACGGCCGATGACGCTCCGGCCTCGGTCATTCGCCGCAAGCCCGACTCATCCGTTGTCGTAGGCCTCAAGCTCCAGAAAAACGGCGAGGCCGACGCGTTCGTCAGCGCGGGCTCGACGGGCGCCGTGATGGCCACGTCGCTCTTCACGCTCCGGCCGCTTCCCGGTGTCGACCGGCCGGCCGTCGGGACACTCCTGCCGAGCGTAGGTGAACCGTTCCTGCTCCTCGACTCCGGGGCAAACGTCGACTGCAAGCCGCACCACCTGATCCAGTTCGCCCACCTCGGCAGCACCTACATGCAGAACACCCTCGGCCGCGCCAATCCGCGGGTCGCGCTCCTCAACATCGGCGAGGAACCGGGGAAAGGGAACGAGCTCGTCGCCGAGACGTATGGGCTCCTCGCGGGCGAGCCGGGCATCAACTTCGTCGGCAACATCGAAGGCCGCGACATCATCGGAGGCGAGTACGACGTCGTCGTCTGTGACGGCTTCGTCGGGAACGTCCTGCTGAAGTTCTACGAGTCCGTCGCCGGACTCATCGTACGCCGGCTGCACAAGGAGCTCGACCGTAGCCAGGCCAGCGAAGGCCTCGAGTTCGTTTTCCGCGTGCTCGACTATGCGGAGACCGGCGGGGCGCCTCTGTTGGGAGTAGGTGGCGTATCGATAATCTGCCACGGGGAGTCGACCCCAGCCGCCATCAAGAGCGCGCTGGCCGTGGCCGCACAGGCCGTCCGCTCCGACATGGTGAAGCAGAGCGCTAAGGACGTCCAAGGCATCGAGCTCTCATGAGAAAACCCGAGCCAACCGTCGAGCTCATCTCGACGGGACGATTCCTCCCGGATTGCGTCGTCACGAACGACGATCTGGCCAAGCGCGTCGACACCTCGGACGAATGGATCCGGACCCGCACCGGCATTCGGGAGCGTCGTGTGGCTCCGGACGACATGACCGCCGCGTTCATGGGTGCGGAGGCGGCGAAGGTGGCCATGCAACGCGCGGGTGTGGAGCCCGGCGAAGTCGACATCGTCATCCTGTCCACCGCGACCCCCGACCGCTGGCTTCCCTCGACGGCGTGCGACGCCCAGGCCCTTCTAGGATGCACTAATGCGTTCGCCTTCGACGTCATGGCTGCGTGTACGGGCTTCCTGTACGCGTTGACCGTCGCCGAGGGGTACCTCATGGCGGGCCGCGCGGAGGTGGTGTTGGTCATCGCCTCCGAGAAGATGAGCTCCATCACGAATTGGGAGGACCGCACGACGTGCGTGCTCTTCGGCGACGGAGCAGGCGCCACGGTGCTGCGCAAGGCAAACGGAGCCGGCCGAGGCATTCTTTCCAGCGTCATGCGCTCCGACGGCAACCTGGCCGATCTGCTGAACCGGCCGGGTGGGGGCGCGGCCGAGCCCATGAGCCAGGCCATCCTGGAGAGCGGCAGGCATCTCATCCAGATGCAGGGCCGGGAGATCTTCAAGCACGCCGTGCGCTCCATGGCGGAGGCGTGTGACATCGCGCTCAAGCGGGCAGGGCTGACCGTCGACGACGTCGATCTCCTCGTCCCGCACCAGGCCAATATCCGCATCATTGAAGCGACCGCAAAGTACGCCGGCCTCCCGCTCGACAAAGTGTTCGTCAACGTCGATCGGTACGGCAACATGAGCTCCGCGTCCGTGCCCGTAGGGCTCGATGAGGCGCAGGAGCAGGGGCTGATTGGCCCCGGATCCAACATCCTCACGGTAGCCTTCGGAGCGGGGCTGACCTGGGGCGCTATGGCGCTGCGCTGGTGACGCTGGCCCTCCTCTTTCCCGGCCAGGGCTCGCAGTACGTGGGCATGGCCCGGGCGCTCGCCGAAGTCGAACCCGTCGCGGCCGCCGCGCTGGCCGAGGCCAACGAGATCCTCGGCTTCGACCTGACGGGCCTGATGGCGAACGGGCCCGACGACGAGCTCGTGGCCACCAAGAACGCCCAGCCGGCCCTTCTGGCACACTCCGTCGCCGTGCTCCGTACCGTCAGGGAACGGCTCGGCCCTGTCGCGTTCGCCGCCGGGCACTCGCTGGGCGAGTTCAGCGCACACGTAGCCGCGGGAACGCTTCAGTTCGAGGACGCGCTGCGGACGGTCCGGCGGCGCGGTGAGCTGATGTACGAGGCCGGGTTGGTCCAGCCCGGCACCATGGCCGCGGTCCTCGGGCTCGGTGACGAGCAGGTCGAGGACTGTTGTGCCCGCGTCGACGCTGGAATCTGTCAGCCGGCCAACTTTAACTCGGAAGGTCAAGTCGTTATCAGCGGAGACCTTAGCGGTGTGGAGCAGGGGAGTGACCTCGCCCGCGAGGCCGGCGCCAAGAAGGTCGTCCCGCTGAGCGTCTCGGGAGCCTTCCACTCCGAGCTCATGTCCTCGGCCGCAGGGGGTCTCGGCGAGTGGCTAGCGACGGTCGCGTTTCGGGACCCGGACTTCCCGGTCATTTCCAACGTCACCGCCCGGCCCGTGACCACCGGAGCCGAGGCCCGCGACCTGCTCGTGCGGCAAGTCACCGCCCCGGTACGCTGGAGCGCCTCGATCATCACGATGGTCGACGCGGGCGTCGACCGTTTCCTGGAGATCGGACCCGGGACGGTTCTCAAGGGCCTGAACCGCCGGATCGCCAGAGGCATCCCGTGCTCGAGCGTGGGTGAGCCGGACGACTTCGCATCACTGGAGAGTGCATGAGTTCCAAAGAACTCGACGGAAAAGTCGCGCTCGTCACGGGAGGCTCTCGCGGCATCGGCCGCGCCATCGCCGAAGCGCTTGCGGACGGGGGCGCCCGGGTCGCCGTCGTGGGCCGCAATGGCGAGCGCGCCGAAGCGGCAGCGGCGGAGCTCCCCGGCGAGGGCCATGCAGGCTTCTCGTGTGACGTATCAGACGCGGAACAGGTCTCGGTCACGATAGCCGCCGTGGAGGACGGTATCGGCCCCGTGGATATCCTCGTGAACAACGCTGGCATCACGCGAGACAACCTCGTGCTCAGGATGTCGAGTGAGGATTTCGATGAAGTCATCGGGGCTAACCTCAAGGGTGCCTTTAATTTCACCAAGGCTGTCGCGCGCGGCATGATGAAGCGCCGGGACGGTGCGATTCTGAACATCTCGTCCGTGGTGGGGCTGACCGGCAACGCGGGGCAGGCCAACTACGCCGCATCCAAGGCCGGGCTACACGGCATGACCAAGAGCGTGGCGAAAGAGCTGGCCTCCCGTGGGGTGCGCTGCAACGCCATCGCACCCGGTTTTATCACGACGGACATGACCGACGAGCTGAGTGAACAGCAGATCGAGGGCCTGCTGGGCCAAATCCCGCTCGCAACGCTCGGCGCGCCGGCCGACGTCGCCTCGGCCGCCCGGTTTCTCGTCGGCCCCGGAGCGCGCTACATTACCGGCCAAGTTTTGGTGGTCGACGGCGGGATGGTCATGTGATGATCCCGACCTTTCCCCCAAGGAGAGACATATGAGCGAGCCTACCGAGGCAAGAGTCCGTGAGATCATCGTCAACGAGCTGGGCGTCGAGCCTGAAAAGGTCACCGACGAAGCGTCGTTCGTCGAAGATCTCGGAGCGGACTCCCTCGACACCGTCGAGCTCGTCATGGCGTTCGAAGAAGAGTTCGGGATCGACATTCCGGACGAGGACGCAGAGCAGATGAGGACCGTGGGAGACGCCATCAAGTACCTCAAAGACAAGGGCTCGAGCGAGGGCTGAGCTCCCTCTACTCGACTCGGCTCCATGGAGAATGGATC
The DNA here is from genome assembly GCA_029863645.1 of Gemmatimonadota bacterium. Lineage (GTDB taxonomy): Bacteria > Gemmatimonadota > Gemmatimonadetes > Longimicrobiales > Gaopeijiaceae > UBA2982. The sequence continues at coordinate 15,715 of JAOTVA010000025.1, forward strand.
GGGCGGCGTCAGGCGGGTCGTGGTCACCGGCATGGGCCTCGTCTCACCAGTCGGCAATGACGTAGCCTCGAGCTGGGACAGCCTGCTCGCCGGTCGTAGCGGCGGCGGGACGGTCACGGCGTGGGACATCACGGAGGACTTCCCGTGCCGCATCGGCTGTGAGGTGAAGGGCTTCGACCCCACCGATCACATGGACAAGCGCGACGCGAAGCGGTTCGACCGCGTTGCGCAGCTCGCCATCGCCGCCTCCGGGCAGGCGTTGGCGTCCGCTGGCCTCGAGACCCTGCCCGCCGGGCTCGCACCCGAGCGATTCGGCGTGGTGTTCGGGAGCGGCATCGGAGGCATCGCGACCTTCGAAGAGCAGCATCGCAAGCTCATCGAAAGCGGACCCAACCGCGTAAGCCCATTCTTCGTGCCGATGTTCATCCCGGACATCTCCGCAGGGCTGATCTCGATGCGCTGGGGGCTGCGCGGACCGAATTACGCCACAGTATCCGCCTGCGCGTCGTCGGCGCACGCCATCGGAAACGCCATGCGCCACATCCGATACGGAGATGCGGACCTGATGCTGGCCGGGGGGTCGGAGGCGACGATCACACCGATGACGTACGCGGGTTTTTCGTCCATGAAGGCCATGTCGACGCGAAACGACGATCCGTCCGGAGCCAGCCGTCCGTTCTCGGCAGACCGCGACGGCTTCGTCATGGGGGAGGGCGCGGGCGCGGTCATCCTAGAGGCGCTCGAGCACGCCGAAGCACGCGGCGCGGAGATCCTCGCAGAGGTGGTGGGCTACGGTCTTTCCGGCGACGCCCATCACATCACGGCGCCTCCGCCCGACGGATACGGAGCGCAGCACGCGATGCGCATGGCGCTGTCACACGCAGGCGCGGACGTCGGTGAGGTCGACTACGTCAACGCGCACGGTACGTCGACCATGGCCGACGCCATCGAGACCGCGGCCATCAAGGCCGTCCTCGGCCCACGCGCCAAAGAGATCGTGGTCGGGTCCACCAAATCGATGACCGGGCACCTGCTCGGCGCGGCTGGGGCGCTGGAGGCCATCGCATGCATTCAGGTGTGCCGCACCGGCAAGATTCCACCCACGATAAACTTTCAGGGCCCCGACCCCGACTGCGACCTGGAGTACGCGCACGGTGGGATGATCGAGCGGCCCGTGGAGCTGGCCCTGACCAACTCGTTTGGCTTCGGCGGGCACAACGTGTGCCTGGCGCTGCGCCGGTGGGATTGAGCTGAGAGTCGGCACAGGGTACGACTCGCATCGCTTTGACGCCGACCGGGAGCTGATTCTCGGCGGCGTGCTCATTCCCGACCACGCGGGCCTCCTGGGACATTCCGACGGAGACGCGGTGGCGCATGCGGTCATCGATGCGATCCTGGGCGCCGCAGCGGCCGGCGACGTGGGCAGTCACTTCCCACCCACTGACGCCACCTGGAAGGACGCCGACTCCATAGGGCTCCTCAAGGCGGCAGCCGGAGTCTTGCGCGAGCGCGGCTACGAGGTCGTCAACGTCGACGTGACGGTGGTCTGCGAGACGCCGAAGATTCGCCCGCACGCTGTGGCGATGTCGCACCGCCTCGCCGAAGCCATGGCGATTTCCGCGGACCGCGTGTCCATTAAGGGCAAGACCAACGAGGGCCTCGGCTGGATCGGAGCCGGAGAAGGGCTCGCCGTCCACGCGGTAGCGCTCATCGGCAAGGCCGACCGATAGGACGGCAGGGCCCGCCCAACCCAATCCGCTGGGGAGCTACGTGGTGAGAAGATGGACCACCCAGGGCACCTGGGCGATCGCCTCAGCCGCCTTTCTGGCCGGCGCCGTCTCGGTCCAGGCCCAGGAGCTGCGGAACGGCCCAGGTGGCGAGCTCCCGCTCGCTCTGCCGCGCGTCGAGCGAGGCATACGGATCGACGGCCTGCTCGACGAGCCGCAATGGGCCAACGCGGTCAGGCTCCAAGGCGTGCAGCAGTTGCCGGACTTCGGTGCAGAGCCGACCCAGCGCGGTGACTTTCTACTCGCTCATGACGGGCAGTACCTGTACCTGGGCTGCATCATGTACGAGACCGACCCGTCCCTCATCCGCATTACCACGCTCCAAAGGGATGTGAGCCCCTATACGACCGACACGTGCGGCATGCGCCTGGATAGTTACAACGACGAGGAGAACTCCCTCGTCTTCGTCACCACGCCGGCGAGCGTCCGCACCGACTGGCAGTTCGCCAACGACGCTTCAGGAGCGCCCAACCAGGCTTGGGACACGTATTGGGACGCAGAAGGGCGCCTGACGGACTTCGGTTGGGCCGCCGAGGTCCGTGTGCCGTTCTCCAGCATGGGCTATCAGGTCGTCGACGGCAGGGTCGTCATGGGCTTCTCCGTGACGCGCACCATGGTCCGTAACGCGGAGTCGATCGTCCATCCGGCGATCCGGCCGGACTGGGGACCGGGCGGCGTAGCGAAACCGACGCAGATGAGGAAGATGATCCTCACCGGGCTGGACGACCCCGAAAAGCCGATGTATGTGACGCCTTACGTGCTTGGTGGCGGCGGCCTCACCAACTCGCTCGATGCCACCGCGACCAGCTACGACAGGGACACCCAAAGGGTCACAGAGATCGGCGGCGACCTGCGCTACGCGCTGACCCGCAACCTCAACCTCGACCTGACCGTCAATACGGACTTCGCACAGGTCGAGGCTGACAACCAACAGGTGAACCTGACTCGCTTCTCGCTGTTCTTCCCCGAGCAGCGGAGTTTCTTCCAGGAGCGGAGCGGCATCTTCGAGGTCTCACTCGGCTCGAACGAGCGGCTCTTCCATTCGCGGCGCATCGGGCTTGTGGCCGGGCAGCAGATTCCCATCTATGGCGGCGCCCGCGTCGTGGGCCGCTTGGGCGACTGGGATGTGGGATTCCTCAACATGCAGGCCGGAGAAGAGGGCCTGACCCCGTCGGAGAACCTGGGGGTCGCCCGACTTCGCCGACGCTTCTTGAACGACGCCTCGTATTTGGGCGGCATCGTCACGAGCCGTCTCGGCGCGGACGGAAGCTCGAACGTGCTCTACGGGACGGATGCATCGGTGCGGGTGTTCGGAAACGACTATCTCTCCGTTAATTGGTCCCAGACCTTCGACGATGCGGAGATGGGGCCTGTGGACTTCTTCGACCGAAGCCTGATGCGAGTCAATTGGCAGCGTCGAGGAACGGACGGCCCGACCTACGAGGGGACGCTCACCCGCGCTGGCGCTGCCTTCGAGCCGGGGATGGGCTTCCTGCGCAGGCGTGACTACACGCGAGGGTTCGGAACCGTGGGGTACGGCTGGCGGCCGGGCGCTGGATCGGCGATCAACCGGTACGGGTTCAGCTTCGACGGCGACTTCGTGCGCCGGAACCCGGACGATTCGATGGAGTCGGGCTCCTACGGCATTTCGGGCTCTCTGCAGACCCGCGGAGGCCAGCAGCTCAGGGGAAACATCACGCGGAGCTACGAAGACCTGCGCCGGCCCCTGCTCCTGTCGAGCGACGCCTCGGTCCCCATCGGCGACTACTGGTTCACGGACGGGCATCTTTCGTACTCGCCGAACTCGGGAGGGATCTTCCGGCCGAGCGGAGGCGTGACCGTCGGCCAGTTCTATGACGGCAACCGCGTGTCGTTCACCTTCACCCCGGCGTGGTCCGTGTCGCGCTACGCGCGCCTGAGCACCACATACGAGTTCAACCGTATCGACTTCTCGAGCCGGAATGTCACCTTTACGTCGCACATCTTGCGGGCCCGCACGGAGTTCACCTTCTCGACCAAGACGTCCTTTTCGGCGTTCGTCCAATACAACAGCAATCAGAATCTCGTCGCCGTGAACGCGCGCTTCAGGTGGAACCCACGCGAAGGCACCGACCTCTACATCGTGTGGAACGAATCTCTCAACTCCGATCGATTCTCGCTCAGCCCGGTGCCTCCGCTCACGCAGGAGCGCGCGGTTCTTGTGAAGTATTCGCACTCGCTGACCCTGGGGCTCTGATCGGCGCACAGCGGCCGTGGGCCGGAAGCCCCGGCCTCCTCCCGTGACTAGCTTCCTCGCATGGATGGAGCGTCTCGGGACCCCCACGCTGTACTTCCTCCTCGGCGTCGGCTCGGCCCTGGAAAACGTCGTGCCGGCGATCCCGGCCGATACCTTCGTGGCGCTCGGGGGCTTCTTGTCGTCGGTCGGCGAGCTGAGCATCGGGTGGGTCTTTCTCGTCACGTGGCTCTTCAACGTCACTTCAGCGCTGGTGATGTATCGCCTGGGCTATTGGCGAGGACGCGCGTTCTTCGAAACGGGGTGGGGACGTCACCTGCTCAATCCCCGGCAGTTGGAACGCATGTCGGGCTTCTATGACCGCTGGGGTACGCCGGCGATCTTCGTCACCCGCTTCCTTCCGGGGATTAGATCCGTGGTCCCTGTCTTCGCAGGCGTGACCCACCAGGGGTGGCTCCCCGTCGCGCTGCCCATCGCCGCGGCATCGGCGATCTGGTACGGGGGTCTCGTATGGCTGGGCGCGTGGGCGGGCAACAACCTCCCCCGCCTGCGTGGGTTGCTGGAAGGGATCAACATCGGGCTCGGGGCCACCGCGGCCGTTCTCGGTCTCGCGCTGGTCGCCTGGTGGTGGCGTACCCGCCACCATCCCCATGAATAGCCCGGCACCGGCGTTCCGCTTCGAGCAGTTTCAGGACTTCCTCATGTACGAGCGTGGTTTGTCGGCACGCACCGTCGCCGCATACACACGCGACCTCACGCGCTGGAAGGCCTTCGTGGTCGGCGTGGGTATTCATGACCCAGCGGAAGTCACGCCCCGGCAGATGAGGGAGTGGGTCTTCGCGCTGAAGGACGGCGGCCTCGCGCCGGTCTCGATTCGCCGAGCGCAATCGGCGATCCGCACCTACTTCGGCTTCCTACTCGCCGAGGGTGCCGTGACGATCGATCCCACCGACCGCCTGGAAGCCCCCAGGGTTTCTCGCAAGCTCCCGGAATTCCTCACCACCGACGAAGTCGTGCGGCTTCTCGACGCTCCGGATCCCTCAAAACGGCTCTTCTGGCGCGACCGGGCCATCCTGGAGTTCATGTACGCGACTGGGGTGCGCGTCTCCGAGCTGGTGGAACTGCCCCTTACCTCGCTCGACTTGGACGAGGGGGTGGCCACCGTCTTCGGCAAGGGAGCCAAGGAGCGCATGGTGCCGGTAGGTGGGCCGGCACTCGTCGCCCTCGGCCGCTACCTACGCGACGTGAGGTCAGCGTTGGACCGAGGTAAGGGTGCGGGGCGCGTCTTCCTCAACGTCCGCGGCCAACCGATGCGAAGGGAGGCCGTTTGGTCGATCGTGAAGAATGCCACGCGCCGGGCGGGGATCACGAAGAAGGTCTCGCCGCATACCCTGCGCCACACCTTCGCTACGCACCTCGTGGAGGGCGGCGCCGACCTGGCCGCTGTTCAGGAGCTCTTGGGCCACGCCGACATCGCAACGACCCAGATCTACACGCACCTGGACCGCGACTACCTACGCGACATGCACCGCCGCTTCCACCCGCGGAGCTGACCCGGAGCCGACCGTGTCGGTCAGTGTACCGAGCCCGCGGACGTATCGGGCGCCGCGGTCCTCGCTGCGGCTCTGCTGGCGTTCTCCTCCTCAGCTGCCCGGAACAGGTCGGCCTGTGTGGTCGACGTGCTCAGCAGGCGGATCGCCTCGGCAAGCACCCGATCGCGTCGCGAGCGGAAGTCAGCCTCGGCGCCGATGTCGTCCATGCGCTGTGCGACCGCAAGTTGACCCTGCCAGCGCAGGTACTCCTGCACCATGGGGTCGGACACGAGGTCGGCCGGCAGCCCCTCCGACACCAACGAAGCGAGGAAGGCCGCGAACGCCTCGTCGCCGAGGGCGGGCGGCTGGCCGGCCGTGCGGAGTGCGGCGCCGACGTTGAAGCCGAGCTCCTGCAAGCGCTGTCCGAGGGGATACTGCGACTCGCTGACGACGCGCACGAACTCCTGCTCGGGCAGACGGAGCGTGTCGGACTCGATCGCGATGTCAGGGAAGATGCCCCCCCCGCTGACGAGCTCGCGGCCGCCGGGCGTCGTGACGCGCGGCAGTGATTCGAGATCCTCCTCTAGAGGTCTCATCTGGCGGTCACGCCCGCGCTGGAGCGACCGGCCCAGAGGCGTGAGCCACACGCCAGTCGTGAAGCGCAGACGCCGGTCGTGGGGCAGCGCCATGACAGTCTGCACCACCCCTTTCCCGAACGAGCGCGTACCGAGGACCAACGCGCGATCGTAATCCTGCAGGGCACCGGCGAGGATCTCTGCGCCTGACGCGGTGAACTCGTCCACGAGGATGACCACAGGAAGATTGGGGACGCGCACCGGCATACGGTCCAGGTAGGACTCGCTATCGGGGCTGTCCACCGCACCGCCGGCACTCCGCTGGACGGTACTCGCCAGTGTGGCGCCCCGCTCCAGGAAGAGATCGGCGAGGTCGAGAGACTCGTCCAGGAATCCGCCCGGATTCCGTCGCAGATCGATAATGAGGCCGCGCGCGTCCTCGTAGTCTTCGAGCGCCTGGCTCATCTCGTCGGCCGCGCCTCGAGCAACGCGATCCATGATGACGTATCCGATGTTGCCGCGGAGCAGGCCGTGTTCGACGGCGGGGACGTGGACCTCGGCCCTCGTAATGTCGAACGCCAAGGGCCGCTCGTAGCCGCTTCTCTGGACCCGCACGTTTACATTCGTGCCCGCGGGGCCTCGAATAGAGTCGGCGGCCGTCTGCGTGTCCCAGTCGAAGGCCTCGTTTCCGTTCACGCCGACGATGACGTCACCGACGAGGAGGCCGGCCTGGCTCGCCGGGAAACCGCGAAAGACGCCCGTGACGGTGACTTCCTCGTTCAGGATCGTGATCTGCAGACCGATGCCCGAGTAATTTCCCGTCGTCTCCTGCTCCCACTGGGTGGACTCCACAGGTGTGAACAGCTCCGCGTACGGATCGTCGAGCGAGGCGATGAGCCCGTCGATGGCGGCCTCCCACAACATGGAGTCGGTGAACTCCTCCATGTGCATCCGGGAGATCGCCCGGATCGCATCGGTGATGACGTCCGCCTCTTGAGGACGCCGCGAGCTGAGCCGGTCAGCGGCTCCGCGGTCCTGGGCAGAAACGCCGGGCACGAGGAGCGCCAGGGCGAGGAGCAGGGATGCGACGGTGCGGTTCTTCATGCGTCAGCCTTTGCGTCGTCTGTTTCGATTCGGGGATTAAACCCCGCCCCTGCAAGCCTCGTTCCTCTTCGAGCGGAAGCGGGTGCCTTCCATTCCATAATGTGTTCCGAGACCCCGGAACCAGTACCTTTTATCCCTGAGCCCGAGGGGCGATATGCTAGCCCCTATAGACCGATACGGCAGCGCCGTCGATGAATCAAGCTCGAACCCGACCGCCACTCCGCGTGGCGCTGGTACAATTCACGCCGAAAAAGGCGGACACGCAGGGTAATCTCGCGCGTGTCGCCACGATCGTGACGGAGGAATCGGCCCACGCCGACGTCGTGGTCTTCCCAGAAACCGCGCTCTCGGGATACTTCCTCGAGGGGGGTGTCGCCGAGGCGGCTCAAGAGGTCGAACACGTCGCCGAGGCGCTGGGGTCACCGCCCGAGCAGGCGCCCGATCTCGTCGTCGGCTTCTACGAGCGCTGGCGCAGGCGGCTCTATAACAGCGTCGTGTACTTGGAACCGGCCGGTTCGGCGTGGAGCGTCCGGCACGTACACCGGAAGATGTTCTTACCCACCTACGGCGTCTTCGACGAAGCACGTTTCGTGGAACCAGGCCCCGAAGTGCGAGCCTTCGACACGCGGTTCGGCCGCATCGGCATGCTCATCTGCGAGGAGGCGTGGCACTCGCTTCCGGCCACGATCCTGGCGCTCGATGGAGCCGAGCTGCTTCTGGTGGTCAGCGCCTCCCCGGCTAGAGATTTTGCGCCCTCCGGCGCGGGCCGCCCCGCGAATCTTGATCGCTGGGACCGTCTGGTTCCCGAGACGGCTGTCGAACACGGCGTCTTCGTGGCCGTCGCCCAGCTCACGGGCTCGGAGGGAGGCAAACTCTTTCCGGGCGGCTCCATCGCGGTCGGACCGGACGGCCAAATCCTGGCGCGTGGTCCCCTCCTGGAGGAAGCGGTCACGATCGCGGCCTTGGACGCGACGGCGCTCGAACGGGTCCGCGACGCATCCCCGTCGCTGTCTGACCTCGAGCAGGCTCTGCCCCACCTGCAACGTTCTCTCGATCGGGTGACCGGAAGGGGAGGGGCCGAGCCGACGGAAGGAGAAGAGCGGGAAGATCCGGTAGACGTTCACCCGATGCTCTCCGGACGAGGTGAGCTGCCCACGGTGAACGAGGCGCTTCACGACCCCAGCACGCTCGACCTCGACCTGGAGCTGGTGGAGCGAACTCTGGTCGCGTTCATCAGGGAAGAGGTCCAACGCCGCCGCTCGTTCGAGCGCGTCGTGGTCGGGGTATCCGGCGGCGTGGACTCTGCTGTGTCGCTGGCGCTCGCGTGCCGCGCATTAGGTGCGGAAAACGTGTACGGCTTCCGACTCCCGTATCGAACGTCGAGCCAGGAGAGTCTGGACCATGCCTCCTTGGCGCTCGAGGCCACCGGGGCGCAGGGCCACACCGTCGATATCAGCGATCCGATCGATCGGTACGTGGACGAGTACGAACCCGACATCAGTCCCCTTCGGAAGGGGAATCTGATGGCCAGGCTGAGGGCGGTGATCCTCTTCGACCAGTCGGCCAAGCTGAGGGCGCTCCCGTTGGGGACGGGAAACAAGAGCGAGCGACTGCTCGGCTACTTCACGTGGCACGCCGACGATTCTCCGCCGATCAACCCTTTGGGTGACCTGTTCAAGACTCAGGTCTGGGCGCTCGCACGCCATCTCGAGGTGCCTGAGGTGATCATCGACAAGCCCGCCACGGCGGATCTGGTCCACGGGGTGACGGACGAAGATGAACTCGGTGTCTCGTACCACGCCGCCGACCCCATCCTGCACTGGCTGCTCCGCGGTTACCGGCCCGACGAGCTGATCCGCATTGGCTTCGACGCCGCTGCGATCGAAGTGGTGTCGCGGCGGTTGCAGTCGACTCACTGGAAGCGCGAGCTACCGACGGTGGCTGTGCTCTCCTCGAGTGCGATCGGCGAGTTCTACCTCAGGCCGGTGGACTACTAGCCCCCGCGGGTCACCCGCCGCCTGAGCGTCTCGAGCATCGGCATCGGCGTTAGCTCGCCGTCGATGATGGAGGCGAGCTCTTCCTCTCGCTTCCAGTGGGCCTCGAGCTCGGCGAGCTCGAGCTCGAGCAACTGCTGCTCGGACGCCTCGTTGGTCGCGATCTCCAGCGCGATACCCCCCGTACGCTGCAGGTCCCCGAGGCGCCGTCCGTCCTTCACGACAATGCGCGTCAGGTCCTTGGGCGACCCAGCCTCCTGGATCAGACGCGTGGCCGACATGACGCGCCGCTCTGACGCGCCGGCGAAGTGGTGATACGCCAGCACGCGCCTCAGCGTGTGCTCGGCCTCCTGACCCCGCAGGCGGAGACCTCCGTCTCGGTATGTTCCGCAGCGGGTGCAGCGTGCCACGAGGTCGATCTCACCAGGGTTCTCGCTAGGGAAGAGGCCCAGCCCCGCTCGGTCGCGGTAGGTGATGGCGTCCTGAACCGCTCCGCATCGCTCACAGCGCCCCTCACCCTGCCACGCCGTACTTCCGAAGCGAAGCCACCGGGCACCGTCGCGAACGGTCTCGCTCCCGTGGCCCATGATCAGCCAGGCGCCGAAGAACGTCAGCCCACCGGTAGCCCAACTCCCGACGAGGACCGCGCCGGCGGCCAGCGTCCCCGCAAAGCCTAGCGTCTGCCACGTCTGGCGCCGAGACGCGAGCTCCCGGCCGTACCGCCACCACGCCTCCTCACTGAGTTCGGCCCGCCCCACGCGCACCACCTCCAGCCCTCCGTGCCTGAGGAGCGCGATGTTGTCCGTCTGGGACAGCAGATGCGCCTTGTCGGTCGTGAGCTTTTCGAGCTCTTCGAGCGCCTCCCAGCGGTCCTCGATCGGGGTGAGCGACCAACGGCGACACGTCCGGCACACCACCCAGAGACGGCCGCGTCCCGGATCGAACGCCAGCCTCTTCCCGTTGGGAAGGTGACCCAACTCTTCGTTGGGCTCGAAGGGCGAAGCGCAGACGATGCAACGCGTATACAAGGTCGATCTCCGTATACCGAGACGTACCGGACGTTTGGTACCTTACCCGCCCCCCGCAAGATCCACTCATTGGTCGCTACGTGCGCGCCGGCTAGATTCTTCGCCCAATGCTTCTTGTCATCGACAATTACGACTCGTTTACGTTCAATCTCGTCCAGTTCCTCGGCGACCTGGGCGCGGATCCCGTCGTGGTGCGCAACGATGAGAAGTCGGTCGCGGAGCTCGCTGAAATGCGGCCTGAGCGGGTCGTCGTCTCGCCGGGGCCGTGCACGCCCCAAGAGGCCGGGGTCAGCATCGACGTCTTCCGTGAGCTGGGAGGACAGGGTACCCCCATGCTCGGGGTCTGCCTTGGACACCAGAGCCTCGGCGAAGCCTTTGGCGGTCGGACCGTGCGGGCGCACCGGATCATGCATGGCAAGACCGGACCCGTGCGGCACGAGGGAGCCGGCATTTTCGCAGGTGTGCCATCCCCCTTCGACGTCGCCCGCTATCACTCGCTCGTAACCGATGCGACCGCGTTACCGGCCGCGCTAGAGCCCGTCGCGTGGAGCAGTGATCCTTCAGACGAGGGCGAGGTGCAGGCGATGCGGCATCGCGAGCTGCCCCTGTGGGGCGTGCAGTTCCACCCCGAGTCCCTCTTCAGCCAGCACGGGAAGCAACTGCTCGCCAATTTCTTGAGCCTTTGACGATTCCGTTGCACTCCGAGTGGCGCCGTGCCCGAATCTGACGTCCTCTTAACGGTCGCCGAAGTTGCGGTCGCCTTCGCCGGATTCGCGTCGCTCGTCAGCATCTTGGGCCGCGGCACTTCGGCCGACGACCCGCGGGTCCTGAGCGTGCGCATGCGCGCGATGCTTCTCACGAGCCTACTCGTCGTGGGCTTCTCGCTCATCCCGGTGATCTTGTCCGGGTACGGCGTCCGACCTCGTCTCGCCTGGACCGCCTCGAGCCTCCTGCTACTGACCGCGACACTGACGTACTACTGGTGGCTCCAGAGGGCGATCCTCACGTTGGGGCGCGCGGGCCTCACGCCCAGCCGCTTCCAGCGCCGGGTGATCATCCCGACCCTGCTTCTCACGCTGCTTGCCGTGAGCCTGCTTTTGCTCGCGAACCTGGTCAGGGCGATGCCGGCCGTGTACCTGACCGCGCTCGCGCTACTCCTTTTCCAGTCGGGATTCGCGTTCTGCCTCATCGTCTTTTCGTTCCTACCCCGTATCGATCAGGACTTGAACGGGGCGTAGCACAAGCTGGCGTTCCCCTCCGGTTGACCCTCCCCCCCGGCTGCCGGTAGCTTTCCGGGCGTGAGTTTTGCATCGACGCACCGCCTCGTTGGGCACGGAAAAGCCCCTTGAGCGGCCAGGTTCTCGGCATCGTGCCGGCCCGGCTCGCGTCGACCCGCCTCCCCAACAAGCCGCTCTACCCCCTCCTAGGTAGACCCCTCATCGAGTGGGTTTGGCGCCGTGTTGAGCGCATGTCGGTCCTCGACCACGCAGTCGTGGCTACCGACTCCGAAGAGGTCGCCGAGGTCTGCCGTGCCCTGGGTGCCCCCGTGGAAATGACGTCGGGAGCGCACCCGTCGGGCACCGACCGGGTCGCGGAGGTCGCGGACCGCCCCGCTTATGCGTCCTATCCGTTCATCGCGAACGTGCAGGGCGACGAGCCCCTCCTGAAGGAGTCGCACCTGCGTGCCGCCATCGAGCTGGTTCAGAGCGGCGGCTGGGACGTCGGCACCTGTGCGACGCCGCTCATGTCCGAGGAGGCGCGGAAAGATCCCTCCGTGGTTAAGGTCACGAGGGCAGCCAACGGACGGGCTCTCTACTTCTCCCGTGCGCCGATCCCGTACAAGAGGGACGAGAAGCCCGCGGGCGAAGAGCTGGAGCGAGAGCCGTTCCTGAGGCACGTGGGCATCTACGCATACACCCGGGACGCACTACACGACTGGGTCGCGTTGGCGCCCTCTCAGCTGGAGCGCCTGGAGCAACTGGAGCAACTGAGGCCTGTCGAGGCGGGCTTAAGAATCGGGGTCGCGATCGTCGGATCGGCGGACCCGGGCGTAGACACGGCGGCCGACGTGCTACGGATGGAAGAGATGTTGGGTCAGAAGAGAGCAGCCACCCTGGTATGACTGGAGCCATGACAGACACCCCCGAACGACCCACGAAATACATCTTCGTCACCGGCGGCGTCGTATCGTCTTTGGGGAAGGGGATCGCAGCAGCGTCGATCGGACGACTGCTGAAGGAGCGCGGCCTTCGGGTGACGCTCCAAAAGTTCGATCCCTACATCAACGTGGATCCCGGAACCATGTCGCCGTTCCAACACGGCGAGGTGTTCGTCACGGACGATGGCGCCGAGACGGATCTCGACCTGGGCCACTACGAGCGTTTCATCGACGAGTCGCTGTCCCAGGCGAACAACGTCACGACAGGTCGCGTCTACCAGACCGTCATCAACAAGGAACGGCGTGGAGACTATCTCGGCTCGACCGTCCAGGTGATTCCGCACATCACCGACGAGATCAAGCTGGGCATCCGGCGCCTGGCCGCAGACAACGACGTGGTCATCACCGAGATCGGCGGCACAGTCGGTGACATCGAGTCGCTGCCCTTCCTGGAGGCCATCCGGCAGTTCCGCCAAGAAGTCGGGCGCGACAACGCGATCTTCGTGCATCTCACGCTGGTGCCCTACCTGGCTGCGGCCGGGGAGCTCAAGACGAAACCGACGCAGCACTCGGTGCGCGAGCTCATGGAGATCGGAATCCAGCCCCACGTGCTCATCTGCCGCACCGAGCAGCCTCTGAGTGAAGAGATCCGCAAGAAGATTGCGCTCTTCACCAACGTCGAGCTGGACGGCGTCATCGAGTCGCGCGACTTGGAGACGATTTACGAGGTTCCACTCCAGCTCACGGAGCAGGGCCTGGACGATTTCATATTGGAGAAGCTGAACCTCGAGGCGCCTAAACCGGACCTGAAGCCGTGGACGGAGATGGTCCACCGCGTCCTCCAACCCTCGTCTGGCGAAGCCAGGATTGCGGTCGTGGGCAAGTACACGGCCCTCGTCGACTCGTACAAGTCGATCCAGGAGGCGCTCATTCACGGCGGAATCGCCAACGATGTGAAGGTCCAGATCGAGTGGCTTTCTTCCGAGCACTTCGACCGCAGTGAGGGGATGGCGGACCTGAAGGACTACGACGGGCTCCTGATTCCCGGGGGCTTCGGTCCGCGGGGTGTGGAAGGGATGCTGCAGGCCCTGCGCTGGGCGAGGGAGCACGAGATGCCCTTCTTCGGCATCTGTCTCGGGCTCCAATGCGCGGTCATCGAGTACGCCAGGAACGTGTGTGGCCTCGAGGACTCTCATTCCTCGGAGTTCGCCGAGGACTCGGCCGATCCCGTCATCTGCCTGCTTGACTCGCAGCTCCAGGTCACCGCGAAAGGCGGCACCATGCGACTCGGCGCGTACCCCTGCGTGCTCAAGGAGGGAACCCGCGCACGGGAGATCTACGGCGTGGGCGAGATCTCAGAGCGACATCGCCACAGATTCGAGGTGAACAACCACTATCGCGACCTGCTCATCGAGCACGGAATGACTATCAGCGGCACGTCGCCCGATGGGTCGTTGGTGGAGATGGTCGAGATCTCGGACCATCCATGGTTCCTCGCGGGCCAGTTCCATCCGGAGCTGAAGAGTCGGCCCACGCGTCCCCATCCCCTTTTCGCATCGTTCGTCGGGGCTGCTGCCCGGTACGCCTCAGAGGGCCGCGCGGCGCGCCTTCGCGAGCCCGCTGGCGTCTAGAAGAAGGGTGGCGGTGACATGCTCGATCGCTTCATGCTCATCGCCGGACCGTGTGTCCTCGAAGACGATGCCCTGAACCTGGTCGTCGCGCGGTCCCTCTCCGCGTTGGCGAGGGAGTTCGAGCTGCCGGTCATCTTCAAGGCCTCGTTCGACAAGGCCAACCGTGCAAAGCTGGGCTCGCCGCGTGGCCCGGGACTCGCGGAGGGGTTGAAGCTGCTCGCGGCCGTGAAAGACGCGACCCAGCTCTCAATCCTCACGGACGTCCACGAGCCGGCCCAGGCCGCAGCGGCGGCTGAGGTCGTCGACGTTCTCCAGATTCCGGCCTTCCTGTGCAGGCAAACCGATCTTCTGGTCGCAGCTGGCGCCACCGGCCTTCCCGTCAACGTGAAGAAGGGACAGTGGATGGCGCCCGAGGAGATGGCCGGCGCGGTCGACAAGCTGCGGCGCTCGGGTGCGGCGGAGGTCACGGTGACCGAACGCGGTACCGCATTGGGCTACGGAGACCTGGTCGTGGACATGCGATCGTTCCGTCGGCTTCGCGCCGCGACTGATGCGAGGGCGATCTTCGACGCCACGCACTCCGTGCAGCGCTCCGGGCGAGACGCCGGCTCGAGCGGCGGAGACCCCGACCACATACCCGCCTTGGCCCGCGCCGCATCAGCCGCGGGCTGCGATGGCCTGTATGTGGAGGTCCACCCCGACCCCACCCGCGCTCCCTCCGACGGATCGACCATGCTGAGACTCGACGCGCTCCCAGCTCTGATGCGGGACGTGCTAGCCATCCGGGCGGCACTAGCCCCCTCCGCGGAAACGCCGGCATGACCGGCCCCGACAACCCCGTGGACACGGTCCTCGCCGCTTCGATCGAGCTCGTGGTCTTCGACGTGGACGGTGTCCTCACCGACGCGGGCGTGTACATGGGCGCCACGGAGAGCGGCGAGGCGGTGGAGCTGAAGCGCTTCGACATTCAGGACGGCGTCGGCATCAAGATGCTCATGTGGGGGGGACTGGACGTCGCGCTCCTTTCCGGGCGAGTCTCCACGGCCACCGAGCTGCGCGCTAAGGAGATCGGCGTCGAATGCCACCAAACGCCGGATGCGTACAAGATGCCCGCCATCGAAGGTCTGATGGCGCGAAAGGGCATTGGTTGGGACGCCGTAGCCATGCTGGGCGACGACATCCCTGACCTCGCCGTGCTTCGCCGCGTCGGACTACCCGCGGCCGTGAGGAATGCGACCGCACCCGTGCTCGGCATCGCTAAGTGGACGTCGACCAAGCAGGGTGGGCGCGGCGCCGTGCGCGAATTCTGCGAAGCCTTGCTGGAAGCACGCGGCGATCTCCACCAGGTGATCGAGGCTTATGTGGAGGAGCGAAGCGGCTCATGAAGTCGCTGTCGGACGCCGCACTGGTCGAGGCGGGCCGTCGTGTGCTCGCCGTGGAAGCCGCCGCGGTAGAGGCGCTGCGCGACCGCCTCGGAGACGACTTCGTCCATGGGTGTCGGCTCCTGGCGGGGACCGCGGGGAGGGTCCTGGTAAGTGGGGTGGGCAAGAGCGGCCACGTCGCGAGAAAGGTCGCCGCGACGCTGACCTCTACCGGCACGCCAGCCATCTACCTTCACCCGGTCGAGGCGCTGCACGGCGACCTGGGGATCGTGCGTGCCGAAGACGTGGCGCTGCTCGTATCGAAGTCGGGCGACGTCGCCGAGCTCGGCGGGTTGGTGGATCACCTGCTGCGCTTGAGCGTGCCGATTGTGGCGATCGTCGGGTGTGTGACCAGTCCGCTCGCCGAGCATGCGACGGCCGTCCTGGACTCGTCGGTTGGGCAGGAAGCGGGACCGATGGACCTGGTCCCCACCGCATCGACCACGGCGAGCCTGGCCATGGGCGATGCGCTCGCGATGGCCGTCCTGGAACTCAAGGGCTTTCGGGTCGAGGACTTCGCGGCACTGCACCCGGGAGGAGCATTGGGACGAAAGCTCTCCGTGCGTGTAGCAGACGTCATGATTTCCCAGACGTACCCTAGCCTTTCCGAGGACGCGACCGTACAGGATGCCATCGCGCCGATTGCCCAAATGCGTGGGACGGTCCCGATTGTCGATGCGGGGCACCGTCTGCGCGGGGTCGTCACATCCGGCGACCTGGCGCGTCTCATGGAACGGGATGAAGACTTCATGGTCCGGAGCATCACTGAGGTTATGACCCGGGAGCCGAAGACCGCTGACCCAAACGAGCTGGGTGCGGCGGCGGCGAACCGCATGGAGACGCACGGCGTGATGGCGCTCCCGGTGGTAGAGGCCGATGGGCGCCTACTCGGCGTCGTACACCTCCACGATCTCATGAAAGCTGGAGCCGTATAGCGAATGGATCAGACGCGTAGACGAAGCGCCCTGCTTAGGCGCTTCCTGCTTCCCGCCGCCCTTATCGCGGCGGGTGCCTGCCAGGTGGACGTCAACACACCCGGGACGGCCTCGAGCGAGATGGAAGGCCTCGAGTCGCCCATCGTGTTCGGCATGGTGGCGTACATGACTGCCACGGGCGTGCGAGAAGGTCGAATCCAGGCGGATACCGCCTTTACGTACGCCGACTCGTCCAAGATCGACCTGCGCGGGATGACGGCGGTGTTCTTCGATGAGAACGGGAGGGATCGCGCGACGGTCACGGGTCGGGAAGGGGAGTGGGACCAGGAATCCGATCGCATGCTGTCCAAGGGCGACGTCGTGCTGCTCGTCCATACCGACGGCAGCAAGATCGAGAGCGCCGAAATCAACTACGACCCGAGCATCGACCGCGTGTGGAGTGACTCGGCGACGGTTCGCACGTTGGCCGATGGGTCGGTGACCCGCGGCTCGTCGTTCGAGTCCGACATCGCGTTCGAAAACGTCGACGTGCGAAATCCCCGCGGCGCACTCCAGGTCTTTTAGGGCCCCGTGGCGGCCTCGCGCGCCCTGTTGTCGTCCGCCGGCCTGGCTGGGTTCGCGATCCTGGCGATCCTGACGATCGCCCTGCCCGACCAGGCCGCCGCCCAAGAGGGGTGCGCCCTTGGTGAGGGGAGCACGAGGGTGCGCACCGAGAGAGACCCGCGGGGCGGCACCATCACGCGGCTCGATACGCCGCACTTCGAGTGTGCGGACGGCGTGGAGATCTGGGCCGACTCAGCGGTCGCGTATCAGGTCGATGCGATGTCCATCCTGTACGGCTCCGTCCGCTACATCGATCGACAGCGGGAGCTGAGGGCCAACAACGCCCGGTACTTCACCAACGTGGGCCGACTGCAGGCACAGGGACGCGTCTTCGTCACGAATTTCGAGGACGGATCCACCGTCGAGAACGGGGACCTCGTGTATCTTCGGCAGACGGAGTATCGGGACATCGAAGAGATGACGGTGACGACCGGCTCAGACGGCCTGAGGCCGCGCGCCACGGTATACCCCAAGCGTGCCGAGGCCGTCGAGGACGAGACTACCATGGACGAGCCGGCGGATACCACATCGGCTGAGCCGGATGCCGATGTCGCCGCGCAACCCGAGCCCGCTGAGCCCGAGGCCTACCTCGTGGTCGGAGACCTCCTCGTGTTTCGAGGCAATTCCTACTTCAACGCCACGGGAACGGTCGAGATCGAGCGCGATTCGCTCCTCGCGTTCGCGGACTCGGCCGAATACACCGGAGAAGTGGGCCAGCTGGTTCTTGCGGGCTCGGCGAGGGTCGAAGGGGACACCTACGAGCTAGTCGGCCGGACCATCACACTCACCTCCGCGGCCGACGGGTCGGACGAGGTGTACGCGCTGGACGATGCCGTGCTCACGGGCGAGGACCTGCGCGTCACGGCCCCGCGGATCGTGCTTCGCCTTCTTGGCGGGGAGATCGACCACATGGTCGCCGTGCCGATGGCGGTCCTGGCCTCGGACATCACGGCCAGGCGGGCGCCACCGGACTCCGTTCCAGCGCGGCAGCGGCCGTTCGCCGTCTCGGGGGATATCCAACTCACGGGAGACTCACTCGACCTCGCCGCTCCGGGAGGAGCGCTCGAACGCATCTTCGCCGCCGGGAAGGCGCGCAGTGTCTCCAGT
>JAOTVA010000142.1 GCA_029863645.1 Gemmatimonadota bacterium
AGATGGGTTACGAAACGACCCTCGAATACCTGCACGACGCCGCGCGGGCCGTTCTCGATGAAACGGGCCTGCTGCCGCATCTGAATCCCGGCACGATGACGCCGTCAGAGATGGCCTCGCTGCGCGCCGTGTCGCCGTCGATGGGCATCATGCTCGAGTCCGCGTCGGACCGTCTCATGCAGAAGGGACTGCCCCACTACGGCTCTCCTGACAAGGTGCCGGCCGTGCGCCTCCAAACCCTGGCGGACGCGGGAGAAGCCAAGATCCCGTTCACGACAGGGATTCTCATCGGGATTGGTGAAACGCGACTCGAACGTGTCGAGTCCCTCCTCGCCATCCGGGATCTACACGAGCGATACGGTCACGTCCAAGAGATCATCGTCCAGAATTTTCGCGCCAAAGCCGACACTCGGATGGCCGAAGCGCCCGAGCCGGACCTCGACGAGCTGCTGTGGACGATCGCAATTACGCGCATCCTTTTCGGACCCGAGATGAGCGTGCAGGCGCCGCCGAACCTGAGCCCCGGCGTGCTGCCGCAGATCGTGGCGGCTGGAATCAACGACTGGGGTGGCGTCTCCCCGCTGACTCCGGACTTCGTGAATCCAGAGGCGCCCTGGCCTCACCTCGAGGAGCTGGCTCGCGAGACGGCGGTCGCCGGCAAGCAGCTCCACGAGCGCCTGACGATCTATCCTGCTTTCGCGAGCGATCCGGGGACTTGGGTGGACGCGGGCCTGGTCTCGCGGGTGTTGGACCTGACCGACGGCGAGGGATTTCCCAGGGTGGACGACTGGTCTCCCGGTGAGCCGACCGCGCCGCCACAGGGGGTACTCGCCCGCATAGGAGCCCCGCCGCGCCACGTCGCGGACGAGCTGACCACGATTCTTCGGCGCGCGCGGTCGGGTGAGGACCTCAGTGAGGCGGAGGTGGTGCGACTCTTCCAGGCTCGGGGCGACGAGGTCAACGCGGTCGCTCAGGCCGCTGACGCGCTGCGCCGCGAACTCAATGGCGACACGGTCACGTTCGTCGTGAACCGCAACATCAATTACACCAACGTCTGCTACTTCAAGTGCCAGTTCTGCGCGTTCTCGAAGGGCAAGCTTTCGGATAACCTGCGCGGCCGTCCCTACGATTTGCCTCTCGAGGAGATCCAGCGCCGCACGACCGAAGCGTGGGAGCGCGGCGGCACCGAGGTCTGCATGCAGGGTGGGATTCATCCGAACTACACCGGCCAGACGTACCTGGACATCGTCGACGCGGTCAGGGAGGCCGTGCCGGAAATGCACATCCACGCCTTCTCGCCACTGGAGGTGTGGCAGGGCGCGGAGACGTTGGGTATCTCGATCGAGGAGTTTCTGCGGAAGCTGAAGACGACGGGGCTGGACACGTTGCCGGGCACCGCGGCCGAGATCCTGGATGACGAGGTGCGGCAGGTCATCTGCGCCGACAAAATCAATACATCGCAGTGGCTCGAAGTGATGGAGACGGCCCACGGCGTAGGCTTCCGCACGACCGCCACGATCATGTTCGGCCACATCGACGCCCCGCGGAATTGGGCAAGGCACCTCTTGCGGGTCAGGTCGCTACAGAAGAGAACGGGCGGCTTCACCGAATTCGTGCCGCTGCCCTTCGTGCACCGTGAAGCACCGATGTACCTCAAGGGCAATGCGCGTCGTGGTCCGACCTTCCGCGAGGTCGTCCTGATGCACGCGATCGCCAGACTCGCCCTCCATCCGCATGTGACCAACATCCAGGCGAGCTGGGTGAAGCTCGGGCATGAGGGAGTGGCGGCGTGTTTAGCCGCCGGTGTAAACGACTTGGGCGGCACGCTCATGAACGAGAGCATCACGCGGGCCGCTGGCACGATCCATGGTCAGGAAACGTCGCCCCAGGAGATGTTGGCTCTGATCGAGTCGACGGGCCGCCGTCCGCGTCAGCGTACGACGCTCTATGGTGAGCCGCCCGCGGCCGTTGTGCGGCGTGGGTTGGAGGCCGGCGCGCTAGCGAGTGTCTAGGCGCCTCTCGGTCAGGGCCTGGGCGTCAGCTCGAACATCCAGGTATTGCCCGAGCTGATTTCTTCGACGGGGATCGGGCCTCCACCCGTGTACTTCCTCGACAGCTCCGCTAGAACCGGACGGACGACCTCGCCTTCGAGGACACGAACCATCTGTCGCTCGTATAGCTTGCCGTCGACCCTCAGGATGACGCGGCCGTCCTCCGCCGCATCACCCGGCCAGTGCTTCCAGAGCTTGCCGTACCACGAGTTCATGTAGCCGGACACGATGAAGATCCGGTTGTCGTGCTCCATGATCCATGTGGTGCGCGAACGCGGCGGCTCGAGGAGCTGAAACTCCACGGTGACGTAGTCGCGCAGGAAGCTCCAATCGGGTTCGGGCCCGGTGTGCATCTCGCCTGACTCGAACGGTCCAGCTGCAACGATCTCGAGGGCGCCATCGATGGGCCCGTCGTGGAGGCGCGCCGTGACGAGCACCGCCGCTACGACGAGGACTAGGAACAGGGCCGACCCGCCGATGATTCGTGGGATCCACTTCTTCATGCTTTGCCCGCTGCGAGGAACTTCTTTGCCACGGTGGGCCACCTTGTGGAACTTCGACCCGAAGCCAGAGGTTGGGAAGCGCCCCCCGCTCCTGCCCGAATCCCGACAAAGGAGTTGAGCCCCGTGCCCAATGTCCAGGACACCGAGGGATCTCGAATGGCGTGGCGAGCGCTCGGCACCGTAGATGCGACGGCGCTCCGCAATACCCGTTTGCACCTTCACCACTCGGTGCAACTGCTCCCCTCGTTCGGACAGGCACTGCTGGAGGCGCGGGACGACGACAGCCACCGAAGCACGACCTGGGCGGAACGGCATAGGGGCTTCGAGAGTGGGACGACAGATGACGGGCTGGTCGCCAGGGTGATCGTACCGAGCTTCACCGCGGAGGTCTGGCGCTCGAAGGACCGCCTGGGGTCCCTCGATCTGCGGGGTCAGCGACCCTCTGAGGCCCTCGCCTGGCTGGGCAATCTTGTGGCCAAGGTGCGCGGGGCGGACGCGGGGCGGATGGCTTGGCCCGAGTACGATCTCCCTCAGCAGCCCGGCGGGTCGGACCAGCCCCTCGAGCCCGCTGTCGGGGCTCTCGAGGAGCTGGCCGCGTGGTACGGCAACGCGCAACAGACGCTAGAGGAGATGTTCGCTTCCGTGGGTGAGGCCTCACCGATCCGCTGCTGGCCACACCACTTCGATCTGGCCACCCTCCTCACGTTCCCTGCGACGGACGGTAGCGACGAAGCCGCGTACGTCGGGACCGGCTTCTCCCCGGGGGACGACAAGATTCCCGACCCGTACTTCTACGTGAATGGTTGGCCACCGCCCAGCGCCGACGTCCTTCCTGCGTTGGCGGGTCCGGGCGCGTGGCACACCGAGGGCTGGGTGGGTGCAGTGCTTGGTGCCCAGGAGATCGTGTCGAGCGGGTCCGATGCCGCCCAAGTGAAGACAGTGAAAAAGTTCTTGGCCGCCCGAGTAGACGCAATGCGTACCACGGTACTCGCTCGCAATGGAGAGGAGATGTAATGGATCGTCGTCCTAAGCAGGTCGTTCGCTGGAGTGACCTCGCGGACCGGAGTCCCGCGCATGCGCTGGTGGCCAATGTCGACCTCGTGGTCATCCGCCACGACGAGGCGGTGAGCGTGCTCTACGGCCGTTGTCATCACCGAGGGGCGCTACTCGCCGACGGACACATCGATGGCCCGAACCTCATCTGCGGCGTGCACGGGTGGGACTACCGATACGACACCGGCGTCAGCGAGTACAACAACGACGAGGCGCTGCATCGCTTCCAGGCATGGGTCGAAGGCGACGCCGTGTTCGTGGACGAGGCCGAGATCGAGTACTGGGCCGCGGATAACCCGCAGCCCTTCCGTCGCGACGAGTACCTGGGCTCTTACCAGGACCCGCATGGTACCGCGGAAGAGCCGTTCAACGGGTACATCCAGGAGTTGGCGCGGAAAGGTCCTGAGGGGATCGGTCACCACGGGAAGGTCGCCGCGATGGGTGTGCCCCTCACGGAGCTTCCCCGCTGGAACGACGTCCAGATCCTGAGTGGTCAGCTGGCCCGCCGCCCGCTCGCCGACGAGGACGCGGTCGGGACCGAGCTCGTCATTGGGCCTCGTGCGGCGAAGCCTCTGCGACTGGAGATTCCGATCTTCGTGAGCGACATGAGCTTCGGGGCTTTGTCGGAGGAGGCGAAGATCGCGCTCGCACTCGGGGCCGAAGGTGCGGGCACAGGCATTTGCTCGGGAGAAGGGGGCATGCTCGCAGAAGAACAGGAGGCCAATTCCCGCTACTTCTACGAGTTGGCATCGGCTCGTTTCGGCTGGAGTCTAGATCGGGTGAGCCGCTGCCAGTCCTTTCACTTCAAGGGAGGGCAGGGAGCCAAGACGGGCACCGGCGGACACCTTCCGGGAGAGAAGGTGGTCGGCAAGATCGCGGAGGTTCGTGGGCTCGAGCCGGGGACGGCTGCGGTAAGCCCAAGCCGCTTTCCCGACCTCGTCACACCCGCGGACTTCCGAGCCGTCGCGGACGAAGTTCGCGGGGTCACGGGCGGCATCCCGGTCGGCTTCAAGCTGAGTGCGCAGCACATCGAAGATGACCTCGACTTCGCACTCGAGATCGGGGTCGACTACGTCATTCTCGACGGGCGCGGTGGCGGAACGGGTGCGGCACCCCTCGTCTTCAGGAACAACATCTCGGTGCCCACGATGGCGGCCCTGCCGAGAGCGCGACGCCACCTGGACGCATCTGATGCGTCGGACGTCACGCTCATCATCACTGGCGGACTCCGGACCGAGTCCGATTTCGTGAAGGCGATGGCGCTTGGCGCGGATGGCGTCGCGATCGCGAACTCGGCGCTGCAGGCCATTGGATGCCTCGGCATGCGCGCGTGCCACACCAACAACTGTCCGGTCGGCATTGCGACACAGAAGAAAGGACTGCGGGCCCGACTCATCGTGGAGGAGTCCGCGCGGCGCCTCACGAACTACCTGCGGGCGAGCGTATCACTCATGAAGGTGCTGGCCAGGGCGTGTGGCCACGACCATCTCCGCGACTTCGCGCGCGAGGATCTGACGACCTGGAGTCGCGATGTCGCCCACCTCACTGGTGTCCCGTACAGCGGTGTTGTTCCGCTGAACGGCTCCACGCCCCAAACGTAGGCGGCACCTAGCGTTCTTAGGGTAGCTCGGGCACGAGGAACTGGACGCAGAACAGGTTGCCCCGATCCGTCCACGTCGCTGTGGCGGTCAGTCCGGCCGAGGAAGTGAGGTCGGCGAAGCCGTCAGGTGTGTACTTGTGAGAGTACTCGGTGAGCAAGGGTTCGCCCTGCTCAAACGAGAAGGCGTGGTCACCGAGCTGGACCTCTTGGCGACGGCCGCTCACCAGGTACATCTCGATGCGCGAAGCCTCCGTATTGAAGGGCGCGTTGTGCGTGAACGCTCCAAGGTCGAAGTCCGCCCCGAGTGCGGCGTTCACGTGGGCGAGCACGTTCAAGTTGAATCGCGCCGTGACGCCTGATGCGTCGTTGTAGGCCGCCTCCAACGTCTCCACCGACTTGACCAGGTCGAACCCGATCAGGACGCCTCCGTTCGGACCCACGACGGAGCGGAGACGACGCAGGAGGCGACTCGCCTCGAGAATCGGGAAGTTGCCGATCGTGGAGCCAGGGAAGTACGCGATCCGGCGAGCCGCTAGAGGTGTGGAGGCCGCGAGTACCAAAGGTTCCGTGAAGTCGGCGACAAGCGGCAGGACGGGGAGGCCGGGATGATCAAGGCGCAGTTTGTGCGCGACACGCTCCAGGTAGTCGCCTGAGATGTCCACAGGGATGTAGCCCGCCGGCGCCTCCAAGTGCTCCAACAGCGTCCGCGTCTTTTCGCTGCTCCCGGACCCCAACTCGATGAGCAACGCGCGTGGCCCGATCTCGGCCGCCATCTCGGTCGAGAACTGCTGCATGATCTGCGTCTCGGTCCGGGTCAGATAGTACTCGTCGAGTTGGGTGATCTCGTCGAATAGCTCCGATCCGGACTCGTCATAGAAGTACTTCGACGGCAGGGACTTAGGTGAGGCGGAAAGACCCTTTACCACGTCGGTGTACATACCCGCACGATCGTCGGCCTCGTCAGGACGTCGCGGCTGTCGGGCGCCGGACGAATCGAGCGCCTGGGGTGTCTGGGGGTTCACTGTGCGTCCCTGGCCAGACGAAAGCCCATGAACTGCCAACGATCCTCGGCTCGGAAGAAGTTTCGATAGGTGGGCCGAATGTGGTCCCGTGGGGTGGCGCAGGACCCCCCGCGGAGGACGAACTGGTTCGCCATGAACTTCCCGTTGTACTCCCCCGCGGATCCTTCCCAGGCTTTGAATCCCGGGTAGGCCTCGTATGCGCTGCGGGTCCACTCCCACGCGTCGCCGAACATCTGGTGCGCCTTCCCCTTAGCGGCGTCCTTGGACAACGGCCTCGGATGGAAGACGAAGTCATCAGAGAAGGCGCCCTCGATCTCAGACTGCGCTGCCATCACTTCCCACTCGGCCTCAGAGGGGAGCCGGCCGCTGGCCCAGCGGGCGAACGCGTCGGCCTCGTAGTACGAGACGTGCACCACCGGCTCGTCCGCGTGGACGCGGCGGGGCCCGGCTAGTGTGAACTGCCACCACTCGTCGCCCTCGAGGTACCAGTACAATGGCTTGTCGATGCGCTCCCAATCATTCTCCGCGAGCCGGGTCTCACGCACCTTGGCCCATCCCATGGAGAGCCACAGCTCGGGCCGTTCGTAGCCTCTGTCCTCCATGAACGCCATGTACTCGGCGTTCGTGACGAGGCGGGATCCGAGTTGGAACGGCTCCAGCCATACCTGATGGCGGCGCGTCTCGTTGTCGAAGTGAAAGCCCGTGCCTTCGTAGCCGATCGACACCAGGCCGCCGGGGTGATCGATCCATTCCAGCGCCGGCACGCCCACAGGAGCCGCGTCCTGGGCGCGGGCGTGCCACACGGGACGCAGGGGATTCATCGAGAACACGTGCTTGATGTCGGTCGTCATGAGCTCCTGGTGCTGCTGCTCATGATGCGTCCCGAGCGTCACCGTGTCCTGGATCTCCCCAATGCGTCCGTCGGCGTCGAGCCGCTCGATGAGGGCGGCGATGCGCTCGTCGACGTAATGCCGGTATTCCGTCACCTCCCGCACCGTCGGCCGTGAGATCTGGCCACGGCGCGGACGACAAAACTGCTCCCCAATCGTGTTGTAGTACGAGTTGAAGAGATAGTTGTACTCGGCGTTCAGGGGTTGATATCCGGGCTCGTGGGGGATGAGTACGAAGGCCTCGAAGAACCAGGTGGTGTGAGCCAAGTGCCACTTGGTCGGACTCACATCAGGCATGGATTGTATGACGAAGTCTTCGGCCTCCATGCCCTGGCACATTCGCTCACTGAACGTGCGCACGGCGCGATACCGCGTTAGCAGATCGTCCGCGACCTGGGACCGGCTCGTTCTGCTCGCCACTTCTGCGGTGATACCCATCGGATCTCCTAGGCCCTGCGCGCTTCCTGGCAACATGAATGTCCTGTGCAATACCGCCAGAGTCGCTCAGGTTCCGGCCGGGCTTTCGAGTCCCGGGGTGCTCAGGGGCGCGAACGCCTTAACGCCCAGCGCACATCAACTGCGAACGAGTAGCTGAGCAATGCCAAGCCCGCGGCCGCCACCGTGACCGCCATCCATACGGGAATGATCGGACCGAGGGCCACCAGCAACACGATGCCCTGCGCAACGGCCCCGACCTTCCTGCGGAGGCTCGGCGGTAGCTTCGCGCCCAAGGCCGGCCAGATCCAGCTCGCCGCCACGAACCCGTACCGCATGAGGCCGATCAGCAGGACCCACGGTCCGACCCTATCGCTTCGCCACACGAGTACGGAGAGCGCCATGATCAGGGCCGCGTCGACCTCCATGTCGAAGCGGGCGCCGAATTCGGTCTGGGTGCCCGTGCGCCGCGCGATGCGGCCGTCGAAGCCGTCCAGGATCAGCACGACTGTGGATAGCGCGATGATGCACCATGCATCCCGTACCTCGAGCGTGCCTGGCTGGACGGATAAAGCGAAGACGGGAACGGCCAGGGCTGCCCGCCCAAGCGTGATGCGATTCGCGGGCCCCATGCCCGGGCCGGGCAGGTCGGCCGGAATCGTCCACAGGACGAGGCCTGCCAGGGATGCATAGACGGCTGCTCCGATCAGGACGTAGCTGGCAGGCAGGTCCAACAGCCACCAGGTTCCAGCAACAGCTCCGAGAGCCGCTACGAAGGCGACCGCGAGGTCACTCAGGACGCGTGCTGTGGTCGCCATGCAGCGGGGCCGAGGACGAAGGGAATCGCGAGGGATCACCTTGGACACCACTACCGCCCGACAGTTCTGGATCCGGTCGCCCGGTCTCGCTGAGATCGTGGCCGCTCCGCTTGCCCCGAGGCAAGAGGGCGAGGTCTTGGTGCGAGCGATCTACAGCGGCATCAGCCGGGGCACCGAGGCGCTCGTCTTTCGGGGTGAGGTGCCGGAGTCGCAGTACGACGCCATGCGGGCGCCGTTTCAGGAGGGGTGCTTCCCAGGCCCCGTGAAGTACGGGTACTCGAGCGTCGGGGA
>JAOTVA010000143.1 GCA_029863645.1 Gemmatimonadota bacterium
CACACACCCCTTCCTGCCCTCGATGACAGGGTCAACGGGGACGGTGTCGATTCCGTCCTTCGGACACCTCGAGACGGACATCTTCTACCGCATCTACGCCAGGGCCGAGGACTCACGGGGGCTAGTCGATACCGCGTTCGTCGACGTGACGCCGCGTCTTGTCACGATGGCCTTCGCCAGCGTTCCGGCCGGACTGGAGATCACGGCCGACGGGCAGCCACGGACGACCCCCGTCGACATCCCAAGCGTTGTCGGCATGGAGTGGTCGCTCGATGCACCGAGCCCCCAATCGATCGGCGGCACGACCTACGAGTTCGAGTCTTGGTCCCAGGGTGGTGACGCGACGCAGACCTACGTCGCCCCGGCGACGGACGTCGCGCTCACAGCGACCTTCGTGGAGACGGGGGTTGCGAACGTGCCGCCGTCTGTCTCGATCACATCGCCTGCGAGCGGGGCGACGGTCACGGCCGGAACCCTTGTGACGATCACGGCCGACGCGACGGACCCGGACGGGACGGTCACGGGCGTTCAGTTCTTCGAGGGTGCTGGCTCGCTCGGAACAGACGACACGACGCCTTACAGCATCGAGTGGACACCCACCGGAACCGGCCCGCGAGAGCTCACAGCGCGCGCCACTGACGACGAAGCCGCGATCACCGTGTCCGCGCTGGTAAACGTCACCGTCCAGGCATCAGGACCTGGCGACGTGACCGCGCCCGTCACGACTCTGACGAGCCCGGCCCACGGCACCCTCGACCTAAGCGGGAGCGTGAGTCTCACGGCCGATGCCACGGACGATGTCGGGGTGACGCTCGTCGAATTCTCGGTGGATGGCGAAACGATTGCGACCGATGGGACCGCCCCCTACGAGGCGACACTCGCGGCGACGGCCGACTACACGACCGGCGCCCACACCGTCCGGGCCCGGGCGAGGGACCTGGCCGGCAACTGGTCGCCTTGGTCCTCCGCCGCGGTCACGTTCGGCGGGAACGTAGACCTCCCGGCCGGCTTCACGCGCACGACATACGCGTCCGGAATCGGGATCTTCCCCAACGCGATCACGACCGCGGCATTCACACCCGACGGCCGGCTTCTCGTGCTCGAGCTAAACGGCATGATCCGCGTCGTAAGCAATGGCGCAGTGCTGCCGACGCCCTTCCTGGATCTCGACGTAGTAGTCGGCGGTGAGCTCGGCCTGACGGGCATAGCGCTCGACCCGGACTTCGCGACCAACGGTTACGTGTACGTCCACTACACCACCGACGAGGGCGGCGCGGCCCATACCCGCGTTAGCCGCTTCACCGCGAACGGAGACGTGGCACCGCTTGGGAGCGAGGTGGTGTTGGTCGAGCTCGACGACCTGACCGGCGCGACCTTCCACGTCGGCGGCGCGCTCGCCTTCGGCCCGGATGGAAAGCTGTATGTGGCGGTGGGTGACAACACCGTGACGCAAAACGCGCAGAGCCTCACGTCCCGCTTCGGAAAGATCCTGCGCTACAATCCGGACGGGACGATTCCGACGGACAACCCGCTCGTCGGGTCGACCACGGGAGTCTATCAGGCGATCTGGGCGCTCGGTCTTCGCAACCCGTACACCATCGCCTTCCACCCCGGCGACGGCCGGATGCACATCAACGACGTGGGTCAGGACACCTGGGAGGAGGTCAACCTCGGCAGGCCGGGTGCCAACTACGGATGGCCGGCGACCGAAGGGCCGACCACAAACCCAGCGTACGACCCGCCGTTGCTCGCGTACCGCCACTCGAACAGCCCGACGTTGTTCGAGGGCGCGTCGGTCGTGGGCGCGGCGTTCTACGATCCCCCGTCGAACCTTTTCGGCGACAGCTATGTCGGGGATTACTTCTTCGCCGACTACGTCGCCGGTTGGGTTTACCGGATGGACGGCGACGAACCGGGTACGGCGTACGCATTCGCCCGCCTGCAGTCGGATCCTTCCCAGGGCATCACTAACCTCCTGGTAGGCGACGACGGCGCGTTGTACGTGCTCATCGGCTCGCGCGTGGACCGGATCGGGAGGTAGGGAGCGTGAAGCTCCTTTTAGAGGCCACGAATACCGACACGCCCACCACCATTTGCGATTCAAGGAGATCAGGTCATGACTGAGTCACCGCGGGTCGGCGACGCCGCTCCGCCACTCGATCTTCCCGCGCTTGGTGGAGGACGGCTCCGTCTCGCGCCGAGGCCCGGCCGGCCCATCATCATCTCGTTCCTGCGACATGCCGGGTGACTCATCTGCCGCGCGCATCTCGTGAAGATGCACGATCGAATCGAGCGCATCCGGGAGCTCGACGCGGAAGTCCTGTTCATCGCGTACGACGATCAGGGCGCACTGCGTGACAAGCTCCTCTCGGGCCTCGACCTCGCGTTCCCGTTCGGTATCGACCGGGATAGGGCCTCTTACCGCCGCTGGGGACTGAGAAGGGCTCCGTGGTGGCGGATTTGGCTCGACCCTGCCGTGTGGGCCAGCTACGCGTACCTCCTCGCGGGTGGAGAGCGCTTTCGCGGGTCCGGCCTCGATCCGCTCCAACTGGGGGTGACTTCGTCGTCGCACCCGACGGGACGATCGCCTACGCTCGACCGCAGGTCCGCGACGACCGGCCGCCTGTGGGCGAGTTGATCGCGGTGGTTTCTCGGCTGCGCAGCGCCGGCTGACGGCGCCTCGGCCTTAGGCCGGCAGAGGGCGAGAGCCCGGGGGCAGGTGGCTACAGACGAAAAGCTGGAACTAGGTCGCCCCCTGACCCTATCGTTCTTGATGGTGTTAGAGAGCACCACCGCCCCCCCAAGGCAGCGAAGTGTCCAAGTCGATGCCATTCGGTAGGAAGCGGGAGACTCTCTTGATGACGCGCTCAGTAGAACAGGCCAGGGTGCTTAGAACGGTGAGAATGCGACGTCCACGTTCTCGCCTATTATCGATGGTACTGTCTACGGCCGTCGCCGCCTGCGGCGGGCCCACGGGTATCGAGAACGGAGCAACGAGCGTCGTCCTGTCAGATGACCTCGTGGCCCTCACCTCGTTCGGCGAGACTCAGCAGGTTTCGGCTACCGTGCTGGACCAGAGCGGGTCAGCGGTGAGCGGAGCCGCGGTCGCGTGGTCTTCATCGAACATCCTCGTCGCGACGGTCGTCGATGGCTTGATCACGGCGGTGGGCACCGGCACAGCGACCATCACGGCAGACGCCAGTGGTGAGATGGCCTTCCTGACGGCCTCCGTGCAGCCTACCGGGGCCGGCGCTTCCGGGCCGTCATTCGCCCTGGTTGTCGATGAGATCTTCAGGCGTCGGGACTGTTCATCAGGGGTGTGTCACGGAGGAGGAGCCGGCTATCTCGCGCTCACCTTCTCGGTCCCAGGTAACTACGCGAACCTGGTGAACGTCCGCTCCAACGACCAACCCGCCGTCCTGTTGGTGAAGCCGGGTGACGCGGCCAACAGCTACGTGATCATGAAGCTCGAAGGAAGAGGATCGGGCCCGAGGATGCCACTCGATCGTGATCCGCTTGATGCGACAGACTTGAACAACATCAAGGATTGGATCAACGCGGGTGCCGCGAACAACTGAGGTGTGTCGCGGGAAACGCGTTCTCGGCCTAGAATCCGAGAGTGAATGGCGCGGCGTCCTGTGGTCACGCCGTGGCCCAGGACCGGGAGGCACAATGATAAAGACCAGATCGTGGATTACGAGTGGACTCGTCTTCGTTCTCACGACCGGGTGCACGACGGATGAGCCGCCCGCCGCAGCGCAGCCAGACACCGGTGGACCGAGCTGGGTAGATCTTGCAGCGCACAACTTCGGCGCACCCATCAATACGATGTGGTCCGAGGGTGAGCTCGCTTTCGCCGACGATGGAACCATGGTGCTCACCAGCGATCGGCAGGATCTGGCCGTAGCGCCGGGAGATCCGAAGGATCTCTACATCGCGAAGTTCAACGAAGAAACCGGACAGTGGGCTACGCCCGTGAACATGGGAATCCCGGTGAATGCACCGCCTGCCACGGATATCGATCCTCTGCGTTTAGGCGATGACAGGGAGCCGTGGATCACACCGGACGGGAATACGATCTTCTTCAAGTCCGACAGGCTTGCTACGACCACTCCTCGTAACGCCAACGATGTGTTCGTCACCCGTAGGGTCGACGGCGAATGGAGCGAGCCGGAGCTGCTGCCCTTCCCGATAAGCACGGACGCCGGAAACGAGCATTGCCCGATGTTGCTCCAGGATGGCCAGACGCTCTGTTTCGCCTCCTTGAGGGAAGGCGGCTATGGCGGCTCCGATATCTGGTGCTCACTTCTGGATGAGGACGGGAACTGGCAGGACCCCGTGAATCAAGGCCCGAACATCAATACAGCGGCCGAAGAATTCCACTTCATGGAGGACAAGGACGGCCGGGTGTACTTCACTTCGGGCAGACCCGGGGGATTCGGCGGCATGGACATCTGGGCTTCTGAGCGACTGACGGATGAGACCGGTCCCGATGCTTGGGATCTCGCCCAGAACCTCGGGTTGTTAATCAACACCCCGAGCGCCGACATGTGTCCTGCTCTTCTTCCGGATGGTGAGACGATGGCTTGGTTCTCGAGCAGGACGGACAACAATTTGGGTGCCGCCGACATCTTCTGGGCTTATAAGAAGGACCCGGAGAACGTCCGGTGACCACCACCGCTTCTAGCAAGGAACCCGACATGACAAGAGAGACCTCCCGTCGTGACATGATCAAAGGAAGCGTCGCTCTTGCGGGATTGGGCGTCCTCGGCTTCCCGGACTGGGCGTTTCCGGCCCTGGCGCAAGAGGAGACCCTTGTGCCCTTCACCGACTTGCCCGAAACCCTCGTCCTGGAGCGGACACCGGAAAACCGGATCATCGACCTTCGCACGATACGCGACGTCATCACGCCGGCCGACCAGTTCTTCACGACGCAGCATTTCGGTCACCCCGAGATCGACCTGGCAACGTACCGACTGCAGGTGTCCGGACTCGTGGATCGGCCACTCTCGCTCTCGCTCGCCGACCTGCGCGCGATCCCGAGTCGCGAGCTCGTCTTCGGGTTTGAGTGCTCGGGGAATCGGGGCCCGGTAAACGGTCTTTCGAGCAACGGCCGGTGGCGGGGCGTCCCGTTGCGGGCTGTCCTGGAGCGAGCCGGGGTGCAGCCCGAGGCCCGTGAGTTCGTCCTGTTCGGCGCCGACCATGGGGAAGTGGAAGTCGAGTTCCGGGGAAGGGCCTACCCCGTGGACCAGCACTACGGCCGGAGCCTCCAACGAGACCAAGCGCTGTCAGATGCGCCGCTGCTCGCCTACTCGCTGAACGGGGAGCCGCTCAGCACGCATCAGGGGCGTCCGCTCCGGTTGCTGGTCCCCGGCTGGTACGGTGCGCCGAACGTGAAGTGGCTCTCCGAGATCCACGTCCAAGAGGATCAGTACCTCGGGAATTACCAGGCCCGCTGGTACCGGACCTTGAGGGGCGAAGTGGTCAACGGAGAGATGAAGTGGAAGGAGACGGCGATCACCAAGATGCGGCTGAAGTCGTTCATCGCGCGGGTGACCCGCGTCACCCCGGACGACAGCCGACACAACGTGTTCGGAGTCGTGCTGCACGACGGCACACCGATCCGATCGGTCGAGGTGAGGGTCGACGACGGCCCGTGGGAGCCGGCGACGCTCGACCCGGCGACGACGAGCGAGCGCTACGGGTGGAAGTTCTTTGACTATACCTGGAACAACGCCACTCCGGGTGAACACACAGTGACCTCGCGAGCGACCGACGTGAACGGCAACGTGCAGCCGACCGCCGAGGACCTGGAGGTCAAGCTGACCTTCCTGGAGCACAACGCACAGCATCCGCGGACGCTCACCATCGGGTAACCGGCTGTCAGGTCTCCGATCGACGCCGAAGAACAGTCCGTTCGATTCCGAGCCACTCGAGTTCGAGTCGAAAGGGGCCCTCGTTCTTATCCGCGAGCATGACTCCAATTTGACCGACCTGAGACAGATCGAGAGGATCGGCATCTGGAGGTCGATAGCCTCGGAAGGTCGGTTCGAACAAATGGAGGGGGAGCTCCACGGTGGTCCACTGCCCCGCTGTCGTCCCGAAGTCAGCTGCGTAGGCGATACCGTCGAAATGACGATCCGGCCGAAGCCGGAGCTGGTATTGCCGGCCATCTCCGCGCACTCGTAGCACGATGCGACTCGCTCCTTCCAGCGCGCCCGGCGGTATCTGGCGGCGGACCGACGCGAAGCCGCTCAGACGTCCCCCTTCGAGCTGGAGCTCGAAGTAGGGCCGGTGTGGCAAACCAGCAACGACGTCGAGATCCCCAACGACGGTACGGCAACCCGGTTCTCCCTCCCAGACCTGGTCAGCACGGGCCCCTGGTTGGCCGGGCGTATCTACATGACCTGGCAACTATCGGAGCGCCACGGGCTGCGGCTGCTCTACGCACCGCTGTCCGTGACGGAAACCGGGACGCCCACCGGACCGCTGAGTTTCGCCGGAGCGAGCTTCGTGGGGAACGCGCCGCTCGAAGCCACCTACAGGTTCAACTCTTATCGTCTGTCCTATCGGTGGCGCTTCCACTCGGGTGATCGATCCGCGGCTTGGGTGGGCGTCACGGCGAAGGTGCGGGACGCGTCGATCGGGTTGGCTCAAGGGTCCACGGCCAGCCGTAAGGACGACCTCGGCTTCGTTCCACTGCTCCATGTGGCGGCGGATCGGCGCTTCGGCTCGCGCTGGTACGTCTCCTTCGACGCCGACGCGCTAGCCGGTGGCCCGGGTCGCGCGGTCGATGCCTCGCTGAAGCTGGGCTACGACCTCGATGACCGATGGTCGATCCGGGCGGCCTATCGCACGGTCGAGGGTGGGGCCGACGTCGAGTCGGTGTACAACTTCGCCTGGTTGCACTACGCGGCCGCATCCATCGTTTGGCGCCCTTAGGATGCCGGACCCCGAGGACGAAGGCGGCCCGAGTCAGTGGGATTAGGGCCCGCGCAGGCTCTCGACGTAGGTCACGTGCGCCTCCGACACTTGGGCGGCCCGCTGGCCCAGAATGGGGCCGGCAAAACACGGGTGAGCTATCTACCGCCGAGCTGATCCTGCCCTCGCCATGCGGCAGCGCCGTCCTCGGGTTACGGCAGGGAGTAGCCAGGCCGCGCTCGATGCGCGACGGGAGCGAGATCGTGACGGAACGGGCATCATAGCTCCGGGCTCGGCCGCGGACCCGCCAAGGTCGGAGCGACTGCCTGGCACGCGGCGTATTCCTCGATCCCTCCAACGTACATCCCTGGTCCCCCCGGGGGCGATAGTCGACTCGTAGGCCTTCGTCACCTGTTCGGGCCAGTGAGCCCCGCCTTGAGCGCATCGGTGCGGATGTTCTCCAGGTAGGCCTCGATTCTAGCGTCGGCTGCAGCCCGCTCGTCACTGCCTTCCGGCAGCGCATCACGCTCCCCGATGAGTCGCTCCGCAGCCCGCCGAAACTTGAGATCGTTGAACAGCGTCACCGCCTCGGTCAACGCGCCGGCCACGCCGGACAGCGCGTCCTTCCCGTAGAATCCTTCGAGCATGGCAGCCGACGCATGCGTGGCCGTGAACCCCCGATACTCGGGCCGGGGCCGCCCGTCCATCGAGGCGATCACGAACGGTGTGGCACCGGCGTAGGGCTCCCCACTCTGGCGATCGGCCAGGATGACGCGGCTGTTGCCGCCGACCTCGCTCAGCCTGGGTGCATAGCCCCGCAGCTTCGGTAGATCCGCGTCGGCCGCGAAGACCATGAAGCGCGCCAGGTCCACAGGGAAGCCGCCGTGATCGAACCGGATGTCCTCCGAGGCTTTCAAGAATGGGCCGCTCTCGGCGAGGGCCTGCCCGAGCTTCTTCCCTGCTTTCGCTGCGACCGATCCCGCGAGGAGGTAGGTCGCGGCGGGAGCGAACACCGGAAGTCCGGCCGCTGCGGTCAGCAGCTCGCTGAGCTGGTCCAGGACGCTTCCATCGAAGCTGTCGACGACCATCTCGACGCTGACGAACGTGGTCGAGTCCACCATCGCGGGCGAGTGATAGATGATGGGCGACCCGTCATTGAGGGCGCCGGGACGGTAGGACTCGTTGTCGTCGATGTCCTCCACGACCTGATTGATGGCCCGGGGCGCTGCTCCGAACGTCTGCGGGCTCTTTGCGGCCGATACGATCAGAAGGTCCGGCTTGCTCTTCCCCACGATGCGATCGAACAGGCTCCTGCCCGGTGCGTCGCCCACGTAGGCCGCGACCATCTCGATGGTCAGGGGTCGGTTGAGACCGATCGGCACGAAGTCGAGCGGACTGTTCGCGGGCTCGGCCACCTCCGCCGTGGTGACGACGCCGTCCGACAGATCGAGCGTCGCGTCGCCGCCGCCTGCCACGGCAGCCGTGAACGCATCCAATGCGCCGGTCGCCGCCTTCTCCCTCAGCTCCCGGGGATCGACCAACGCGCTTCCCACCGAGTACAGGACGCCCATGATGCGCCTCAGCTGTTCGAGTGCACGCAGGGG
>JAOTVA010000144.1 GCA_029863645.1 Gemmatimonadota bacterium
GCTGGAAGAGCTGGAACGGAGGAATCACGTCGTGCAGGATCGCCATTGCGATTT
Organism: Gemmatimonadota bacterium; assembly: GCA_029863645.1. GTDB lineage: Bacteria > Gemmatimonadota > Gemmatimonadetes > Longimicrobiales > Gaopeijiaceae > UBA2982. The sequence goes on from JAOTVA010000144.1 coordinate 55, forward strand.
CTCCCTCAGATGTGGGCCGTCAACGGTTCCTGCATGGGCCGCCCGTGTTCGAGCGCCATGAGGATGTTGTCGAGCGTCACGGGTGAGCGGCGGAACATGTCGTCGCCTAAAGCCGCAGACAGCGCGTTGAGGATCGCGGCCGCGCCGGCGGCTACCGGCGGTTCGCCGATGCCCTTCGCGCCTACCGGCGACTCCGGATCGGGCAGATTCACCGCCTCCCACTTCATGTTTCGTGGGATATCGAGAATGGTGGGCGGCCGACTCTGATACATGCGGGTGGCCAACGGGAGTCCGTAGTGCTGGTCGTACACGGTTTTCTGGGCCAGCGCATGCCCCATGCCCAGAATCGAACGACCGAGAATCTGACCGCCGTACGAGCGCGGGTGGATGATGGTGCCTGAGTCGCCGACGGCCATGTAGTCGACGATGTGATAGTTCCCGGTCTCCACATCCACTTCGACCTCGGCGAAGCCCGCGACGAAGGAGAACGTGGTCCCATCACGCGAATACGCGTCGCGGGCCACGCCCATGAGACCCTGCCCCGCCAGCGCCGTCGCCGACCTGGTCGTGAACTCATTGATGTCATCGGGCAACTCATGACCGTCGTAGCGGCCACCCAGCTCGACCGCACGGCGAGCCACTTCGGCGAGTGTCATGCTGCGCGTGCCGTTCGTGATGCCCTCGTCGGCGATGCGGTACGAAGCAGGGCTTCCGCCCAGTGCACGGGCCGCAATCTCTTGTGCCTTCGCGATGGCGTCCGACGCCGCGGCATGAGCAGCGCGCGTCATAGCGTGCGTCGTCTGGCTCCCGCCGGAGACGCACGTCCACGGCAAGTTCTGAGACGTGTCGCCCCACGCGACCTCCACCTTCTCCCACGGGAGGCCCATCATCTCGGCAGCGACCCGATGGACGTCCGAGAAGGACTCCGTGCCCAGATTACCGACGCCCGACTGGACGTACATCTTGCCGTCGGGCTTGATCACGAAGAGCCCGTCGAACCCAGTCGATCCGGCGACGAATGTGCTGACCGATACGCCAGAGCCGCGGACCTTGGATCCGTTCCGGCGGCCGGAGCGCGCCTTGCGGGTCTCCCAGTCGAACAGCTCGACTCCGAGGTCTAGCGCCTCCCTCAGGAACGCGCTCGTGCAATAGGCCCTGTTGTTGCCGAATGCTGGACCGAATGGCGCCTTACTCACGGGGGCGTTGACCCGACGTATGTCCACCTGGTCGATCCCGAGCTCTCGGGCGGCCTTCGACACGACCGGCTCCATGATCGTGATGCCCTGCATGCCACCCGGCTGGCTCTGAGCGCGTCTCGGAGGCGTGTTCGTGAGAACGGTGGTGGCCCGAGAGCGCATCGCGCGCGGCTGATACAGAAGCGACACGATGTTGCCGGCGAACGAGGCGTCGCCCTGCGGCTCGTAGGCGCTGTTCTCGCCTACAACGAACAGGTCGAGCGCCAGAAGCCGTCCGTCGCTCGCGAAGCCCGCCTTGACCCGCCCATGCAAAGCCGGACGGATGCCGCCGATGTACTGCTCTTCTTCGCGCGAGACGCGCATCATGACCGGAGAGCCGGTCATTTGGGACAGAACAGCCGGGACCGTACAAATGACCGCACCCGTGGCTCGGCTGCCGAAGCCGCCGCCGGTGTACTCCGTGATGAGCACGACGTCCTCGACATCGAGTCGCATCCAACGCGCGATGGAGGCGACCGTCTGCACCGTGCTCTGCGTGCCCGTGTGCATGTAGAGCTTGCCATTGCGCCAGTACGCGAGCGCGGAGCGAGGCTCCAGTACGTGGTGCTGGTTGTTGGCTGTCGAGAACGTCTCGTCGAGCACTACCGCCGAGTCCCGGAAGCCGGCCTCGAGGTCACCGAAGGCCCACTCGTCCTGATGCTCGCCTTCGGGAAGTATTCCCTCGTCGACCTCGCCGAAGTCGGCCGAGGCCCACTTCATCACCTGCACGTCTATCGGTGCCGACGGCTCCCCGGCTGGACGGCCCCAACAGTTCCCGTCGGTCCGCGCGTTGGGCCCGTCGGGCCGCAACGTCACGAGCGGATCGACCACGAAGGGCAGCGGCTCGAAGTCGATCTCGATCGCCTCGATCGCCGCCGCCGCCGTCTCCTCATCCACCGCCGCCACGGCCAAGACCGGCTCGCCCGCATAGAGCGGCTCGTCGCTCAGCGCCTGCTCCCCTTTGGGGTTGGCCGCAATTCGCTCTCCGAGGTCGGTGACGACATCGGCCGGTGCCGGCAGGTCGGAGGCCCGAAGAATCGCGCGCACACCGGGCATGGCCTCGGCGGCACTCGTGTCGATACTCCTGACCCGGGCGTGTGGCAGCGGGCTCAACAAGAGCCTCGCGTAGAGCATCCCGTCCACGCGGAAGTCCTCCGCGTATTTCGCTCTTCCCGTGACCTTGGCCAGCAGGTCCGGCGTCGTGTAGTTCCGACCTACGAGTTTGTTGTCACCCACGGGCCACCTCCCGGGAGATTTCTGCGCCCCGTTCAAGGGCCGTGAGGATCTTGTCGTAGTCCTGACACCGGCAGAGGTTGCCAGAAACGCCGTGCGCCAACTCTTCGCGCGTGGGCTCCGGGTTCTTATTCAGGAATCCCACCGCCGCCATGATGAAGCCCGACATGCAGTAGGCGCACTGGAAGCCCTGTTCCTCGACGACGCCTTGCTGCACGGGGTGCAGCGTTCCGTCTGCCGCCGCGAGCCCCTCGATGGTTTGGATCTCACGCGTCCGGACCGTGTGCGTGAGCACTGAACACGCATACCGAGGCACCCCATCCACGAGCACCGTGCAGGCTCCGCACTCCGCGCGGTCGCAGCCGAGTTTTGTGCCGGTGAGTCCCAGCTTGTATCGCAACGTATTCGCCAGCGTCTCCTGCGGCGCCACGTCGACCCGCCGCGTCTGGCCGTTTACGGAGAGCGTGACCAGCCGCTCCACGCTTCCGGCGCGGGCCGCTCGGCCCGTCAGGAGCGGGCTGTTGCGGAAGAGGTAAGCCGCGGAGGAGACCGCCACGCCCCCGGCAATCACCCCTTTAATGAAGGTGCGCCTGGTGACTGGGGTCGGCTCGCTGCGGGGCGTCTGCTCGTCGTCTTGTGACATATCGCCTCTCCATCCCATCGCGAAACGTTGATGGCGGGGTCCGCTACGATCCCTTCACGCACAATAGCGCGCCGCCGCACTCTGCGACAGCCAACGGGAGGCTGATTCGCGCGGCTGGGAAGGGCTGGGGCGCAACCGGAACTTGCGGTTCGCCGTTCCTGACCGAGCCCGAACTTCCGAGCCCTGGCGGGTCCAGATTAGAAGTGCAAGCCGTAGCCCATGAAGACGGTCTGAAGTCCCACCAGCGAACCGGCCGACAACATCACGCCCAGTGTAATGAGGACGAGCGGCACGTACACCGCTCCGCGGATGAGCGGGTTCGTCCACTCCGCGCGGTGCAGAACGGGCGTCAGCGCGAACGCGGCTCCCAGTCCGATCGATGCCGGCTGGAAGAACACGAGACCGGCCGCGATCAGAGAAAGGCCGACGAATAGCTCGAAGCCCCTGACCGAGTACCGGTCCGGGTGGCTGTTGGGCCTCGACCGCGCCATATCCTCGGCTCGCTCGCCGGTGACGAAGAAGGTGGCTCGCCTCGTTGCCAGGTAGCTCAAAACCCCCACGAATGAGAGAGGTCCCAAACCGGCATAAACCGTCGTGCTCTTGGCCAAGAAGCGAGCCAATGCCAAGGGTGTCCGCCACATCTCGATCACGAAGCAGAGGACGGGCGCCACGAGCGTGAGCAGCGTGATCGCCATGAAGTCCGGAGAGTAGATCGTCGAGAAGGCGCCGGCGAGACCCACCGTTGGCACGACCACCTCGAACGATCCCAGCGCGAGGGTCATCGGGCGCCACTCTCCGAAGAGAAGGGTGAGGCCGAGATTCGCGTCGATGAGGAATAGGAACCATGCCATCGACAACGGGAGGTTCAACGTCGGAAGCAGCACGTCGATCTTCTCGGCCCATGTGAGCCGCCGCGAGCGCAGCACATTGAAGAACTCGCGGTGGATGAACTCCGACGTCCCCTTCGTCCACTTCATGTGGCGCACTCGAAAGGCGCGGACCGTCTCCGGGAAGTCCTCGTAGCAGATGACGTCCTCCGCGAAGAAACCACGCCACCCGTGCTCTCGGAGCCGCAGAGAGAACCCGAGGTCCTCGCTGACAATCTCGGGGAACCCCCCGACGGCTTCCCACGCCTCTCGACGGATGATCGCGCCGTGACCGAGGAGCATGACGAAACCGTAGTGGTTCCGCAGAGGCTGGTACCACCGCCAGTGAATGTCGATGCCGACGCCCATCGCCTTCCCGAGCGGATGGTCGCGCCCCGGGTTGCTCCGGTGATTCGCCTGAATGAAGCCGCAAGCGCGATCGCCGTGGATTCGCGGCACCAGGCGTCGGAGGAAGGTGCGTGGCAGGACCTCGTCCGCGTCGACCAGCACGAAGTAAGGCTCCTCGATCCCGGCCTCGCCGAGACCGTGGTTGAGGTTCCCCGCCTTGAAGCCTTTGCGGTCGGGCCGTCGAACCACGGTGATCTGGGAGGGGTGTCGCTTCGCGATCGCGTCCACACGGGCCTTCCACATCGGCTCGCTGCTGTCATCGAGCAGGTAGATGTGGAAGTTGCCGTACGACTGCTGGAGGCACGACTCGACGCTGTCCTCCATGAAGTCGTTGCAGGTCGTGTAAAGCATCGCGACCGCGGGCTCCGGCCCCGACAGTCGCTGAGCTCCTCGGAACATGCGGCGTTGCCGCCGATACACGGCCGCGAAGGCGAGGATGCACACGTTGAAGATCCCGTAGAGCCACGCGATCTCGACGAAGACGACGAAGAAGCCGAGTGCCAGCCACCCGTACCAGTTTTCTGCGATGCCCATCAAGGCGCCGAGCCGGGGGTGGAACCAAATGAGCGACATGAGCCAAAGGACTCCGACCGTCAGGTACAGGTACGGCTTGGGCTCTTCGACGAGAGCGGCACGCGTCGAGACGGACGCGGTTTTCGAAACGGACGGGGCAGCCAGAACCGACAGGGTGGACGGGGCCGGGAGTCGAACCGCATCCAGAGCCGGGGCGCCCATCTAACGGCGCCCCAGGCCGACTGTCATTCCTGCAGCGACAGCCGTGAAGGGATCCACACCCGCCCCGAACTGTCGCCGAGCGGTCAGCGTCAGCCCGTTGCCGGCCCAGAGGCGAGCAACGATGTGCGCGAAGACCTCGCGTTGGGCGAGGCCGGTATCGGCGGTCCGACCGAACGCTACCCCCGACGTCACGTCGATCGGCGCATGGAGCCTGCGGGTCACGGTGAGGACCCCGGTCATGCCGTTCGAGCCGTCAGGCACTGCCCTCAGGTGGCCGGTCGCCGAGATCTCCCAGCCCGGGTTAGGGACCCAAGTGGCTCCGAGTCGAGCGGCATGTTCTTGGCGGCCCTGGGCAGAGAAGATCCCTGTCCATCCTGCGCCGAGTCCGACCGAACCCAGCACCACCGCTTGGTCCAGCTCGGTCAGAGTCTGACGATCTCCGCCTGGCAGAGAACGAGTGCCACCGCCCACCCGAGTGATCATGCGACCGCCCCAGACACCCGACGCGGCGAGCCGGTAGGTGGGAACGGATCGGCCCCCGATCGCGAGCGCTCGCGTATCGACGCTGATGCCGTTGTCGTATTGGCCGTAGAACGTGAGGGCCGCCGAGGGTCGCACGGACACGTCGACCGAACGAATTCCGATTGGGGACGGATCCGCGCCGGCCCTTCCATCGAACATCGTTCGCCCCGCCGTCAGGGAGACCTCGAACGGTGACGGAGCGCGCCGCGCGGTGCGTTCGATCCAATGCAGGTCGGTTCTGCCGGGGGCTATCGCCTCAGCCCGACGGGCAGCGACTCGGGCACGTTCCGGTCGTCTCGCCGCCATCAAGGCCTCCGCCAACCCGGCGTGCGAGTCCGACTGGGTCGGGAATTGGCTCGCCAGCTCCTCGAAGAGCTGTACCGCGATCGCGGCTTCGCCTCCCCACAGCGCGGCGTAGGCGAGGCCCTTTTTCGCCTCGAAGTTCGAGGGATCGCGCTCCAGCAGTGCGCCGAAGAGCCGCTTGCCTTCGTCGAGGCGTCCGGCCCATGCATGCGCATAACCCGAGCCGATCAGCGCCGATGGATCCTCGGGTAATGTGGCGAACACGGCAGAGTAGTCCTGCAGTGCCAGGTCGAAGCGGCCGCTCCAGGACCGAGCCGTTGCCCGGCCGAGGTGCGCTTCCGTCGATCCCGGGTGCGCGACCAAATAGGTCGAGAAGACCTCCTCCGCCCTGTCGAGGTCGCCCGCCGACAGCAATGAGTCCGCGTACTCGAGGGCGTCGGGTTCCTGTGCGCCGAGTCCTGCGGCGCTCAAGGCAAAGATCATCGCGAACATCAGTCGCATCATGCCGTCTCCTGGCTGGGTGGGGATCGCAGCCCGGCAAGAAGGCAAAAAGGGCGCCTGGTTAAATGATGACTGCTCACGCTTCGGCCGACGTCTCCGAGGAGTCCCTAATTCCCTCCAGGACATCGAATTAGGAGCAGATGGGCGAGGAGTCGTCGCTCAGGAGGAGCCACTGGAGCGGCGTGAGCGGCGCACCATTACGGTGCACAATCCATTCCTCTAGTCGTATTTCGCAGCGATGCTGTGCAGCGATCGGCCGCAAAACCTCACATCAAAAAGAAAGCCGGGAGCCCAGATCTTGTCTGGACTCCCGGCCTGTGCGGCAAGGGTTTCGAGTGCTCCCCGTCTACGGCGAGCAGGTCGCCGAAGTGATGGTGTACTCCAGGTCGAGAGCCGCGGCACTCGTAACGGCCACGATGCCCGGCCCCGTGGCCACGAAGGTCAGCGTAGAGCCGCCAAAGTCGATGTCGGCGACGTAGCCCAAATCGTACTCGTCAGGGTGCAGGTACGGAAACGAAAACGAGCCGTCGGCCGCCACCGCAGTCGTGGCCGTCAAGGGATCGCCCAAGTCGTCGGTCAACGTTTCGGCGACGGCTTGCGGCACGAACTCGGTGATATCCCTATCCGTGCCCGCTGGGCATTCCGGTATCGTCACCAGAGGATCTCCGTTCGCGTCGCGCTGCACGTCGACCACGCCGCTCACATTCCCCGTGAAGCCGAGCTCCGCACCCCGGATGACGGGGTGCATCACCCACGCGGTTAGTTGCCCTGTCGGGTGACCGAAGCTCTGTGACACATCGAAGTCCAGGACGATGATATGCGCCCCGCCGTCGAGGTTCGCGACATCGCCAGGGAGGAGCACCTTGATCCCTGTGTTGGTGCAGCTCGGGCAGGTAAGTGAGCCCGTGGAGGCCGCTCCGTGCGGGTGCGCGGCATTGAGCGTGAAGACGCCACTGTCCTCGGTCTCCAGCACCGCACCATCGATCACGAAGCGCAGCTGTCCATAGTTGCCCGCAGTGATCTCGACGTCGGACACTAGGTCCAAGGTCGTTCCCGCAAGCTGTGTTAGCTCGATGAGCCCCAGGCCATCGGCGTCTGCCTCGCTGAGGAGCGTCACCCGACCCCCTGCGCCGCCCCCTTGGAGGTAGATCTCCTGGAGGTCGATCCAAACGCTGTCGACGTCGCCAGGGTTGTCGGTCAGCACGAGCGAAACCAGCGCCGTCTCGTTCCGCGTGGCGTCACTGCACCCGACGGCCAGCAGTAGGAGCAGCACGAGCGGTGCGATCCGCTTGTTCATCAGGTGCATCATGGATCGTTCTCCATCTATAGGCAGATTCGTGCATCATGAGCGACTGGAGAGCACGACGGGTGAGCGGGTGGGCGTACCTGACAGCAGCCCATAACCCCACTACAGAGAAGACTCGGGTCGCGCCCCAGAGGTCACAACACGCGGGGCCCCGCCCTGCTTGCCCGGGCTAGCGAGCCCCTCCGCCCCACCGGGCAAGCATCCAGTCTCCTGCCACACGGAGCGCCGGCACATACGCGCCCATCATGTAGTGGCTTCGGCCCGGGAGCACCCTGAGCTCGATCGGATGACCACGTTCGACCCTCTCGACATACGCCTCCTCCACGGGCCCGAAGGGTACGACCTCGTCATCCGGGCTGTGGATCAGGTAGAGCGGTGTCGCCGCCATTCCATCGATATCCGAGTCACCAGGCGATCCCGCCATGACGATGGCACCCGTGAAGACGTCGGCGTTTCGCGCGGCCATGTACCAGGTGCCACGTCCCCCCATGCTGAATCCAGTGACGAGGACGCGGTCGCGGTCGATGACGTGCTCCCCCAGAACGTGTTCGACGAGCGCCAGGAGCGCACTCTGGGAGCGCGGAGTGGCCCAACTCCTGTCCTGGACGTCCGGCGCGATCATGACCGCTCCCCAGGAGCGCAGCGCCGGCTCT
>JAOTVA010000026.1 GCA_029863645.1 Gemmatimonadota bacterium
AGCAGAGCCGCGGCCGGGCCCCACGGGGATGTCCTGCTCGCGAGCCCAGCGAATGAAGTCGGCCGTGATCAGGAAGTAGCCGGCGTATCCCGTGCCCCTGATGACGCCCATCTCGTAGTCGAACCGGTCGCGCACTTCGGACGGAAGCGGATCGCCGTAGCGCCACCTCGCACCCTCCAGCGCCAGGTGCTCCAGGTAGTCGTTCTCGGAGGTATGCGTCTGCGGGAGCGGAAACGCGGGAAGGTGATACTTCTGCTCGAGCAGCAGGTCGACTTCGTCCGCGATCTTCAGCGTGTTCTCAATGACATCGGGCCGGTCCGGGAAGCGCGCCGCCATCTCGTCGGGCGCCTTGAAGTACAGCCCCTCGTCGTAGCGCATACGCCGGGGGTCGTCCCGGTCCTTCCCGAGTCCGATGCACAGCAGGATGTCGTGTGCCTCGTGATCGGACGGCGCCAGAAAATGCGCGTCGTTCGTCGCCACGACCGGGAGGCCGAGGTCGTCCGAGAGCGCGAAGATCTTCTGGTTCAGCTCGGCCTGGCCCGCCGAGTCGTGGGCCTGCACTTCGAGGTAGTAGCGCCCGTCGAAGAGATTGGCGTACCACTCGGCTGCGGCCCGCGCACCGTCGAAGTTGTCCGCGAGCAGGTGCCGCGAAACCTCCCCCGCCATACATGCCGACGAGACGATGAGCCCTTCGTGGTGTCGCGCGAGGACCTCACGGTCGATACGCGGACGGTGGTAGAAGCCCTCCGTGTAGCCGATGGACGAGAGCTTGATGAGGTTCTGATAGCCGACCCGGTCGCGCGCCAGCAGCACCAGGTGGTAGTACGCCCGCTCCCCCTGGCCCGACTTGGACCGATCGCGACGGTCGCCCGGCGCTACATAGGCCTCCATCCCGACAATCGGCTTGACGCCTTCCTTCCGGGCAGCTTGGTAGAAGCTCCAGGCTCCGAAGAGGCACCCGTGATCCGTGAGCGCCAGGCCGGGCATCTCGTGCTCCTTGGCCTTCCTGACCAGATCGTCGATGCGGTTGGCACCGTCGAGAAGGGAGTACTCGGAGTGGGTGTGGAGGTGGACGAAGCTCAAGTCGGGCGCGGGCCGGATCCGAAAAAGGGTCGCGAAGACGACATTGTAGCGGGGTCGCACAGGCCAGCCAATCACACGTTGGCCGGACGACCAAGATACGGCTGGACTGGGCCTGGAATCGGGCTGCCGGGCGACGAAAGTCTTGCCGCTCGAGGGCCCCGCGACAACGATTGGAGAGCATGGCTTCCCCGACGAAGAGGGCCGTTTGCGTATTTCTCTGGCCGTGACCGTGGTAACGGTGCTGGCCGCCGCGCCGAGCCTGGGCGCCCAGGAGACACACCCGCTTCTCAGCATCGACGGGCGACTCGGCGACTACGGGCTCGCCGACCTGGACAGCGTCCTCCGTGGGCGCGTCGCGCTCGTGCGCGATCCAGCGGGCGTTCGCATCGCGCTGCAGTTGCTGAGGAGCACGCTCGCGCCTGCAGTGTCCGCCGGCGAGTCGACTCCGCCGTCGGACCCCCCACCTGACGGGCCGGTCGCAACCGGGCTCAATGCCCTCTGGGTCTGGAACACGCGCGAGCTACTTCAGTCTACTTCGGAGCGAAAGACCTTCTTGGACTTCGTCGAGGCCCAGGCGATTCAACGGGTCTTTCTCTACCTTCCGGCGGCGGAGGGCGAGCAGCCAACCGCCGGCTACATTCCGTTCGACGGTGGGGCGCTCGCGCCCCTCCTGGCCGAGCTTCACCGGCGTGGCGCCCTGACGTATGCGCTCGACGGAGACCCCTACTACGTGCTGGAGGAGAACCACGCCGGGGTTCTCCGAACGGTAGAGAGGGTCGTGGACTACAACCGGTCACACGAGCCCGAAGAGCGCTTCTTCGGCATGCGCTACGACGTCGAGCCGTATCTCGCACAGGGCTTCCAGGGTCCGAGGCGCCAGCAGATCCTTGACGGCTACGTCGCGCTCCTTGCTAAAGTCGCGGCGGTAACCCAACGGGCGGGACTCGAGCTGGGCGCCGACATCCCGTTCTGGTTCGACGAGGGAGACGAGGAGACCGGAGAGCCCTTCGAGGCCGTCCTGCACGGGATCCGTGGATCCGTGCTCGATCACGTGATGGCGCATGTGGACGACGTCGGCATCATGGCGTATCGCACGCGGGCTGACGGGCCCAACGGCGTCCTACTTCAGTCGTCCGGTGAAATGGCCCGAGGGCGCGCTGGCGATGTAGGGGTCTTCGTGGGCGTGGAGACGACCCACCTCTACGACGAGGAGCTCTACACCTTCCGAGGCACGCCGCGAGTGGGCCTGCCGACGCTACGTGACGCGACCTGGATCGTGCTCGAGGACCGCGGAGAGGATCTGGTGAGGGTCTGGTTCGCTTCAGGGGGAGAAGCCCTCGATGAGCTCGCGCGGCAGACGCCCAACCCAAACGCACTCCGCACCTGGTTCGCCGGGCAGCCGGTAGCCGTACCGGGCGACTTGCTTTCGTTTTACGCCCTTGGGCAGGACGCAATGGACATCCTGACCAGCCGGGTCGTGCAGCACTTCGGCGCGGACCCGGCTTTTCTCGGCCTAGCCTTCCACGACTACCGAGGGCTCAGCGCACTCCTCAAGCGCTGAGTCGGTTACTGCCCGACCTCGATCCTGAGCGGCACGACCAGCTCGCCCCAATGGAAGCGCAGCGTGGTTTCATACGGCCCGACGACCGGGAAGTAGAACGCGAGCACCTCCATGTGAGAGCTCGACTCGGGCGAGGCCCTCACGCGCAGTCGTTCGCTCTCCATGGGGAAGAACGAGTGGTGTGCGTCCCATTCCGAGACGAAGATGATCTCCCACGGTTCGTTCTCGTGGGGAATCGTCCAGATGCCGTAGCGGCCGGCGGGGAGCGCTTGGCCCTGCACCCGTACCGGGGCCGAGAAGTCGATCCAGGTGGCCACGTTCGCCCCCGGTGTCCAGACCGCGTCGTAGTCGAGGAGCTGGCCGAAGATCGAGCGGCCGCGCAGGACGGGACGGTCGTACTCGAGCGAGATCGTCGTCGTGTTCACGATCTGCGACACGGCGCCGTGCTGGCTGGCCTGAGGCTGTTGTGCGGCGGCCGGAGTCGCGAGCGCGAGGGCCGCGACCAGGCTGAGGTATGGCGTCATTCGCATAGAAAAGTCCCCAGTATCGTCTCGAGTTGAATCATGTACTCGTACTTCTCTTTGCCGGGCGCATAGAGCCAGGCGTCAATGAAGTACGTGCGGTCCTGGTTCACGCAGGTCACACCGTACGTGATGAAGGGTCCGCCTGCGGGCCAGTTTCGCTCCGGCGGGTTCTGCCATTGTGACTGCACCCGAACCGCCTGGTGTCCCAGAAACGGTTCTGTTTCCACGAACGTGTCCTCCGTACGCACGTCCTGAGGCTCGGTGTAGTACTCCTCGACCAAACGCGCCCGCCAGGCTAGGAGTTCCTCAGGGCTCAACTCGGCTGGCGATGGACTCACCCAGGTGACGACGATCTCGCGAATAAGCTCCGAGGGATCTGGATTGTCATTCCGGAAGACGTAGAGCGAGTCGAGCTGCCGCCAGCGATACACCTCAGGAAGCAGCAGGGAGAAGCCGGCCTCGGTGTACAGGGTGTCGGCGAGGGCCGAGTCGACGCCCGACTGATACATGCGATTGCGGGCGTAGTTGAGGTACAGTCGATCCAGCTGTCCGTGAATCTCAGGGAGGAGCTCCCGCAGCGCGTCCGAGCCTCCGTTCTCCGGAAGCACCGCCAGCATCACGTTCTGGTCGATCGACCATACTTCACGAACCTGGTAGAGGCCCGGCTCCGTGATCGACTCCCGGGACGCATCGATGACCTCCTGGACCCAGGCGTCGGCGAGGGTCCCGACGAGCAGCATTTGGCGGAAGCGACGGAGTTCGGGCCAGTACTGGTCGTAGGGCTGTTGGTACGTCACCGTGAACGCCCGCTCCTCGCCCACCGTGAAGATCGTCGTCTCGAGCGCCGTGTAGACGTCCTCGGACACCTCATCCCAGCGATCAGCCGACATCACGACAATGACGCTGTTGGGGTCTCCGTAGCTGAGGCCTTTCGTGCCGCACGCACCAGCTCCGACCACCGCGGTGCCGACCAGGATGCCGGCCAAAAGTCGCTTGTCGAGCATGACCATCTCCTTCCCGGAGTCCTGAGCAGTCTCCTACCTAGTAGGTAAGGTACTGGCTGACAGTTCCGGCCGCTTCTAGTTGCCGATCGGACCCAAATTCCGGACCAGGAGGGCCTCGGGGTCAGGTGCGCGGCCCATGAACTCGACGAAGAGGTCGTCGGGGTCGGCGGAGTCGCCGCGAGAGAGAATGCCCTCTACGTAAGCCCGGCCGGTTTCCCGGTTGAAGATTCCCTCGCGCCTGAAGCGGGTGAACACGTCGGCGTCGAGGACTTCGGACCAGAGATAACTGTAGTACGCCGCTGCGTACCCACCGGCGAACAGGTGGTTGAAGGACGTGAGCATGTGAAGACGAGCGAAGCGGGGATCTGGAGCGAACTGGGCGAAGCGCTCCTCGCCAAAGCTCATGACCTCGTCGCCTTGCACCGAGTCCAACTCCTTCTCGTCTCGTCCGTTGCCAGCCTCTCGGAGTTTGGGCGCCAGCTCACCGTGCAGGGCCAAGTCGACTGTCCCGAGAGACAGCTGCCTCATCTGAGACCAGCCGCCCATGTACCGGCGCGCGGCGATCATGCGCTCGACCAAGTCGTCCGGAAGCGCGTCACCCGTCTCGTGGTGGCGGGAGAAGAGGTCCAGAGCCTCCCGCTCCCAGGTCCAGTTCTCCATGAGCTGGCTCGGCAACTCCACCCAGTCCCAGGCGACATTGATGCCCGCCCGGGCCGAGATCCCCACACGCGACGTGCAGTGATGGAGCAGGTGCCCGAACTCGTGGAAGATCGTCTGGACCTCCCGGTGTGTCAGGAGCGCGGGGCGATCCCCGTCCGGAGGCGTGAAGTTGCCGCAAATGACGCCGAGGTGCGGCGCGAAACCCTCCGGGCGCGGGCCCCCGGTGATGAAGTTGTTCATCCAGGCCCCTTCGCGCTTCTCGACGCGTGGGAACCAGTCCGTATAGAAGCCGCCCAGCATCGCGCCGTCGCCTTCGTCGAAGATCTCGTAGTACCGCACGTCCTCGTGCCATACCTCCTGAATCTCCCTCTCCTCGATGCGGAACCCGAACGTCCGCCGGACGACTTCGAAGAGGCCATCGAGGACGTGGGATAGCGGGAAGTACGGGCGCAGGTCCTCGTCATCCAAGTCGTAGCGCGTGCGACGGAGATCGTCGATGAGGTAGGCGATGTCCCACGGTTCGAGGTCGGTCATGCCCAGAGTGGATGCGTGCTCGCGGAGCTCGGCCACGTCACGTTCCCAGAACGGCCGGGTGCGAGCGACCAGATCGGCCTCGAAGGCCACCGCGCGAGCGCCACTGCCGACCATGCGATCCTCGAGCGTGTAGTCGGGGAAGTCCGGGTAGCCCAGAATCTCCGCGCACTCGTCGCGCAGGCGCAGAATGCGGGCCAGGATCGCCCTGTTGTCGTACTTGCCGTCACGACACCGCGTCGCATAGGCGACGTGGATCTCCCGCCGCAGCTCGCGATCGCGGCAGTACTTGAGAATCGGCTCGACGGATGGATAGTCGAGCGTCAACACCCAGCCCTTCTTCTTCAGCTGTTTCGCACGGTTCCTTGCCCTCTTCTTGGCCGCTTCCGGGACACCGGCCAGGCGCTTCTCGTCCGTGACCAGGAGCTCGAAGGCCGCCGTTTCGTCGAGCACGTTCTCGCTGAAGGTCTGCTGAAGCTGCGCTAGCTCCACGCGCACATCCTGCAGGCGGGCCTTGGCCTCCGGCGAGAGGTCGGCCCCGGCCCGTTCGAAATCCCGCACGGTCTTTGTCAGATGCCGGCGGTGGATGCCCTCTAACGCCTCGGCTTCAGACGTCTGGGCATAGGCCTTCACGCGATGCCAGAGCGCTTCGTTCAAAGGCAGCCGAGACCAGAACGTCGTGATCGCAGGGAGAACGACGTTGTACGCCTCGCGAAGCTGCGGCGTCTCGGCGACGCTCATGAGATGGGTGACGGGGGCGATGCGTTCAGCCAGCCGCTCGACGGTCTCGTCGAGGGCCCCGATGGTGTTGTCCCACGTCGGACCACCTGGGTCGTCCGAGAGGGCGTCGATCGAGGCTTGGGCCTCCGTCAGCGCCTGCTCGACACCCGGCTGGACATGGCTTGCCTTGATCTTGTGGAAGGGGATTCGGAAATCGCCTACCAGGATCGGATTGATCTCGGTCACGGATTCGGGGGTGTGGGTGCGGCCCGGGGGGGTTCCAAATCTACGCCGTCGGCCGTTGGCGCAAGGCCGGGCGGATAATCCGCTCCACCGCACAGCCGGATTGAGCGCTTCGGTACGGTTGTCCATATTCGGCCATGAGCACACGCCCTGCCACGAGGAAGCGACCTGCCGGAGCACTCGCCGCCCTGGGTCCGGCGGTCACGTTGGCGCTCCTCATGGGCCTTACCTGGCTGACGACGTTCCAAGCGGTGAGTCCTTCACTGGGCGATGGGCGCCTCGCGATCTTCGTCGGCTTCGTGCTCCTCGCCGCGTCGGCAGCTGGTGCCATGGCGTCGGCCGTGGGTCTACCGCGCATCACCGGCTTCATCGTGGTCGGGATGGTCGTGGGGCCGTCGTTGCTGGGTCTGCTCCCCGCCGAGGCCGTCACCGACCTTCAGCTCATCGACGGCTTCGCCTTGGCGCTCATTGCCATGCTGGCGGGCGGCGAGCTCAAGGTGGAGTCTCTGCGGCCGCAGGCAAAAGCGATCGGCCTGGTGACCCTCGGCGTGACCGGGGTGGTTTGGCTCGGCATGACGGCGGTGGTGGTCGCGGTCAGCCCCCTCATCCCGTTCTTGAGCGCCCTCCCGTTTTGGGGCGTCGTGGGCGTAGCGCTGCTGCTGGGCGTCTGGTCCGCCAACTCGTCGCCTGACCTGACAGTCGCGGTCATCGAGGAGCGAAAGGCCGAGGGCGCGCTGGCCGAGGTCATACTGGGCGTGACCATCGTGAAGGACGTCGTGGTCATCGTGCTTTTCACGCTCACGCTGGCGTTGGTGGCCCCGCTGCTCGACCCCGAGCAGCCCTTTTCCTGGGCTGCCCTTGGGGTCCTGGCTTTGGAGCTGGGCGGCTCGCTCGTCCTCGGCGCCGCGATGGGCTGGGTGTTCTCACAGTATCTGGGCGGGGAGGGCAAGGATGCACGGTCGCCGTTCGCGACCTTCCTCTTCGCGTACCTCATGCTCGTGCTTGTGGAGCAGTTCCACCTCGAGCTCCTCCTTACCGGGGTCACCGCGGGCTTCGTCATCGAGAACCTGTCGCCGGCCGGCGATAAGATGATCCAGGGCATCCGCTCCGTGGCCGTCGTGATCTTCGCCTTCTTCTTCACCGTGGCTGGCGCGCGGCTGGATCTGGGCGCGGTCACGCAGTTCTGGCTCGCCGCATCCATCATGATTTTGGCCCGCGCTTGGCTCACGCGGTTCGGGACCCGAAAAGCGATGCGGTGGGCCGGGACCGGTCCGCATCTGACGAAATACTCGTGGCAGGGACTCATCTCGCAGGGAGGAGTGTCACTGGGACTCATCCTGGTGCTCCAGGAGCGCTTCGAGGCTATCGGCGCGGGTGTGCTCGCGCTCGCGATGGCCGTCATTCTTGGCAACATCTTGGCGGGACCGATCCTTCTCGCGAGAGCTCTGGCCGCCGAGGAGCCGGAGGAGGAGACGGCGTGAGCCACGGCCATCACCATCACCACGGCGACGACGTCCACCCCATGGTGTCGGGCGAGCACCGGGAAGCCGGCGGGCGACTGATCTGGGTGCTCGTCATCACCGCGCTCTTCATGGTCGCGGAGGTGGTCGGGGGGCTGCTCTCCAACTCACTCGCGCTCCTGGCCGACGCCGGCCACATGTTCACCGACGTCGCCGCGCTGGGCCTCTCGGTGTTCGCGATGCGGCTCGCGCGCACGCCGCCGGCCGGCCAACGCACATTCGGGTTCGTGCGACTGGAGATCTTGGCGGCGCTCGTGAACGGGGCGGCCCTCCTGGTCATCTCTGGTCTCATCGCCGTCGAGGCGTGGGAGCGGTTGAGAGAGCCGGCCGCCATCGACGGGGTCGTCATGCTCTCCGTGGCCACACTCGGTCTTGCCGTGAACGTGATCGGCGCGGTCTTGCTCCACTCACACGCGGAAGAAAACCTCAACGTGCGCGGGGCTTATCTCCACGTCCTTGGAGATCTGCTCGGGTCGGTTGGGGCCATCGCCGCCGGCATCGTGATCGTCACCACAGGGTGGTCTCCGATCGATGCCATCGTGTCGGTCGTCATATCGCTGTTGATCCTTTACAGCGCCTGGAACCTCGTGCGTGAGGCGGCCGATGTGCTCCTCGAATCCGCCCCCGCGCACTGCGACATGAGCGCAATTCTGAACGACCTCGAGAGCGTCGAGGGACTAGATAGTATCCACGACGTCCACGTATGGACCCTCACCAGCGGCTTCGTAGCGCTCTCGGCGCACGGCGTCATCGATGACCCCGCTCATCATACACGCGTTTTGGACGCAGTGCGCGAAAGAATGCGCGCGCATGGCATCGAGCACGTGACCTTCCAGATCGAGCTGCGGACGCTCTACCAGCTGCCGACCAGGTAGACGTCCCACCACGGTCGATCCTTTTTTTGTTGACAACCGGAAAGCCCGGTTTACTTTCGCGAGAACGAGCCCTGGCCCGCGTCGAATCGGTCGACCCGGACGGTTGGCAGGCTGCCACGGAGACATCGAAATGAACCCCTCGGACTGGTACGAGGAGGAAGACATCCTCGAACCTGACGTACTGTCCATCGCTGGCGACGACGATGAGGACGCCGACGAAGAGGATTGGGACGACGACGACGATTGGGACGACGACGATGATGATGGTGACGACGACGACGATGATGATGGTGACGACGAGGACGAAGAGTGGGACGACGAGGACGACGACGACCTCTGGTAGTCGGGCGTAATTCGCGCGACTCCCAAAGACCGCCCCGGCCCGATGCGGCCGGGGCGGTCTTTTTTCCGACCCACCCGTCAGGCCCGCGTTGAAACACTTCGGGGGCAAGGCGGGGTAAGGCTTCCACATGTTTCCAATGACGCCTTGGACCAGGCGCCTGCTCATCACGAATGTCGTGGTGTTCCTGGTCACCGGCTCGTACCCGGCACTCGCTGAGCCCTTCGTGCTCTATCCGCCCAGGATCTGGGCTCAGCCGTGGATGATCTATACGGCGTTCACCTACATGTTCTTGCACGCCGGTATGGGGCACCTGTTCGGCAACATGATCGGGCTCTTCTTCTTCGGGCCTCGCCTCGAGTCCCGCCTTGGGCCGAAGGGCTTTCTGCTGCTGTACTTCCTTTCCGGCCTCGGCGGTGCGGCCTTCAGCCTCATCTTTGCCCGGCAAGCTGCCGTCGTCGGAGCCTCCGGCGCGGTCTACGGAATTTTGCTCGGCTTCGCGATGTACTGGCCGAGAGAGCGCATCTATCTCTGGTTCGTGATTCCCGTCGAGGCGTGGCTGATCGCGACCCTCTTGGTCTTCTTCACCCTGTACGCGGGCATGAATCCAGGGGGCGGCTCGAACATCGCCCACTTCGCACACCTCGGTGGGTTCGTCGTCGCATTCGCGTTCCTGCGATGGTGGGACTGGAGGATCGGTGCGGCCAAGCGGGACTTCCAGAAGAAGATGAGAGTAGAGGCGCCCCCCGCCGGACTCATGGGCGACCGCGCCGCGCTGGCACGTTGGAAGGGGATTCCCGTCCATGGGCTCCATGAGCTCAACCGAGGTGAGGTGATGCGGCTCGTCGCAAAAGCCGAGCGCGACGGCCCCGCCCGGTTGACGCCCCCCGAGCGGGATTTCCTGAACCGGATGTCGAAGGGATGAGCACCGGGGACGGGCTGGGCCTCGAGGGTCGACGCACCCCCATCGAGCTCGGTGCCGACGAGTTCCGAGAGATCGGTCACCAACTGATCGATGACGTGGCCGACTTGCTGGCCTCCATGCGGGAGCGGCCGCTCGCGACGGGCGAGTCGCCCGAGCAGGTCCGGGCACTTCTCGAGTCCGACCAGTCCCTGCCCAACGAGGGGACCGACGCCGCGACGCTCCTCAGGCAGGCGACGGATCTACTCGTCGACCACTCGATCTACAACGCTCACCCCCGCTTCTTCGGCTATATCACCGCGGGAGCCGCGCCCATCGGAATCCTCGGCGACCTGCTTGCGTCCGCGATCAACCAGAACGTGGGCAGCTGGTCGCTCTCTCCGATGGCGACGGAGATCGAGGCCCAGACCGTGCGCTGGATCTCCGAGCTCGTCGGCTTTCCCACGGGAGGAGGAGGCGTCCTGGTGAGCGGGGGCAACGTGGCCAACATGCTCGGTTTCTGGGCGGCGCGTGCTTCCCGCGTGGGATGGGACGTGCGCGAGCACGGTATGCGCGCGAAGGGGGCGCGGGACCTCCGCGTCTACGGGTCCAAGGGCATGCACACCTGGATCCAGAAGGCCGCCGATCTGTCTGGGATCGGTGCCGGGTCGATCCGCTGGGTCGACACGGACCAGGAAGGCCGCATCGACATCCGTGCGCTGCGGGCGCAGATCGAGGCGGATGTCGCAGCCGACGCCGTGCCGATGATGGTCGTAGGGACGGGCGGATCCGTGTCGACGGGGGTGGTCGACCCCCTCCCGGAACTACGCGAGCTGTGTGACGAGTATGGGGCATGGTTCCACGTGGACGGCGCCTACGGTGCGTTCGCCGTGGCCGCCAGTGCCGCGCCTCCGGAGCTCCGGGGCATCGCGTTGGCCGACTCGGTGGCAGTGGATCCGCACAAGTGGTTGTACGCGCCGCTGGAAGCGGGGTGCACGCTCGTCCGTGATCCCGACGCGCTCCTCGCTGCGTTCTCCTATCGGCCCGAGTACTACCACTTTCCGGACGGCGTCCAGAATTTCTTCGAGCACGGGATCCAGAACTCGAGGGGGTTCCGCGCGCTCAAGGTTTGGCTCGTGTTGCGCCACGCCGGGCGCGACGGCTACCGACGCATGATCGACCAGGACATCGCGTTGGCCAGCCGCTTCCACGCCATTGCGGCGGGACATCCCGAACTCGAGGCCTTCACGCACGCACTGAGCATCACGACGTATCGCTTCGTACCCGCAGACCTCTCGGCGCGCGCGAAAGAGGAGCCCGTGTCCGCGTACCTCGACACGCTGAACGAGACGCTCTTGGGTCGCATCGAGAAGAGCGGCCGGGCGTTCGTTTCCAACGCCGTACTCGACGGCACGTTCGTGCTCCGCATGTGCATCGTGAACTTCAGGACCTCTCTGGAAGACGTGGAGGCTTTGGCCGACATCACGGCCGAGCTCGGCCGGGCGGTGGATCAGGAGCTGCGGCCCGAAGCTTTGCGCTGAGCCGACTCGACTGGTGGCCGACGCCTCCCGTTACCTAGTCCCGGCTCGCTTAAATCGCGTCGAGCTAGTCGTGCAGCGGAGCCGGTTCGTTACGACCGCCGCTCGCGCAGCCGATGCGGAGGCGGCCCAAGCGTTCGTCGCTCGAGTCCGGGAGGAGTTCCCAGACGCGACCCACCACTGCTGGGCCTTCGTCGCCGGACCCCCCGGAAGCTCGGCCCAGGTCGGCATGAGCGACGACGGCGAGCCGCACGGAACAGCGGGCCGCCCGATGCTCACCACGCTGCTGCACGGCGGAGTCGGGGAGATCGTTGCGGTTTGCACCCGGTATTTCGGAGGGATCAAGCTGGGCACCGGTGGGCTCTCGCGGGCTTACTCAGGTGCAGTGAAGCAGATTCTCGAGACGCTTCCCACGGTGGAAAGAGTCGAGCGCGTGAGTCTCAGGGTGCTATTGGCCTATGGGGACGTCGACGCGTTCCGGCGGCTCGCACAGAATGCGGACATCGTTGTTGAGAAGGAGACGTTTGGCGTCGACGTGTCGTTCGTCGTGGGGGTTCCGTCCACCGAACGCATGTCGTTCGAATCAGCTCTGGCAGACCTGACGCAGGGTCGGGGCCGGATCGAGATCAGTTGAGAAGCGCCGGGGCTAAGCCGCGTCGGCGGTCTCTTCGGCGAGGTGGAGGACGTGAGGGACTAGCGTCCGGAGGCCGGTCCAAGCCTCCGAGCTGGGAATGCCCAGGGTCGAGGCGATTCGGTCCGCATTCATGGCACTTAATACGTCGCGAATCGTCGATCGAGCGACGAGGCTCTTTGTCGCCACATCCGGGAGCTGCCACTCGATCGCCTTGATCAGTTCGGGTCCGGCCAGCGCGATGAATCGCTCCGCGTTGTCGATCCCGAACGTATCGTCACGGACCAGCGTGTGAACGAGCTCGAGTTTCTTTTCTCCGAGGACGGTTTCGAGAGACTTCATGTCCCCTCCTTGAGTAGTAGGTCTGAGCGCAGTGGAGCGCGCTCACCACTACAGACCGGGGGAGGGCGTGCCAGGTCACATCGAACCGCTAGAGACAGGCCACGTGCGGTCCCAGGACCGAAGGGTTGCGGGCAATGGACTCACGAGGGATGATGACATCTCGCCCGAACTCCTGCAGGAGGCACGACCCATGTCCGCCGACGCCCGGCAGCCCCGTAAACGTCCGTTTCCACTAGCGCTTCTGGCGTTACCTCTCCTTGTGGTTGCCGCGTGCGCGCCCGCTGACGAAGGCGCCGAAATGGGCGCATCGGGAGCGATGGCCATCAGCTCCGTGCCGACTCCGCCTCCGGCCGAGGAGGGAGCGCTTGCGGCCCTCAATGCCTCACCGCGTCACGGCGAGTGGGTGGACATTCCGCTCCCAGGCAGCACGACCCCGGTGCGGACCTGGGCGGTCTATCCCGAACGCGCCGACGACGCCCCGGTGGTCATCGTCACCATGGAGATCTACGGGCTCACCGACTGGATACGGTCCGTGGCCGACCAGTTCGCCGCGGAGGGCTTCATCGCGTTGGCTCCTGACCTGTTGTCCGGCATGGGTCCGGGTGGTGGCGGGACCGCGGCGATGGCCGATCGGGACGCGGCGGTGGCCGCCGTGCGGACCCTGGCCCCTGACGAGACGATGCGCCGCGTGGACGCCGTTCGGGCGTACGCCATGACGATCCCGTCGGCCACGGGCGAGGTCGGCATCGTCGGCTTCTGCTGGGGTGGCGGGACCAGCTTCTCGTATGCCATCCACCAGGCTGGCCTGGGAGCCGCGGTCGTGTACTACGGTTCGTCCCCGGCCGAGGACGCCGCCTATGACCGTGTTGCCGGGGCCGTGCTGGGCCTCTACGGCGGCGACGACCAGCGGGTCAACGCCACCATCCCGCGGGCCCAGGAGGCCATGAGCAGGCTCGGGAAGTCCTACGAGGTCGAGATCTACGAGGGCGCGGGCCACGGATTCCTGAGAGCGCAGGCCGCGCAGGAAGGGGCGAACATGCGGGCCACGAATCAGGCCTGGCCGCGGACCGTGAACTTCTTCCGCGAGCACTTGGGGAGCTGACTGCGCGCACCGGCTAGCCTCCTCGTCGCGGCTGCCCTGGCCCTCGCCCTCCCTGCGGGGGCGAGCGGCCAAGCGGCTTCGCCGCCTCCGACCACGGTCGGACTCGCCCTGAGTGGAGGCAGCGCCAAGGGGATCGCCCACGTAGGAGTCATCAGGGCGCTCGAGCGATTGGGCGTCCGCGTGGACGTGGTTGCCGGCACCAGCATGGGGAGTGTCGTCGGCGGCCTCTACTCGATGGGCTTCCCGATCGACTCCGTAGAGAGCATCATCCGGGCCGCGGACTGGTCGGCCCTCATCGGGGATGCGGTGGCCAGAGATCGGCGTTTCCTCGCCCAGCGCCGGTTCGACGAGCGCGCCATCCTCTCTGTGCCACTGCGGGACCTTAGCGTGAGCATCCCTACGGGTGCGATCGTCGGTTCCAACATTATCCGGCTTCTCGAGGCCGCTACGTGGGAAGCCGCAGGGGTGCGGCGCTTCGACGAGCTCCCGCGTCCGTTCGTGGCGGTCGCAACGGACCTCGAGACCGGTGAGGCAGTCGCACTGCGTGGGGGCGTCCTTTCCGAGGCGCTGCGGGCGAGCACCGGCATTCCGGGCGTCATCGAGCCGCTCATCATCGAGGGTCGGCTCCTCGTCGATGGTGCGTTGAGTCGGAATCTTCCCGCCGCCGACGCCAGGGAGCTGGGCGCAGACTTCGTCATCTGCAGCGATGTGTCCGACCCACTCGATTCCGCGGAGGACCTCGAGTCGCTGCTCGATGTCTTTTCTCAGGTGACGTCGTTGAGCATGCTCGCGGCGAACACCGAGCAGAGACAGCTCTGCGATGTGCTGATTAGGCCCGACGTCGACGGGATCTCGCCGTTGGCGTTCGATGCAGTGGCGGACTGGGTCATGAGGGGCGACACCGCGGTCGCGCCGCACGAGGCCGCCCTGCGGGAGTTGGCCGCCGCGGCACCGAGCAGCGGCCAGCTACCGCGCCCCACCGACTTCTTCGCCGATTCCGTCCGCATCGCAGGGATTGTAATTGCCGGATCTCAGGATCTTCGGGTCACGAGGCTCGTCCGCGCCGAGCTCGAGCTCGAAGAGGGCGACCGCGTGGATCGCGTGGGTATGGAGTCCCGGCTGGGCGACCTCGATGCCACCGGACTCTTCCGACTCGTTCGCTACCGCTTAGACGGCGCGGCTACCGACGCGGTCCTGACCGTGACCGTCGAGGAGCGGCCGCGAGACCGGCTCGGGGTCGGACTCCGGTACGATGACGAGTGGCGGGCGGCACTGCTCTTCACCGCGACGCTCCACAACGTGCTCACGTACGGCTCGGTCACACGTTTCGATCTTCGCGTGGGTGAAGAGACCCGCATCGGGGCGACGCTGGCGCGGCGGCGAGGCGTGACCGGACGACTAGGAACCAGCTTCGCCGTGTACTGGAATCAGGGCGAACTGGACCTGCCACCCCTTCTGGGTGGACGTACCGGTGTCGAGCTGACGACCGCCACGCTGTCCTTCGGGCTAGCGGCCACAAGGAGCACAGCACTCTCGTTCGAGGTGGGCGCCGAGCGCGCCGCGTACGGTATGGACGCCCCCGACATCCTCCTCCTCTCCGGCGCCGCCGTGCTGCATCACGAGACGCTCGACCGGATCGACTTCCCTCGTTCGGGCGCCGATATCACGAGCCGCTTCGAGTGGGGTGGAACCGACATCACCGGTGACGAGCGGTTCACGCACACGATGGTGGATGCACGGTTCTTCGTTCCGCTTCACAGCCGAGTCACGCTCGACCTGGGGGCGTGGGTAGGGTACCAGAGTGGCGGGGATCTGCCTCCCCACCGCCGCTTCTTCCTCGGTGGGGCCCATCCGTCGGCGGTATTCGCGACGACCCACGCGACGTTCCAGGGCTTGCCACAACAGGAGCACTCCGGAACCGCCGTACAAGTGGCTAGAGTCGGACTGAGGTGGCGGGTCGGTGGCAACAGCTTCCTCAGGACCGGGACGGACGTCGGGGGCGTGCGCGACGCGTGGCAGTTCCCGATGGAGCGACCGATGACCGCATGGGCGCTCTCAGCCGGGACCGGCACCCTCGTCGGCCCCATCGAAGTCGATCTCGCCAAAGTCTGGGGCGACCGCCACGATCCGCGCTTGTCCGTCAGCGTGGGACGGCGCTTCTGAGCTTGTGGACGGAGCCCACGACCACGGGCCCACGGCGGTTGAGTGAGCCTTTCCGCGGGTATAGCTTTCCCGCCTCCTGGGGCCTGTAGCTCAGTTGGTTAGAGCGCACGCCTGATAAGCGTGAGGTCGGAAGTTCAAATCTTCCCAGGCCCATGAAACCCCGCCCGCACACCAGCCGGCGGGGTTTCTCACGTCCGCCCGCCTTCCGACCTCGCACACGCGAAGCGTGTGCCCGTCGGAAGTTCACTCGGAGCGGCCGACAGGCCGCGGAGAGGAGCGAGCGCCAAATAGGAAGTCGCGAAGCGCCCGCCAGCCTGGGCGCGCAGCTCAAATCTTCCCAGGCCCACTAGAACCCCGTCTGGCCCCCAAGCCGACGGGTTTCTTGTTCCTACCAGCTTCCGACCTCACGTATCTACCCGACTACTCGGAAGTTCAGCCGGAGCCGCCGAGGGCGGCGGAGACGAGCGAGGAGCGAAGCCCGCAGCTCAAATCTTCTCAGGCCCACTTGGTGAAGTGACTGCCCTGCTTGGTGTTATATGACTGGCGGGGCTTTTCGCGTACTTGGCCCTACCCCTCAGGCCGCGGTTGTCGCCACGGTGCATCGACCCGGCTCTCGATCTGGTAGCGGCCCTGGAGGGCTGCGTTCAGGACGGATGATGTTGTCGGACAATCGACGAGACTCTCGGTGGAGTCGGCGTCAGCCTGTCGAGTCCCAATCGGCTTCTAGTCCCGTTGCGCCGCGATCAGCGATTTGCGCATCGTTTCGAGGTCCACGCCGCGCGTCCGCATCCAGGGGACGTAGTTTGGGTATTCCGGTGCGAGCGCGCTCACGTCCTCGAGCGCTGCCATCTCTGCTTCCGAGAGCTCGATACCGGCCGCCGCCAGGTTCGCCGTCAGCTGCTCCTCGGTCCTGGCGCCCACGATCACGCTGGTGACTCCCGTCCTGTGCAGCAGCCAGGCCACTGCGAGCTGCGCCACGGAGATGCCACGGTCGGCGGACATCTGCTGCAGGACATCGAGAATCGCGAAGCCGCGCTCCTTGTCGACGGGCGGATACTCCACGTGCGTGCGACGTCCTTCAGCGGCGCCTTC
Source organism: Gemmatimonadota bacterium (assembly GCA_029863645.1). GTDB lineage: Bacteria > Gemmatimonadota > Gemmatimonadetes > Longimicrobiales > Gaopeijiaceae > UBA2982. The sequence goes on from JAOTVA010000026.1 coordinate 16,831, forward strand.
ACGGGTGTACTTCCCGGAGAGGAAGCCGCCGGCAAGTGGGCTGTACGCGAGGATGCCGAGGCCCAGATCCACGGACGCCGGGATGATCTCCCGCTCCAGCTCCCGACCGACGAGCGAGTAGTACGCCTGGACGGAGCAGAAGCGCTCGGTGCCGAGCAGGCGGGCCAGCCCGTCGGCCTTGGCGATTTGCCAGGCCGAGAAGTTGGACAGCCCGATGTACCGAACTTTCCCCTGCCGGACGAGGTCGTCGAGCGCTCGCAGTGTTTCCTCGAGCGGCGTGGTGTAGTCGAAGGCATGGACCTGGTACAGGTCGATCCAGTCGGTGCCGAGTCGGGTCAGGCTGCCCTCGACCTCTCGCATGATCGCGACTCGACTGGTCCCGAGGTCATTCGGCTTGTCGCCGAACGGGTTGAAGACCTTGGTGGCGATGACCACGTCCTTCCGTCGGCTCCCGAGCGCCTTTCCCAGCATCACCTCGGAGTCGCCGAGGCCGTACAGGTTGGCGGTGTCGAAGACGTTGATGCCGACCTCTATCGCCATGTCCACCATCCTGGTGGCCAGGTCCTGGCCGGTGGCTCCCACGGTCTTCAGCATCGGGCTCGTGCGGCTCCGATCGGCGAACGTCATGGTGCCCAGGGTGAGCTCTGACACGTACAGCCCGGTATCGCCTAGCGCTTGATACTTCATCCCCCTCCTCAGGACTGGCCGAGGCCGGCCCTAATCACGAGGTCGGTGTCACAATACTCGAGGAACTCGACGAACTTCCCGTCCCTGAGCCGCAAGACGTGGCAGTAGGTGTTGTTGTATTCGGTACCGTTCTTGGTCTTACCGCCTTCGCCGTGCGCCAGCACGACAACGTGGTCACCCTCCGCGATCAAGCGATCGATGATCAGTCTCGGTATCGTCTCGAAGGACCTCATCAGCTTCGGGGACAGGACCCCGCGGATCTCCTCCAGTCCGTCGTAGGTGCCCGACACCGGGGTGGAGCCGATGATGGTCCAGACCATGTCGTCAGCGAACGCGCTCATCATGGGCTCGTTGTTCCCGTTCGCCGCTTCCGAGTACAGGTGTGCAACGAGCTTCTTGTTGTCTTCGGTTGTCATGAGGTTCCGGGTCTCTGCCGTTCTTGAAGCGGGGCCGTCAGCCCCCCTCGGGTTGGTCGGGTTGGAATGTAAACTACACGGTGTAGTGTAGTGTACACTTTCTACGACGTCAAGATTATCTTGCACCCACGAGTGTAGCCCAGCGAGAGAGCGACGTGCCGAGAAAGAAACGAGATACCAGCGAGAAGCGTGGATCGATAATCAGCGCGGCGATCGAAGCCTTCCAGGCCGAAGGCTATGACAACACGAGCATGGACCGTATCGCCGAGTTGGCGGGCGCATCCAAACGGACGGTGTACAATCACTTCCCCACCAAGGAGGCGCTCTTCGAGGCCGTCTTCGACCGGTTCCTGGGTGAGGTGATGGCCCTGAAGCGCATTCCCTACGACGCCGAGCTCTCTCTTGCAGAACAGCTCGGCGACTTCGCCGCCGCCAAGCTTCGGGTGCTGGACGATCCCGTCTGGCTGGGGCTCATGCGGATGGCCCTCGGGGTCTTCGTCCGTGACCCCGAGGTCGCGCGCGCCACCCTTGCCTGTGCCGCGGCCGGCGAGGACCACCTTGCCGCATGGCTCGAGGCCGCCGCCGCCGCCGACCGACTGACCGTTCAGAACTCGAAGCTTTCGGCGGAAGTCTTCTGGGGCATGGTCTCGGGGGGCCTCCTCTGGCCACAGGTCGTGCAGGGGCCCATGCCCCGGCCGGAAGCGAAGGTGCTCGAGACGGAATTGATCCGAACGTTTCTGGCAGGGCTGAGCCCGGGCTGAGGCTTCGCGCTCATCGACGTCTGAAGACGTAGATCTGGCGGGCAAGCATCACGAAAGTCACCTGACGGGATTGAGACGGAGACCGCCAAGAGTCTCGCGACGATGGGTAGCAAGCGACGTCAGCGCCCCAGAACGTGGGCGTACAGTCATCAACAACCCGAGGAAGGAACCATGGCGAGGGTAATGCTTACAGGCGCCAGTAGTGGACTAGGGGCCGCTATGGCGAGGCGATTTGCAGAACGAGGGGATCACCTACTATTGGTCGCGCGACGCAGACCGTTGCTCGAAGAATTGCAGGCTGAACTTCTTGGTGAGGGCGCTTCTCACGTCGAGCACCGTGTCGTCGACCTGGCGCATGAATCACAGGTACAACAACTCGTCAACGATCTCCCCGAGCTGGGGGTTGACGTCTTAATCAACAATGCGGCCTGCGGCCACTGGGATTACAGCTGGGATACCACGCCGGAAAGAATGCGCTATATGATCGCCGTGAATGTGAGTGCAGTGGCGGTGTTGTCGGTTGCGTTCAGCCAAATCAACCATCTAAAACCGGCTCGACTCATGAACGTTGCGTCGGGGGCAGGCTATGCTTTGTTCGAGGGTTCGATTCCCTATTCCGCCAGCAAGTTCTTTGTTACGGCTCTTACCGAAGGGATCGCGCGAGAGCTTAGCAGCCAGAAGCACGCGATGCGTTCACAACTGCTCGCACCGGGACCCATGGCAACAGAGTTCGGGGCCAGCGCCATGGATGGCTCAAAGATGGACAGGACCGACGCTAGTGGGGTTCAGTTTCACACGGCAGCTGAGGTTGCCGAGTTCGCTATGCAACTCTTTGACAGCGACGCGACCGTGGGAGCGGTGCAGCCTGATATGAGTTTTGCGCTCAGTGGCGGACGTCATCCCGTTGGCCAACTGCTCGACGCGGCATGGTGACGGCCCCCTTCCATTCAGCGCTGCCAGACAAGCACTCGGTGTGATCGCGTCGTTGGTGTTTCTCGGTCTGGAGATTCAGCAGAACACGGCGGTGGCGAGGGCCCCGACTCGTCAGGCCGAGGAGTTGAACCGCCTGGTCGCCACGAATTGAAGCCCAGATCCCTTGGCTGCGTGTCTTCGTGGAAGGCGTGGTGATCGTAGGGTCGATCTGAAGCTGTAGCACCACCTGTATCACTGCCCACCAGCGCTGGCCAGCGCCCACGAGCGCAGAATCAGTGAGAATGGCTGTTTGCCAGCGCTCACCAGCGCCCACGAGCGCTCGGCTGATATCTGATAAGCGTGAGGTCGGAAGTTCAAATCTTCCCAGGCCCACTAGAACCCCGTCAGGCCCACCAGCCGACGGGTTTCTTGTTCCCACCAGCTTCCGACCTCACGTACCTGCACGTTCTTTCGGAAGTTCAGCCGGAGCCGCTGAAGGCGGCGGAGACGAGCGAGGAGCGAAGCCCGGAGCTCCAATCTTCCCAGGCCCACTTGGTAAGCATAAACCCCGCAAGGCCTTAGGGCCTTCGGGGTTTTGCTGTGACACGCTAGGCGTGGGTGCTGTAACACTGGCTGTGACATCGCGGGTCAGCGCTGGCGAGCGCTCGGGCCTGATGGGCGCGTCTCTAGAGTGGTGGGGCCATCATCACCACGAGACTGTGAGGACCACCTCTGTGGTGTCGAGCGAGGAACCTCCAAACATTATCGGCACGCCACGAATAGTGTCGGACGTGGCGAGTGCCGCCGAGGACACGACCAGATCAACACAGTGTTCTCCTGGTGCGGCCACGGTGCCGAGAAGCAGGGAGAAGGCCCCGCTGGAATCTGTCGTCTCAGGGTTGGGCGGCAGGAGAGGTTGGGTCTCGGTCGTGCAGTTCAAACCAAGCGGGCTTTCCACCCTGACCACCGCACCGACCACGGGAGTAACCTGCACGTTGATCACGGTCCCTCGTAGGAGGGCTGTAGCGACACCCGGCGCGTCGACACCGACGACGGTTGTGTCCGTACAGGCGGCGACAACGGCCAGTGCCACCATGTACAACCATCGTACCATCATTGGACCTCGTAAGCGTGAGAGTCGAGGGCTCGGGCCGGGTACGTTACCACCCGCACCAGTTAGGTGGCTACGAGGAATGCTGCTTACCTCCCGAAGACGTCGTCGCAGAGCGAACTCTCGAAGCCCCCGAGGGTGCAACGGTTTCCTCCCGCTTAAAGAGCGTGAGGTCTATAAGTCCACGACCTTCCCTCGTGCGCTTCGCGCATAGCCCCCGTATCCTTCCGAGTCACATACAGGGGCACAGATGACCGAGGGTCACACCGAACGCCTAGAAGCCGCACTCGACGGTAAGTACCTGATCGAGCGTAAGCTCGGCCAGAGCGCGATGGCGACGGTCTCTCTCGCCCAGGACGTGAAGCACAAGCACAAAGTCGCGCTGAAGATCCTGAAGCCCGAGTTGGCAGCGGTCGTCCACGTTCTGCGCCTCCTGACCACACTCGTTCGCACGTGGGGCCGAGGAGGAATCAAGATGATTGGAAGAGTCTGCAGGGCGCGTGTACCAAGACTGCTCGCGGTATTGGCCGTTGCCTGGGCGTCGCCCCTTCTCGGGCAAGGCGATCAAGAACTCACGAATCTTCGCGCGTTCACTACGTTGTTCGGATACGTGCGGTATTTTCATCCGAGTGATCATGCGGCCACGATTCCGTGGGATACGTTTGCGGAGTACGGTGCGCGACGAGTGCGAGACGCAGGCGATCGAACGGAGCTGCACGATATTCTCGAAGAGCTCTTTCAGGCGGTTGCGCCGTCTGTCCAGATATGGTCGTCGTCTGAAACGCCCCCCGCACCGATCATCCAGACTCGGAGCGATACAGCCGGATTGTCAGTCGTTGCCTGGCAGCATTCGGGGGTCGGACTCGGCGGGGGCGGCGTCTATCGGAGCATTCGGGTCAACCGGAACAACTTGACTCCCACCGGCAACAGCCCGTTCGGCAATGCCATGCAGGTTGTGGACGCTACTCCGCACAGAGGTCGTCCCATCCGACTGCGAGCCTTCGTCCGTACTGAGGTTTCGGGTCAGGGCAATCAGGGGCAGTTGTGGCTCAGGGTGGATCGACCCCAGCAGAGGATGGGATTCTTCGACAACATGGGTGACCGTCCAATCACTGGCGGGGATTGGCGTGAGTATGTCATCGAAGGAGACGTGGCGGACGACGCGACTAGCATCGTGTTTGGCGCGTTTCTAATGGGTGCGGGTGTCCTCCAGGTCGATGACTTCGAACTCTCGGTGCAGCGTGACGACGGGGTATGGGCACCGATCGTTGCCGCTAACCCGGGCTTCGAAGAGCAGGACGATTCGGGACAACCGACAGGATGGATGGCTCGGACTGAGGGCTATCGCTACCGCATCGAGAGCGAAGACGCCCATAGCGGGAGCGGTTCACTGATGATCGAGGGCGGCAGCTACGCTCGGGGTGCGATCTTCGATGCCATCCCCGAAGTGGGAGAGACTGTAACCAAGCCCCTGGGTGGCGGCCTCACGGCGCGAATCCCGCTCGCTCTATACGGCGATAGTGCGAGGACCCTGGAGCCGGACGTTGGAGTCGAACCCGAAACGCTGCGGACGGCTCTCGATGGCCTTCGCCGTGATTCTGCTACCGCCGACGACGCATCAGTTCGCCTAGCCGCAGTGATCGTGGCGTGGAACGTCTTTCAGCATTTCTATCCCTATTTCGACGTCGTGGTGACAGACTGGGATGCCGAGCTCACCAACGCACTAAGCGGTGCCTTGTCTGACCAGACTGCAGAAGATTTCCATGACACTCTGAGTCGGCTGGTTGCGGCGCTCCACGATGGTCACGGGCGCGTGTTCCATCCAACGGTCACGCCAAACGCAGAGCTACCGATGCGGCTCTCGTGGATAGGAAACGAACTCGTGATCGTGGAGGCCGTTGACACGTCGAGCTTCCAGCCGGGTGACATCATCCGAAGCATAGATGGCGATGATGTGCGGGAGCGGTTGCCGACCGTTGAGGCGTTGATCTCGGGATCGACACAGTGGAAACGGTATCGGGCTGCTCGAGAGATCGGCGTGGGGGCGGCGGGGTCGGAAGCGGTGCTCCGCTTCACGCGGGGCGAGACGACGTTCGAGTCAACAGTGGTGCGCGTTCAGCAACCGGCGATTCCAAGCTCCGACGAGGCGTCGGTTCGCGAACTCGAGCCTGGCATCTGGTACGTAGACCTCGATGTGGCCGAGATGACGGAGATCTCGCAGAACATCGACTCGATCGCGTCGGCAGAGGGCGTCGTCTTCGACCTTCGCGGCTATCCTAACGGTAATCACGGAGTGCTCAGCCACTTGCTCGCCGAGCCGGACACGTCGGTGAAATGGATGAGGGTTCAGCAGGCGATCTATCCGGACCGCGAACGGATCGCCGGATGGGGAGAGTTCGGGTGGAGCATCCAGCCCATGGCGCCGCTCATACAGGGTCGCGTCGTTTTTCTGACGGACGGTAGCGCGATCAGTTATGCAGAGTCTTTCATGAGCTTCGTGGAACACTATCGCCTGGCCGAGATTGTTGGCTCACCCACCGCCGGGGCCAACGGGAACGTGAATCCGTTAACACTGCCCGGGGGCTTTCGCGTGACGTGGACGGGCATGCGTGTCCTGAAGCACGACGGAGCACAACACCACAACATCGGGATCCAACCGACCGTACCGCTCGAACCGACGATCGAGGGTATTCGAGCGAAGAGGGACGAGTTGCTGGAAAGGGCGGTGGAGATCATCGCGGCGCGACCCAGGTCAGGTAACTAGATGCCATGGCGTTCGAGACATGCGCCTCCGCGGGATGCCACGAGAACCCGGAGGCCCTTACCCCCTTCAATCGAGGCCTGCGACCCGGGGTCGCGGAAGACTGCTTAGCCTGCCACGCCGCGCACGAGTGGGTCGTGGACGGAGACGACTGCACGGCCCTGTCACACGGGCATGAGGGAGTGAACCCAGGCCCACCCCGGCCCAGCTACGTCAGTGAGGAGACACCAGGGTCCGCACTCGTTTGACCCGGCGGGCACCCTCGGTAGGCGCCCAGTTGTCACACTCGCCTGAAGATCTCCTCCGCGGATGTCACCCCTTATCGCGATGGCGGCCCCCTAGACGGATCAGCTTGGCCCTCTGCCTCGGCGTGTGTACGACTTGTGAGCCCGCAACGGTGCTTCACTGGCAGTAGTAAACCTTTGGTACTCCGCCTCGCGTTCCCGCGAAGGGTCCCAACGTGTACGTGCCGGCCAGCCCGATGGTGTCCGTCACCACGAGGGTCAACTCGATCGCCGATCCGCGCACGCGGCCTTCGTATCTCGCTGGATTCCGAAGCGCGGCGGGACCCACCTCGCGCACGTAATCGCCCTGAGTGGAGAAACGACGATCGAATCCGAGAACAATGGGCGTCTCCAGCCTGCCGTAGGCGCAGGTGAAGACGGCCGACGCAGAGTCCGCGGAGACCTCCAACCCGAAGCCCTCTCCACCCCAGCTTCCGAGTATCTCGTCACCGGGGGAAAGGGGTGTTCGTTCGCAGCCCCACGCGAACGCGATCAGGATGGCCACCAGGGGCCCGCAGTTGGCAACGCGTGATGTCATTCCCGCTCCTCGTCAGCCATGTCAACGAACCCAGTGGCTCGGATGTGACGGCCTCCCCCCGCCGGTCCTGTCGACCAGCCTGGACCAAGCGACCTGGCACGCATCTTCCTCTCAGTCCGGACGTCAGCCACGGACCATACACCGGACGATCATCGTGAACCGAGCGCTCCGCATCCTCTACGGCCACATCGCCGTGGGCGCGCTCTTGGTCTCTACGGCATGCGGCGAGTCGGTGTTGGGGCCGGTCTTCGAGCTGGACCCGGAGGTCGAGGCCTTCGTGGAGCAGATGACTGCGCACCGCGCGAGTGTCGGGTGCGCGCCCCTGACATGGAATTGGAGTGTCGCCGAGGTGGCGCTGGGGCACTCACTGGACATGGTTCAGCGTGACTTCTTCGATCACGTCAATCCAGACGGGGCCACGCCTTCGACCGCTTGAGGACGGCAGGCGTTGAGTTCTCGGGCGCGGCGGAGAACATCGCGTACGGATACCCCACGGGAACCGCTGTCCTGACAGCCTGGCTCAACAGCCCCGGTCATCGCGGCAACATCGAGAACTGCGCGCTCACGGAGCACGGAGTCGGGTTCGAGGGGACGCACTGGACGCACCTGTTCATTACTCCATGAGAGGGCGGCAGGGGCCGCGGACGCCCGAGGGCGTCCCCGCGCCTGTGGGGTGAGTCTTGCTACGTTGTCACCCCTGTTCAGCGAGGAGGCCGTGGTGTTCTTAGAGAAGCATTGAGCCATGGCAGGCGAGGCCGATGCGGCCGCAAGGGCAAGGCTGTGGCAATTCTTCGGCGATTATTCACGGTTGGTCCCAAGACTCTCAGGGTTGTCATGATCACCGGCGAGAGCGCCCAACCCGCGTTCCTGCACGGAGCCTTAGGCTCGGGCGACCGCCCTGTCGTCGGTCTCGGACTCTTCGCTCCTCCGCGTTCCCCCGGGGGCGCGGCATGATGCGGGGCCGAGACGCGAAGCGCACCCATCGCTCACGAGCGCCCACGAGCGCCCGGCTGACATCTGATAAGCGTGAGGTCGGAAGTTCAGCCGGAGCCGCCGAAGGCGGCGGAGACGAGCGACGAGCTCAGCCCGCAGCTCCAACGCCAGGGGGCCCTCAGAAGCCCTTCACGCGAAAGTAGACGATGTAGAGGACGGTCCAGAAAGCCGCCGCCAGCATCATCTGGCTTGCGTCGGCCCACCCCACCAGCGGGCCACCGGCAAGCCACAGCGCGATTGCTGTGACGGCCACGAATCGCGCGCCCCGAGCCGGAACGGTGACGAGCAGGAACGCCAGGAAGGACATGTCCCTGCTCCCGGCTTCCACCGCATAGATCTTGTACGGCGTACCGAATAGGGGGCCCAGAAAGACCGAGCCGAGTCCGGCGCTCTCCACACGCTGGTGAACGCGAGCGACTTCCAGGTCGTCGATCGCGGGCAGGCGCTTCAGCACGGCCTGCGCGCGGGACGCGTCGCGCGCTCCCCAGCGATACATGACGGCCCCGCCGACGAGCGCGCCCCCGACGGCGGCGACACACCCCGCCCAGGCCACCTGAGCGCCTTGAATCGCCAGGAGCGTCAGATACACGTCGGGTACGATGAAGAACAGCGTGGCCTCCGCGAAGCCCCAGAGCGTGCTGAGCGCGATCGCTAATCCCATTCGGGGAACTTCCCTTCGGCTGCCAACACGTTGACCCGCTCGCTCAACGCATTGATGAACCCGTTGTGGTCCTCCGATCCGTAGAGCGATTCACCCACGAACACATCGCAGAAGAACGGCACGGGAAGCCAATCACCCTTCGGAAGAACCTTCCCGAGTCCGTGCATGAAGATGGGCACAACCGGCACGCCGGAGTGCCGCTTCGCCAGATGGGCGACGCCCTTCTTGAAGGTCGCCAACTGCTCGGGCTCTCCGCGAGAGCCCTCGGGAAACACGATGACGATGGCGCCCCGACCGAGCGCCGCCGACACCTCGGCGAACGGATCGGTGTCTGGGGCTCGCCCCGAGCGCTCGATGGGGATGATGCCGACAATCTGGAGCGCGAACCACGCGCGGAGGCGCCCGGAAAGGAAGTAATCGGCTGCCGCAATGGGGTGCGTCTTTCGAAGGAGACGGGCCGGGAGCAACGTCATCAACACCATCGTATCGAGATGGCTATTGTGATTCGCGATGATGATGGCGGGCCCGTCGGACGGAAGGCGCTCGCGGTGTCGAACGTTGAGGCCGGTGACGATGAGTACGAACGGCCGGATGATCAACCAGAAGAACGCCTGGCGCAGGAAGGCGTTCATGCGCCGTAGAGATAGTAGGTGAAGTGAAAGAAGAGAGGAGCCGTGTAGGTGAGGCTGTCGAGGCGATCGAGAATGCCGCCATGACCGGGAATCAGCGATCCCGAATCCTTGACCTTCAGGTCGCGCTTCAAGGCAGAGATCACGACGTCACCCACGAAACCGAACACGCCGATCAACAAGCCCGCGGCGGCCGCCTCATACGCCTGAAACGGTGTGAGAAAGCGGTACATGAGCATGGCGAGTCCTACCGTGGTGGCGATGCCGCCGATCAGCCCCCCCCAGGTCTTGTTGGGGCTCACGGTCGGCATGACCTTCGCCCGGCCGAGCGCCTTCCCCCACATGAACTGAGCGACGTCGTTGAGCTGCGTGAGGACCACCAAGAAGAGGACGAGCGCCGGTCCCGCGCCATTGGGATTAACCGACGGGGGCAACACGAGGAGATAGGCGATGTGACCGATGCTGAACACCGCGATCATCGCGCCCCAATGAATCGTGCCCGCCGCCCGGAGAAAGCCCTCGGTCTCGCCGATCAACACCATCCGCATGGGCATGGCGAGGAACAGATAGACCGGCACGAAAATGATGAACAACCCGTACCACTCCATGTAGATCCACAGGTACTGGAGCGGAACGGCCAGATAGGCCCAGAGCAGCACCCGCCGGTCCGCCCGACGCGTCGGGATGAGCGAGAGGTACTCCTTCAGCGCCAGATAGCTCAAGAATCCGAAGAAGACGAGCGACCACCCGCGCTCGACCACGAGCGCTAGGCCGAACAGACCCGCCATGTACCACCAACTCCTGATCCGAGCCCGGATCTCAGCTCGGTCCTTGTCAGGCCGGATGCGACCGAGCACAGCGACGACGAGCGTAGCCGTGACCAGAACGCCGAGGATGCCCGCGAGCACCGTCAGCACGTTCGGGTGGACGTCGACGCTCAACGCGTAGCCTCCACCACGGCTCGACGGGCCCGCCGGACGATCGTCACTGACAGCAAGAGTATCACGAGGCCGAGCACGACCGTGACCCAGGTGCCGGGCTCGATCCCGAGCCCGAGCGCGAGCCCCATCGCACCGAACACGAAGGCGCGGTCGCTCTTCCCCATGGGCCCGTCGTAGCGGCGCGACGCGCCGATCTGGACGGATACCACGCCTGCCATTTCGCTGACTACCGCGAGGAGTACCGTCACGTGAACCAGCAGCGCGGAGAAGCCCGGCACGAAGGCCAGCGGCACATAGAGGGCCGCGTCGGACAACACGTCACCCAACTCGTTGAGAAACGCGCCGGCGTGACTCTTCATGTCCAACTCCCGCGCCATCATCCCGTCGAGCGCATTCAACGCCATGCGCGTGAACAGGGCGGCCGGTAGGAGCAGGAGCGGCCAGCGTTCGGCGGGCCGCCAGGCAACGAGCCCGCCGACGCCGAGGGAAAGAACGAGCGCGGCTACCGTGACCTGATTCGGAGTGACACCAGCCGCGGCGAGACGGCGCACCAGAGGCCGCAAGAGCGCCTGGAACCGAGGCTTGAGGTCGTAGATAGAGGCGATATCTCGGGCTCTCGGTTGCACGCATGGTGGCGTCGAAGTGAGGCGAAAGTAGGGGCGCGGCGGTCAGGTCGCCACGTGGGCGGAGCGACCTGCCACGTCGCCGTCTTGTCCGCGGGTAGCCTGTTGGGAAGAGCTACTCGGGGAGACAGCGTGTGGTTGTTCGCCCTTTTGGGTGGCCCCAACTAGGTCGGAGTGGTCTTCCCAGCCCGCCGCCGCAGGCCGCGGAGACGAGCGAGGAGCGAAGCCTGCAGCTTCAATCTTCCCAGACCCATTGGACGTCGGTCACGGAGTGCCGGCGGGGGCCGCACCCTCCAGCCACAACCATTGGCTCGCCGTGCCCAGCGGGCTCCGCGCCCACGGGTCTGGTCCAGCGCCTTCCCACCCAAATGGGTCGAACGGGACTCCCCGCTCAGCGACAACGGGCAGCGCGCCCGCAGCGGAAGGGGCAGCGGTTCGGCTCTGGTACTGAACCTCGAAGTGCAGGTGAGGACCTGTGCTGCATCCGGTGTTGCCTGATAGGGCGACCTGTTGGCCCGCAGACACGACGTTCCCGATGTCCACATCCACGCGACTGACATGCGAGTAGAGAATCACGAACACGGCGCCCGAGCGGGTGACGCTACCCGGCGCGGCCGCGAGCAGCGGCGTTGGTGAGGGCAACGCGTCCTACACGGTCTCGAACAGCTCGGGCAGGAAGAGCTCGAGCGTGGCTGCACCCGGGATCGGGGTCCATCGCAGGGTGTCCGCCGCTCCGAGAACGACCGCTTCGCTCGCGCCCCCCTCGAGATCCCAGACCTCCACGGTGCGCTCGTCGGGATCGACCACCCAGTACTGCGCCACGCCGTAGAGCCGGTACCGCTCCAGCTTGATGCCGCGATCGCGGGCGGAGGTCGCGGGCGAAACGACCTCGACCACCAGGTCGGGCGGGCCCTCGACGCCGCGGTCGGACACCAAGTGGGATCGGTTGGCGCTCACGAAGACGATGTCGGGCTCGAGGTAGTCGCCTTCGGCGAAGAGGACGTCGTACGGGCTCGGGAAGACCTCACCGAGGTCGTTCGCCTCCACGAAGACGAACAGTCCAGAGAATAGCCGGCCCACGACCCTTTGGTGCCGTGTCGAGGGTCCCGGGGTCACGACGACTTCCCCGTCGATGACCTCGTGGCGCGTGCTCCCCTCGCTCGGCAGCCGGGCGAACTCCGAATACGTCCAACGCTTGCGGGTGCTCTTGGCCTCCATGGCATCTCCTTCTCCCGTGCAAGCTAGCCGGCGAGTTGCGACGGGTACAACGATGCTGGGCCGAAGGGGGCGGGTGGATGGTGGGATGGGCCTCTCTACGCCCGGCCGGTGGGTGACCGCTTCCTAGCGGTCCGCAGGCGTGGGACGAGCGCCGGGTGCACTCGGTCGCGTCACCCCATCACCGACCCCAGCAGCTCGTAGGACCGGAGGCGCGCTGCGGGGTCGTGCACGATGGTCGCGACCATGACCTCGTCGGCGCCGGCCTCCCTCGCCCGCGTCTCGATCTCGTCCCCCACCGACTCCGGAGTCCCGGCGACCAACAGCCCGGCCATGGGTCCCTCGAGCGGAGCGTCGGCCGACCAGCCGAGGTCTCGCGCCTCGGAGGGGCTGGGCAGGGGTCCTCTCTCGCCCGAGCGAATTCGCTTGAAGTGGATCTCGATGGAGGAGGAGAGTTCACGCGCCTCGTCCTGAGTCTCCGCGCAGACGACTGCCAGCCCGAGGATGACCCGCGGTTCCGGAAAGTCCGTCGACGGGACGAACGATTCCCGGTACGTCTCGATGGCCGGGGCAGCGGGCGCGGGGCTGAAGTGCGCGGCGAAGGCGTACCCCCTGCCTAGCTCGCCGGCCATCCGGGCGCTCCCGCCACTGGATCCGAGTAGCCAGATGGGAGGCATGGGCACGTCCCCGGGCACCACCCGGATGCGGCCGAAGGGATGATCCTCCGGGAAGGCGTCGTGCGCGAACGCCATGAGCTCCGCGATGAGCTCGGCCGTGTACTGACCGGGCACGGCGCGCAGGGCCTGTGAGGTGAGCGGATCCGTTCCCGGCGCGCGACCGATACCGAGATCGATGCGGCCCGGGTGGAGCGCTTCCAGCGTCCTGTACCGCTCGACGACCTGGAGTGGAGCGTGGTTCGGGATCATGACGCCCCCCGCACCCAAGCGAATCCGCTCGGTGACCGGCGCCACGTGCGCGATCATGAGGTCCGGCGCCGTGGCCGCGATGGTTTCCATGCCATGGTGCTCGGCGTACCAGATGCGCTCGTACCCGACCCGGTCGGCGAGTTGGGCGAGGTCGCGCGAGCGAGCGAGCACCTGGCTCGGCTGGGACCCGGAGGGTACGGGCAGGATATCGAGAACCGAGAGCTTCACGGGCAGTGGCACCGGACCTGGGGTGGGAGGGCGTCCTTCTACAGGAAAGCGGCAGTGGCGTGCCATCCTGATCTTGGGGCCGGGTCGAGGGCGGCCCTACCGGATGCGCCGAAAGACCTCGCTCTTCGGCCGTGATCGTCGCTATTGCGATCCTGAACCAGTATGGCATTTTAGTTCAGCTTGTGCTGTAAACTGAACTAAGGGTGAGGCCTCGGTCAGGATGCGTGGGAGACTGGTCACCAAGACGTGGGGGTGGGATCCTGCTCTGTACGCCCCTCCGAAGTACCGGAGAGCGTGCAGGTACGAGGCCTTCATCCCCGACCTGTTGGCTGGCGCGCAGTTCGATCTTTCCTCTGCCGTGGCCGGCGTCGTGGCGGATGCCCAGCAATCGATCATGAGCCTCAATGCGGGAGCCAGGCCCTCACTCGCTCCGCTGGCTCGCCTGCTACTCCGTACGGAGTCGATTGCGTCATCGAAGGTGGAGGGGATGCAGGTCGGGATACGCCAGTTGGCTCGCGCGGAGTCCAGAGTCGAAACTGGCGGAAAGGCGTCCTCGACCGTTCTCGACGTGCTCGGGAACATCGATGCCATGCAACTGGCGGTCGACGAAGCGGCGTCGACTGGGCGAATCGGCGTGGCGCACATCCTCGACATCCATGGCAAGCTCATGGCCCACTCGCCCAACGCCGGGATCGCGGGAGTCTTGCGCGCGGGCCAAAACTGGATCGGGGGTAACGATTACAACCCATGCGGCTCTGACTTCGTCCCACCACCGCCGGAGCAGGTCGAGCGTCTGCTCGAGGATCTCTGCGAGGCCATCGCAGACGAGTCGCCATCGCCGCTCGTACAGGCCGCGATGGTTCACGCCCAGTTCGAGACGATCCATCCGTTCGATGACGGGAATGGTCGCACCGGCCGAGCGCTCATACACGTCGTCCTCCGGCGCCGCGGCATCGCTACCGCCTATGTCCCCCCGATCAGCGTCGTCCTGGCCACGCGGCGGGAGCGGTACATCCGAGGCCTGACGGAATTCCGCCTTGGTGACGTCGGCCTCTGGATTGAACAGTTCTGCGCTGCCGCCGCTCGCGCCGCTGGACTGGCCTCCGGCTATCTGGAAGCGGTGAACGCCCTGATAGGCGAGTGGCGTGCTCGGCTCGGGGAAGGGGCGGCGCCGAGGTCCGATGCCGCCGCGTGGGCTGTTATCAGCGTCCTACCGGCCCATCCGGTGATCACGGCCCCCGTCGCGGCGGCTGCCACGGGGCGCTCCAAAGCCGCCATCCACCAAGCCATCAAGCAACTCGTGGAGTGCGGAGTACTCGAACCGTTGTCGTCATCGAATCGGAATCAGTCGTGGGAGGCCGTGGGTCTTCTCGACCTTCTGGAAGGCTTGGAGTCAGGAAGAGCGCTGTAGACTTCCCTGCTGCAAGGTCACACGGTCCAGCTTGTACAGCTGTGCCAGAGCTGTAGCACCACTTGTATCATCGCCCACCAGCGCTGGCCAGCGCCCACGAGCGCAGAACGGCTCGAAACCCACTGTTTCCAGCGCCCACCAGCGCCCACGAGCGCTCGGCTGATATCTGATAAGCGTGAGGTCGGAAGTTCAGCCGGAGCCGCCGCAGGCGGCGGAGACGAGCGAGGAGCGAAGCCCGCAGCTCCAATCTTCCCAGGCCCACTAGGTGAGCATATACTCAGCAAGGGGTCCGAGACCTCCGCCCGTTTGGAAGGCCTTCGCGTGCTGAACGGGCGTCGCGAATGTATAATGATGTTGCGGTGTAGTGCCCTTCTCCGCGTTGTATAGTGTATTGCCAGGGAGTAGCGCCATGACGATCCGTACGCCCTTCGCCCGATTCGCTCTCGCCGCCTGCGCCACGGCACTCCTGCTTCCGGTCGAAGTTCAGGCCCAGGACCCTGCCCACGACGGAACAGGTGAGCACCAACTCCATATGTTCGCTGCCGCCGACTTCGGCATCGACGCCGCGAACGTGACGTTCAACAAGGACATCGCCCCGATCCTCGAGCGCAGCTGTATTGGCTGCCACCGGGCGGGTGGAGCGGCTCCGATGGCGTTCACTAGCTATCAGTCCGCCAGGCGTTGGGCCTCGAGGATCAGGGAGAAGACGGCGATCCGGGACAGGATGGGAGCGATGCCGCCTTGGTACGTCGAGAAGGACACCGGCATCCAGCACTACCTCCAGGATCCGTCGTTGACCGACCGGGAGCTGGCGCTGATCCAGGCATGGGAGGGCAACGGAGCGCCCGAGGGCCGCTCCGAAGACCTGATGGTCGAGCTCGACAAGGAGGTCGTCGAAGGCTGGAGCATCGAGCCGGACCTGATCGTGCGCTCGGCCGACTTCACGATGGAGGGTGGGGC
>JAOTVA010000001.1 GCA_029863645.1 Gemmatimonadota bacterium
GAGAGCCTGTCCGTGATATCCAACTCAGCCTGGAGGAAGGCGCCCAAGCTGCGCAGCTGGGCATCGGGGATGGACGGCGCGTCATCGACGAACACCATGGCCGGAGGTGGGCCGAAGCCGGTGAGCGTCGTCGTGTCATTGTCCGTGCCCGTGACCTCGTCCTGGAAGCCGTCGAACCCGTAGGTCAGAAGCACCTCATTCGCGACGAGCTTACGCGCCTCCGCCCGGAAGCCATACGTGCGGATGTCGGTGAAGTTGTGGTTGTCGAGCGAGACCGTAGCGCCTGGACCGGCCGGAAAGTCAGCGTCGAAGAAGAGGCCGCGCTCGTTGTCCTGGCCATACGCGATCAGGCTGAGTCGATTCGCGAGCGCGAAGTCCAATTCCTGGGACGTGACCCCGGCGGTGAGCTTCGTGAAGCGCTGCATCGGGTAGGTGATGTCGATCTCTTCGCTTCCCGGCGAATAGTCGTCGGGGTGGACGAAGCCGAATCCGCTGTCGTCCGACCGGTAGTGCTCCACCTTTCCGAATGCGCTGAGGGTCGGACTGAAGTCCCAGCCAAAGCGCGCGTCAAGATTCGTATCCTCGACGCCGGAGTGAATCACCGCTGCGTCGCTCGCGAGGGTGATGTCACCGAAGTCTCCAGACGGGGCCTCGTACGAGCCGACCGTCCGCCAAGAGCCCCCGGTGAGTAGGGAGAACTTTCCGACCCGCCCCTGGGCCCGCCCGGAGATGCGGCTCTGCTCCCCGGCCGATCCGAAGAGGTACGACCCGGAACCGGCGAAGCCCTCTTGGGTCGGGACCTTGGTCACGATGTTGATGACGCCCCCGATCGCGTCGGACCCGTAGAGCACCGACGCCGGACCACGCACGATCTCTACCTGCTCGATGGCGCCGACATCGACGATGGCCGGCAGCTCACCGAAGTCGTTCTTGCGTCGCGTGTTGTTCATGCGGAGGCCGTCGTTCAGCAGGAGGATACGCTGCCCTCCCTGACCGCGAATCTGTGGACGTACCTGGCTGATGCCCACGCCGGTCACATCGAGCCCCGGCTGGGTCCGGAACAGATCCGAGACCGAGTTCGGCATTTGCTCGATCAGGTCCCGGCGCTGCAGGACCAACGCAGGCCGGGGCGTGTCGGACAGCGCCCGAGGACCCCGGGTAGCAGTCACGACAACCGGATCGACGGCATAGACCGTGTCACCAGGGGCCTGCCCCTGCACGGCAGGCGCACCGGCGCTCCACAGAACGCCGACCACGGCCAGCGTCATCACGTTCGTGGGCCACCGAGCGACAGCTGCGAGGGACTTAGAAGGGGTCGGACGGGTCTCCGGGGACATCAGCGGATCTCCAAATGAAGCGTGGGCGTGGGCTTGCCCCAAAGGTCGACGAAGCGGAGAGGAAGCTAGGGGGCGCCTAGGACCCGGGTAATTCGGAGATGTACGCCGCCGGCATCGGTGAAATCACCTAGGCGTACGAGGCCGCCCACGGGCTCGCCGGGGTTACTCCTGGTCCAGCCCCTGCTCTACGACGAAGCGTGTGAGGCCCGCCACGCTGCGGATGCGGAGCTTCGCCATGACGCGCTCCCGGTGTGTTTCCACGGTGCGGGGCGAGATGCCGAGCTCCTCCGCGATACCCCGGTTCGTGTGACCGCGCGCCACTTGGACGAGCACTTCGACCTCTCTCGGGGTCAGGGAGTCGATGCGGCTGCGGCGCTGCTCCTCTTCGAGCTCTTTGCGGAGTCCCACGCTGAGCTGGTGCGTCACACGGCCGCTGAAGTACTCGCGGCCCTCGTAGACCGCCGTGACCGCAGCCCGCAGCTCGGCAGGGGCCATGTCCTTGAGGACGTAGCCGTCTGCGCCGGCGCGCACCGCCTCGAGCACGTACTCGGGTTCGTCGTGCATCGACAGGATCAGCACGCGCACACCCGACCCCCCGTCGCGCAGTTCTTTCGCCACTTCGAGCCCGGTCTTACCCGGCATCGTGACGTCGAGGACCACCACGTCGGGCTGGTGCTCCGCCGTGAGCGCGAGAGCTTCCAACCCGTCCCCGGCTTCGGCAACGACCTCGAGGCCTTCAACCTCCTCGAGCACGGCCCGAATCCCCTGACGGACCACCGCGTGGTCGTCCGCAATGATGACCCGCAGGCCGTCCTCACTCACGTCGATACCTCCTGGGGAAGACGGCTGTGGAGCGGGATCCGCACCTTGACCTGTGCGCCCCCGCCTTGGTCGTTCTCGAGGACGAGATCACCCCCGAGGGCCGTGATCCGTTCCCGAATCCCGGCGAGGCCGCCGCGAGAGCGCAGGCGCAGCGCGGTGTCTTCGGGGAAGCCCGGGCCATCGTCCGTGACGGTCAGGGAAGCCGAGTCCGGGCTGGCCTCCAACCGAACGCCCACCGTTCGACAGGCGCCGTGGCGGGCCGCATTCGCCAGCGCCTCCTGCAGGCACCGATAAAGGGCAACCTCAGCATCGGCCGCGAGCCCCTCGATGGCGTCGGGCGCCTCGAACGAGATCTGAAACGTGTCGCCCTCCTGGAAGTCGCGCGCCAGCGCACGGAGCGCGGGGAGCAAGCCGAGGTCGTCCAACGCCATGGGGCGCAGGTTCCGAGTCACGCTGCGGATACTCTTGATGCCCTCCCCGACGAGCGTCTTGGCTCGCTCGAGCGCAGGCGCGAGCGAGGAATCGCTCCGCTCCTCGATGAGGCCGAGCTGCAGATTGAGCGCCGCGAGCACTTGGGCGGTCTCGTCGTGCAGCTCTCTCCACAAACGATTCCGCTCCTCTTCGTGCTGGTGGACCATCCTCGCCTGGAGACGCTCCAGCTCTTGCGTACGCGCCTCGAGGTTCCGCCGCAGGTCTTCGTTCGCGAGCGCCGCGCCCACCTGTTGGCCGAACGCGAGCAAGAATCGGTTGTCGAGCACGGTGAACGGGTCTCGCGCCTCGCCCACCACCACGAGCGCGCCGACGACCTCGTCCTCGCCGATGACGGGCAGTGCCGCCGTATAGGCGTGGTGGCTCCCGCGTCGAGGACCGTCCCGAGGTGGACCGGTCTCGACCTGCGGCACAGAGGAACGAACCACGCCCCGGGCAGCGCGGCTCGCCGCCTCCGGCGGGCCCTCGAACGGCCACAGCGCTGCGATCCCGGAGCCTTGGACGAACGCTCCCCCCTTGGCGGTCGTCAGCCAGAGCGCCGACCCGTGGACACCCCGCAGGGCCAGCGCCCTGCGGAGCATCGACTCGGCCATGGTCTCCTCATGGCCAGGCCTCGGTTGGAGCTCGCCGGAAAGCGCCGTGAGCGTTCGCAATCCCTGATCGAGGTCTTCGAGCACGAGGAAGAGGATCCCGAGGCCCATCCCGATCTCGAAGACGATGTCGAGGTAGTAGCCCCACGGTGTCCACGCTCCCTGAGCACGCAGGAGCGGATAGTCGAGGTGGTGAAGCGCCCACAGCGCCAGCACCGCGACGAGGAAGCGGGCGGCGGGCGAGCGTACGAGGCGGTCGTAGCGGAAGAACGCCCACGCCGTCCAGGCGGTCGTCAGGCTGAGGAAGGCCACCATCGGCGCAGCCGCCCACAAGAAGCTGTCGAGCATGTAGATCGCAACGTAGGACCACACGACCGGGAACGCGGCGATCGCCAGGTAGCCGCCCTTCCAGGCAATCCTCTGCGAGAAGACCAGGGCGGCCCACAGGAGCGCTAGTGCGGTCCAGCCCGTCGTCACCTGGTGCCAGAACAGCCAACCGGAGGCTCCGGTGTGGAGAAAGGTGACGATCGCCCCCAGCCGAAGCGCGTAGACGCCCCAAGCGATGGCCCACAGGCCGAAGTACTGCTTGCGATACCGGCGATGCAGTACGGCACACAGCAGCAGAAGTCCGAGCGTGACGCCGAGCTGCAAATAGGCCGCTGCCAACTCGGTCTGCGCCTGGGTGGGTACCGTCAGGTCCATGCGGGAAGATCCGCCGGCCCTCGCGCTCCGGCAATGCACGCCGAGCTGAAGGGCAGAGCCCGTCATCGCGCACCGTCTTGCCCGGTTGGCGACTCCGCCGGACATTGCACGCTCGTCCACGCACCAGCCTGCCGGCTCGGACGAGCGGCGGCGAACGACTCAAAAGCAGGAGCAGCTACAGTGAAGAAGGCACTCGCGATCCTAGCGGCACTCTGTCTCGTCTCGGCCGTCCCCGTCGCGGCTCAATCCGACGACATGAGTTTCTTCATCACCAGCGTCGGATCCCTCGACGGGGCCAACCTCGGCGGGCTCGCCGGCGCGGATCAGCTGTGTGAGGACCTCGCCTACGCCGTCGGCGCAGGGAACAAGGTTTGGCGCGCCTACCTGAGCCAGATGGCCAGGGGAGGCCAGCCGGCCGTGAACGCCCGCGACCGCATCGGCGCGGGTCCATGGGTCAATTACTACGGTGACGTGATCGCGCAGGATGTGACCGCCCTGCACTCGCCTGCCGCGAACCTGTCCAAATCGTCGATCCTCACCGAAAGAGGTTCGGTGGTGAACGGCCGGGGTGACACGCCGAACACGCACGACATCCTCACCGGTTCGAACCTCGACGGGACGGTGTATACCGGAGAAGGCGCGACGGCGTGCAACAATTGGACGACCAACGGCGCGGGCAGCGCACGCGTGGGCCACTTCGACCGGACGGGCGGCGGTGAGAACCCGACGTCCTGGAACTCGGCCCACAACTCGAGCGGGTGCAGCCAGGCCAACCTCCGGGCCACGGGCGGAAACGGCTACTTCTTCTGCTTCTCGGCGGGCGATGATCCGGCGCAGCAGGAAGAGGAACAGCAGTAGGGCCTCGAGGAGTAGTAGCCAGGTGCTATCGACCCGAAATAGGAGCAGGATGTGAAGAAGGCATTGGTGATGCTCGCAGCCCTCGCACTCGTTGCGGCAGCCCCTGCGGCCGCCCAGGCGAACAACATGAGCTTCTTCATCACGAGCTCACCGCGCGATGGCGGAAATCTCGGGGGTCTCGACGGAGCCGACAGGCACTGTCAGAACCTTGCATACGCGCAGGGCTTCGGAGACACGGAATGGCGCGCTTACTTGAGCGCCATGGCCCGCGACGGGCAGCCCGCCGTGAACGCGCGGGACCGCATCGGGACCGGCCCCTGGTACAACTTCCGCGGCGAGCTCATCGCACAAGACGTCACGCAGCTGCACGCGGAGGGTGTGAACATCCGCAAGGAAACGGTGATCACCGAGCGCGGCGGGATGGTCAACGGACGCGGCGACACACCCAACCAGCACGACATCCTCACAGGTTCGAACCTCGACGGCACGGTCTTTACCGGCGAGGGCGCGACCGCGTGCAGCAACTGGACGAGCAATGCCGACGGCGTCGGCAGCGCCCGGGTGGGGCATTTCGACCGAGAGGGCGGGGGACAGAATCCGACGTCTTGGAACTCGGCCCACGACTCGCGCGGTTGTAGCCAGGCGAACCTCGTGGCAACCGGAGGCAACGGGTACTTCTACTGCTTCGCGTTCGCGGGCAACGCCCCCGGCGGCCAGGAGGATTAGGAGGGACCGCAGCAGCGCTCACATGAGAAGACGCACCGCAATCATCGGGGCCCTCCTCGCGGGGGCCCCGTTTGCGCACACAGCCTGTATCGCTCAGGAGGCGCCCAGGATGGAGCCGTGGGGCATCACCGCGGTCGAAGGACTGGAGATCGGTCACCATACGCTGACCGCGCGACCCACTGGCTGCACGGTCGTACTCGCGAGAGCCGGAGCAGTCGGTGGTGTCGATGTGCGTGGAGGCGCCCCGGGGACGCTCCAGACGGACGTGCTGGATCCCGTGAAGTCTCCCAACACACCGGTCCACGCGATCATGCTGTCGGGCGGCTCTGCGTTCGGGCTCTCCACCGCGTCGGGTGTCATGCGCTATCTGGACGAGAACGACGTCGGCTTCAGGGTCGGCGAGAAGATCGTGCCCATCGTGCCAGGGGCGATCATCTACGACCTGGGACTGGAAGGCAGCGAGCGTATTCGCCCGGGAGCTGAATGCGGATACACTGCGTCTTCTTCTGCGTCGACGCACGCTCCCGCTGAGGGCTCGGTCGGGGCCGGAGCGGGGGCGACGATAGGCAAATTCGCCCAGGGCGGGACGCCGATGAGAGGGGGCTTCGGTACGGCCTCGATCACCCTCGCCAGCGGCCTCACCGTGGCGGCTGCGGTAGTTGTGAACGCGGTCGGGGATGTGGTCGATCCCGCCACCGGGAAGATCGTCGCCGGGGCCCTGGGCGCAGACGGTGCTTTCGTGGACGCGCGCCGGCTCCTGCGCGAGGGGCAGCCTCTCGGAGGGGTCCCGGGCGCCAATACCACGATCGGCGTGGTCGCCACCAATGCGCAGTTGACCAAGGCCGAAGCCACGAAGATGGCTGAGATGGCCCAAGACGGTCTCGCACGCACGATCTACCCTGCGCACACGGTGCGTGACGGTGACACCGTCTTCTCGCTCGCCACGGGTACCCTGGAGGGAACGGCCGACGTCACCGTGATCGGCGCGCTCGCCGCGGACGTGATGGCCGAAGCGATCCTCCGGGCGGTGCGACTCGCCGACGGCCTGCCCGGGATTCCCGCCGTCTCGGATCTGGGGAACTAGCGGGCCCACCGGGGCCCCGCTCGGAGCTGTGGCGCTCCAACTCGGCGTCGTCCTCGGCTACTCGGCCGCCCTCGTGGCGCTGGGCTTCCTTCTGTCGAAGAGGGTGGCCGGCACCGCGAGCTTCTTCGTGGCGGATCGCCGCCTGGGACCAGGCCTGCTCTTTTCGACCGTCCTGGCCGCCAACATCGGAGCAGGCTCGATCATCGGGGCCTCCGGCCTCGGATACACGGACGGCCTGTCGGCATGGTGGTGGGTGGGGTCGGCAGGCATCGGTTCGCTGCTTCTCGCGTTCTGGATTGGACCGAGAATCTGGCGTGTGGCCACGCAGAACGGTCTCTATACGGCTGGCGACTACCTGGAGCTCCGCTATGGGAGTTCCGTCCGCGCGACGATCGCGACGCTGCTGTGGTTTCTGACCCTGATTATCCTCGCGGTTCAGCTCATCGCGATGTCGGAGATCCTGGAATGGGTCCTCGGCACGCCGCGTGGGGTCGGTGCGTTGATCGGCGGCCTCGTGATGACCGCGTACTTCGCGGCAGGAGGCCTGCTCTCGTCGGCGTGGGTCAACATGGTGCAGCTGTGTGTCCTGCTCGTCGGCTTCGCGATCGGTGTGCCCCTGGCGATCTCGCAGGCCGGTGGCTGGGAAATGATCCTGGCAGCGCAGCCCCTCAGTCCCGAGCGTTCGAACGTCTTCTTCGGCCCGGGATCGGGCATCGTATTGGTCGCGCTCCTCGTCCCCGCGTTCATCGTCTCACCGGGACTCCTTCAGAAGGCCTATGGGGCCAGAGACGAGCGTGCCGTGAGAATCGGCATCGGCCTGCAGGGTCTCGTGCTGCTCTTGTTCGCCTTTGCGCCCCCGATCATCGGGATGATCGCCCACGTCTACGATTCCGGGCTCGCGAACCCCGACTTCGCGGTGCCGCTGGTGCTCACCGAGGGCCTGCCTCCGGTCATCGGGGCACTGGGCCTCGCGGCCGTCTTCTCGGCGGAACTCAGCTCGGCCGATGCGGTCCTGTTCATGCTGTCCACGTCCCTCTCGAAGGACCTCTACAAGCGCTATGCGGCGCCCGAGGCCACCGACGCACAGGTGCTGCGGGTAGCACGGCTCGCGGCCGTCTTCGGGGGTGTCTTGGGTGTCTTGCTCGCGATCGTGATTCCCACGGTGATCGATGCGCTCCAGGTCTTCTACGCGGTGCTCGGCGTTAGCCTGTTCGTGCCGATCGTCGCGGGCCTGCACTCCCGCCGTCCAGGCGTCCCCGAAGCGCTCGCGTCGATCGGCGTGGGAACCTCCGTCCTGTTCTATAGCCGTCTCGCCGAGTTGACCGGTGCCCCCACCCTGCTGCGGCCCACTCTGGTCGTTCCCGCCGCCCTGGTGTCGTCCGGGGTGGCCTTCGCGGTCGTGTTCCTGGTGCGGCGAGCGCTCAAATAGTCACGCCGTGACTTTGGCGCCGCCTCTCCTTCACAATCCGGTCTCGATCCCACAGACTGTAGGCGAGCCAAGCGCCAACCCTGTCCAGAGAGCCGGCCACGTGAGCACCTTCGACGATCAACTCGAGAAGATGAAGAACGACAGTGGTTTCATCGCTGCCTTGGATCAAAGCGGCGGGAGCACGCCCAAGGCCCTGAAGTCCTACGGCATCGGCGACGACGCGTGGTCCACCGAGGAGGAGATGTTCGACAGGGTTCACGAGATGCGCACCCGCATCATCACGAGCCCGTCCTTCGACGGCGACCGCATCCTCGGGGCGATCCTCTTCGAGGGCACGATGGACCGCGCGATCGGAGGCGTCCCGACGGCCGAATATCTGTGGACGGTGAAGCGCGTCGTTCCCTTCCTCAAGGTCGACAAGGGCCTCGCCGACGTGGCGGACGGGGTCCAGCTCATGAAGCCAATCCCCGGTTTGGACGATCTGCTCGCGCGGGCGCGTTCGAAGGGCGTGTTCGGGACCAAGATGCGTTCCGTCATCAAGCAGGCGAACGCCAAAGGCATCGCCGCCATCGTCGATCAGCAGTTCGAGGTCGGCAAGCAGATCTGGGCGCACGGGCTCGTCCCGATTCTCGAGCCCGAAATCGACATCCACTGCCCCGACAAAGCGAAGGCCGAGGCGCTGCTCGAGGCGGGAATCCGCGAGAAGCTGGACCAGCTCGGAGCCGATGACGTGGTCATGCTCAAGCTGACCCTGCCGGAAGCCGACAACCTGTACAAGGCGTGCCTCGAACACCCCCGCGTCGTCCGGGTCGTCGCCCTGTCCGGCGGGTACAGCCGGGACGAAGCGAACACCCGTCTCGCACGCAATAATGGCGTCGTAGCGAGCTTTTCTCGCGCGCTGGTAGAGGGCTTGGTGGCGCAGCACTCGGACGAGGAATTCAACAATGGCCTCGACCGGGCGATCGAGAGCATCTACCAAGCCTCGACGACCTAGGCGACCCCGCCCTCAGCCTAGATCGAGCGTGTATTCGGTGGTGATCTCGATTGCGCTGCCGATGCTTCGGTAGACTGGGCACTTGTCCGCGTGGAAGCTGTGCACGCGGTCGATGACCTCGCGGTCGGCCTTCACCGCCTGGACGTTGTAGGTCACGTGGATCCGGCGGATGACGAGTACGCCATCGTCTTTCTCGACTTCGCCGCGCACCTGCGCAGTCAGCGCTCCGTCGCTCGCATTGATCCCGCGCGCCTCCAGCGCGCCTCCGAAGGTACCCGTTAGTCAGCCGCCGGCAGCCGCCATGACGTAGTCGAGGGTGGTGGCGATCTCACGCTCGGGCTCGACGCCGTAGTGCTCCGCGATGGCACCGTGCACGCCGAACTCGACGGGACCCTCGTGGCCGGGCAACCACGCGTTCCTATGGGGGCCCTTGGTGCGCTCGATGCGAATGTTGGCGGTGTAGACGACGTCGGACATATGCCTCCTCGGCTGGTTGCTCGGATTGTGACCCCATAGGGTCGCGATGGCAAACCGGGTATGCGGCCGGCGCTAGTCTTTGAGAGCGTCCAGAGCCCGCTCGACTTTCTCCCAAGCCTCTGTGGTTCGCTCGATCTCACTCGTGAGCGTGACCCGCTCGGCGACCAAGGCCGTCACCTGCTCCGGCGGGGTCTCGTCGTAGTAGCCGGGCCTACCGAAGGCGGCCTCGATGTCCGCGACCCGCCGCTCCGCTGTGTCCAAGCATACCATCAGTTCATCGCGACGCCTCTCCAGCTTCTTGCGCTCCTTGGCGGTGCTCGCCGGTTTCTGCGCGGCTGCGGGTTTCTGAGGGGCCTTCGCGCCCTTCCGCTCTTTGCGCTTCTCTCGCTTCGCCTTGAGCACGACCCGATCAGCGTCGAGGTGGTCGTCGCCCGAAAAGTGCACGTACTCCTCGTACGTCCCGAGATAGTCCGTAATCCCGTCCGGTTTGATCTCCACGATGCGGGTCGCGAGCAGGCTCACGAACCAGCGATCGTGGGAGACCAGGATCAAGGTGCCCTCGAACCGCTTCAGGCCTTCCACGAGCGCCTCGATCGCCTCGAGGTCGAGATGGTTCGTCGGCTCGTCCAGGACGAGCACGTTGGGCTGCTCGAGGGCCAGCCGGGCGAAGGCAAGCCGGGCGGCCTCGCCCCCCGACAGCGCGCTGAGCCGCTTCTCCCCGTCGTCTCCGGAAAAGAGCATCATGCCGAGCTGGCCCCTGACGAAGCCTCGGTCCTTGCCCGGACAGAAACTCCACAGCCACGCCTCGATGGTCGGGTTCTGGCTCGTTTGAGCCGACTCTTCCAGCTCTTCCCTGATGTCCTGCGCGAAGTATCCGGGATGCGTCTCGTAACCCCACGTGGCGCTTCCCTTGTCCGCCTCCAGCCTCCCGACCAAGATCTTGAGCAGCGTCGACTTGCCGATGCCGTTCGGGCCCATGATCGCGA
The DNA here is from genome assembly GCA_029863645.1 of Gemmatimonadota bacterium. GTDB lineage: Bacteria > Gemmatimonadota > Gemmatimonadetes > Longimicrobiales > Gaopeijiaceae > UBA2982. The sequence goes on from JAOTVA010000001.1 coordinate 10,495, forward strand.
TCCGATCGCCCCGGCGAATCGAAAGATCGACCCCGTGCAGAACCGTCTTGTCGCCGAAGCTCTTCCGCACCCCATCGATCTCGAGCACATCGCGCCCGCTGGGACGGCGTTGCTCAAACCGGAACTTGGGGTATCTGCGGGAGCTACCTGGCAGGGCTTCGAGCTCGTTCGCCTTCTTCTCGATGAACCTGAGCTTGCTCTGGGCCTGGCGAGCCTTGCTCGCCTTCGCCTTGAACCGGTCGACGAAGTCCTGGTGATGAGCGATTTCCCGCTCGCGCTGGCCGATCTCCTTCTCGCGCCGCGCGCGCTCTGTGGCCTTCTGCTCCAGGAAGCGTGTGTAGTTGCCTCGGTAGGCCGTGACAGTCCCGTAATCCACATCGAGAATGCGGGTGGCCACATTGTCCAGGAAGCGGTGGTCGTGGGAAATCACCACAGCGGGACCGGAAAAAGCCTCCAGGAACTTCTCCAGCCAGCGGATGGAGAGGATGTCGAGGTGGTTCGTGGGCTCGTCCAGCAGCAGCGCATCGGGCGACGACGCCAGCACCTGGGCCAACAGCACCCTCAGCTTGAATCCTCCTGAGAGCGTCGAGAGCTGATGTCGGTGGAGTTCGTCAGGGAGGCCTAGGCCTTCGAGGATCAGCGCCGCTCGGGCCTCGGCGGCGTATCCGTCGTGCATCTGCACGATCTCTTCCAGAACGCCAAACCGATCGGCGTCGAAACCGGCTTCCCCGCGGGCCAGCAGGGCCTCCTTTTCGGTCATCGCCTCCCACAGCTCGCGGTTGCCCATCAGGGCCACGCTCAGGATCTCCTCGTCCTCGTGGAGGAACTGGTCCTGACGCAGGACGCCAAGGCGGCACCCTTTCGGGAGCTGCACCGAGCCTTCCGTCGGCGGCGCCTCGCCGGCGAGGACGTTCAGCAGCGTCGTCTTCCCGGAACCGTTCGCACCGACGAGCCCATAGCGCTCACCTGGATTGAGCTGGAGCGAGGCGCCCGCGAAGAGCGTTCGGTCGCCAAACGACATGGCGAGATTGGAGGCGGAGATCATGGGGGGAGAATGTAGCGAAGAGTCGCCCGCCTCCGGATCCGCTCAGAAGCCACCCACAGAAATCGAGCCCGTTACACCGAGGAGATCCGGGCTCACCACAGGCCGTATGGACACGGTGGACCCGCCGGGCCCATGGACCGATAGCGGCTCCCATACCTCGTGCCTGGTCGCGAGTCCGACGATCACGCCGATCGGCACGCCGATGAGGGCGCCGGCGGCGGTCCCCCATTGGGCGGCCTCGCCCCTCGACGCCGGATGCAGGAAGCACGCAAGGAAGCCCGTCTCGCGGCAGGGCTTCCATGTGACGGCACCCATAACTCCGCCGATCGCGGCGCCAGCCCCGACGGAGATGAAGAGGTTCCTCGCGAATCGCCGCTCTGTCCCGAGGCTTCGCTCGAGACTTTCGATCTGATCCCGAGATACGACATGTCCGGAGCGATCCTGCGTCGCGAGGCGTACCTCTTCTGCCGAGATGGCGGAAACGACCCCGATCACGACGGCACCCTCGGCCTCCCGGAACCGTATTCGGTCGCCAGGGCTCAGCACGGTCTGAGCGTGGCTCGCGGCGGGAAGGACGGCCCCGAGCAATGTCAGTAGGGTGATCAAGCGGATCATGGCTGCCCCCTCGGTTGATGATCTCTTGATGCGTGCCGGAGCTCTTCCGACACACACCAAGGTCGGGGGCCGCGCCTCCGAGAGAGATACGTCGGGCGACGTATGAGACCGGCCGTGTGCACGTATGCGGCGCTGCTTTCACATGAAACACATCGGCTTCAGCAGAACCCTAGAAAGCACTTGAACCCACCCATAAGTCCTGCTTCTTCTTGCTCGGTGATGTGTGATGCATGATGTTACTCCATGCGCACCACACTGAACATCGACGACGACGTGCTCCGCGCGGCCAAGGAAATCGCGCGGCTCCGAGGCAACACGGCGGGGGCCATCCTGTCCGAGCTCGCTCGCGAAGGCCTGGAGGGGAAGCGGCAGACCTCCTCGATCGAGGTGCGCAACGGAGTGCCCCTCCTCCCCAGCCGCCCCGGGACGGGGATCGTGACACCGGAAGCCGTCCGCGACCTCGACGCCCCGTGATCGCGCTCCTCGACGTGGACGTGCTTGTCGCGCTCTTCGACCCCGCACACCTGCACCACGAGCAGGCGCACACCTGGTTCGGCGCCAACCGGGGGTCGGGATGGGCCACCTGCCCTATCACCGAGAACGGGTTCGCTCGGGTCGTGTCCCATCCGGGCTACCCGGGGCGCCGCGTCGCGGTCTCGGACGCCCTCGAGCGACTGGGAACCTTCGCCGAGAGCGACGATCACCACTTCTGGCCGGATTCGACGTCGCTCCGGCGTCGCTCCCGAGTCGATACGAGTCTTCTGGACGGCCAGGACGGCATCAGGAGCGCCTACTTGCTGCTCCTGGCTGTAGAAAACCAAGGGCGGCTCGCCACATTCGACGCCGAAGTACCCCTCGGGGCCGTGCCGCAGGCCACCCCGGACCAGGTCGTCGTTCTGGCTACACCGGACTCGGAGGGTCAGGGTTTCGATGGAGCCAAGTAAGTGGTATTTTACCTACTACTTTTGCCAAAAGGGGGCTATGAGACTCACCCGCTTCTCCGATATCGGCCTTCGGGCGCTCATGTACCTCGGCGCACATCGTGGGCGCCTCGTGCCGACTCAGGAGATCTCGGAACGACTCAACGTCTCCAGGGACCATCTCATGAAGAGCCTCCAGGCCCTCGATGCCATGGGGCTCGTCGCAGCCACCAGAGGCCGTGGTGGAGGGTTCTCCCTAAGGAGCGAGGGATCGTCGATCCGCCTGGGAGACCTCGTACGGTCCCTCGAGCCGAGCCTCGCCCTCGCCGAATGCTTCGAGGCCGTGTCCACGTGTCCACTCACGGGCGACTGTCGGCTGTCGGGCGTCCTCGCTGAGGCCCAGCGCGGGTTCTTCGACATCCTGGACCGATACACGGTGGGCGACCTGGTGCAGGCGGACAGGCCCCGTCTCGTGCAGCTCGGGGCAGCGTCATGATGCCCCGCATCACGGAACAGGAGATTCGCGACCTCGTCTTCGCCTTCTACGAGCGCGTCCGTGAGGACGAGCGTCTCGGGCCGGTGTTCGAGCGCAGCCTCGAGGGGCGGTGGCCAGCCCATCTCGAGAAGATGTGCGACTTCTGGTCGAGCATCCTGCTGGCAACGGGTCGTTTCCAGGGCGACCCGGTGCGGGCGCACGTCGAGGTGGCTGGAATCCGCCCGGAGCATTTCGACCGATGGATCGAGCTATTCGGGCAGACTGCGGCCATCACGCTCCGGCCGGAAACAGCGACGGACATCGTGGGTCGAGCGGCCCGAATTCGGGTCGCCCTCGAGCATGCAGCCTGCTCCGGGCTTCAAGGGCCGGAGGTGCCCTCGGGGCCCTGAGCGGCTGAAGTAGTCCACGCCACACAGTGCTGTATTTGCTTCGGCCCCACTTTCGGTATATGTTCGGTTTCCACGCATGGAGAACCCCGGTGCCGATCCCCTATGTCGAGTTGCATTGCCATTCCGGCTTCTCCTTCCTGGATGGTGCCTCCCATCCAGAGGAGCTGGTGCTGCGCGCGAAGGAGCTCGGCTACCCCGCCCTGGCACTCACGGATCACAACGGGCTCTACGGCTCGATGGAGTTCGCCCGGGCGGCCCGTGAAGCGAACCTCCAGCCCATCACCGGAGCCGAGGTAACCCTCAGAGAGTGCTTTTCCGGAGTCGAGGAACCAGAAGGGGGATATCATGTTACGCTCCTTGCAGAAACACCTCAGGGCTATGCCAATCTGAGCCGTCTCCTGACCGAAGCCCACATGGGATCGGAGCGTACGGACCCCCGGCTCCCCCTCGATTCGCTGCTCGAGCTCACCGAAGGGCTGATCCTCCTGACGGGATGTCGCAAGAGCCCCGTCGCATCAGCGCTGGACTCCTCGGTGGCCGACGCCGAGGCGTTCACAAAACGGCTCGTATCGGCCTTCGGCCCTGGAAACGTCTTCGCGGAGCTGCAAGACAATGCAGTCAAAGGGGATACGGCCCGCAATAAGGCGCTTGCGCGCCTCGCGGGCCGTCTTGGGCTCGGCGTCGTCGCCACGGGAAACGTCCACTACCACCGCCCCGAGCGGCACCGGCTCCAGGATGTGCTCGTCTCGATCCGGAACCGCACGACGCTCGACGGCGCACACGGCGCCAGGAGGGCCAATAGGCTCTTTCACCTGGCTCCACCCTGGGAGATGCGCCATCGCTTCCAGAGCCGACCTGAAGCGCTCACGAACACGCTCCTGATCGCAGAGCGGTGCGCCGCCTTCGACCTGACGGAGGATCTGGGCTACGAGTTCCCGGATTTCCAGGGCTCGGAGCGCGGGAGCGCGCTCGAAACGCTCGCCGCCATCTGTTTGGCGAAGATCAGCGAGCTCTACGAGCCGGGCAGCACCCAGGAGCGCGATGCCGAGGAACGGCTCCACACCGAGCTGAGCCTGGTGGACCTACACGGCCTGGCGGGCTTCTTCCTCGTCTACCGCGACATTATGGACCTCGCCACGCAAGTCGCTCGTGAGGTCAGAGGAGACGCCCCCAGGGCCCGCTCCGGCCTCCCCCCGGGTCGTGGGCGGGGCTCGTCGGTCTCCTCCATCATCTGCTACCTCATCGGGCTCTCGCATATCGACCCGGTGAAGAACAACCTGTTTCTGGGCCGTTTTCTCAACGAAGCGCTACGCAGCGTCCCGGACATCGACCTCGATTTCCCTAGAAACATCCGCGAGCAGCTGATCCTCAGGGTCTACGAGAAGTATGGATCAGAGCACACGGCCCTCGTCTGCACCTTCCCCACCTACCGGCTCAAATCGGCGGTGCGAGAGATCGGCAAGGCCCTGGAGCTGCCCCTTGGAGAGCTCGAGAAGCTCTCCAAGCTCGCCGAGCACCGTTCGGCCTCAGGTCTCGCGGACGAGATCGCCTCGCTGCCCGAATTCAAGGGCCGCGCGGACGCCAGGCTCTGGAGACTCCTGGGTGAGCTGGCCGAGGAGGTCGCGGGGCTGCCCCGCCACATCTCCCAGCATGTCGGCGGCATGATCATCTCGAGCCGGCCCCTGGTCGAGATCGTCCCGTTGGAGCCCGCGGCCTGGGAGGGCCGGGTGCTCTGCCAGTGGGACAAGGACTCGTGCGAGGACGCGGGCTTCATCAAGATCGACTTCCTGGCGCTCGGCATGCTCTCGCTCGTCGAGGACACGGTCGACCTGATCGCCGAGCGGGCAGGGGCACCCACCGGAGGTGGGTCCGAAGGTGGGGGGGCACCCGCCGGGGGCACCCACCGGGGGCACCCACCGCAGGTGGGTCGGGTCGGGTCGGACGCCCCCGACCTGTCGCGCATCGACTTCGAGGACGAGGCGCTCTACGACCGGATCTGCTCGGGGGACACCGTGGGGCTCTTCCAGATCGAGAGCCGCGCCCAGATCCAGATGCTCCGGCGCACCCGTCCACGGAACCTCGATGACCTTGCCGTGCAGGTCGCGATCGTGCGTCCCGGACCCATCGTGGGAGGCGCCGTGAACCCCTATGTGCGCCGACGCGAGATGCTGAGAGAAACACCTGATTACCAGATCCCCTATCCTCATCCATTACTTGAAGAAGCACTGGGTGAGACGTTGGGGGTCATCATCTTCCAGGACCAAGTCCTCAAGGTGTGCCAGGCGCTGGCGAACTTCTCGGACGGCCAGGCGGAGTCGCTCCGGCGGGCCATGAGCCGCAAGCGCTCGAAGGAGGCGTTGGCTGCCCACTGGGAGGAGTTCCGAGAGGGTGCGACAGCTAATGGTGTCGACGAGACGACGGCCCGGGAAATCTTCGCCCAGGTGACCGCGTTCTCCGAGTTTGGCTTCCCCAAGTCGCACGCGTCGGCCTTCGCGCTCCTGGCGTACCAGTCGGCCTGGCTCCGTCATTATTACCCGGTCGAATTCTATGTCGGGCTCTTCAACAACCAACCCATGGGCTTCTACTCACTGGATGCCTTGGGCCGAGACGCCCGCAGGCACGGGCTCAAGACCCTCTTGCCCGACGTAAATCGAAGTGAGGTGAACTGCACGGCCGAGGGGACCGATCTGCGCATCGGATTGGGCTTCGTGCGCGGGTGGGGCACCGACATCGCCGAAAAGGTCATCGTGGAGCGTCGGAAGCACGGCGCCTACCGCTCCCTGGCTGACTTCCTCCGTCGTACCCCGGCGGCACTCAAGCGTCCGGCCGTGGAAAACCTCATCTGGGTCGGTGGATTCGCGGGATTCGGGCTCACGCGGCGCGAATTGCTCTGGCAGACGGGCCTCTGGTTGGGCCCCGAGACCGACGAAGAGCGCAGCGGGGGCCGGGAAGACCATGCCCAGACCGAGCTGGCCCTGGAGGACCCCTATGCGGGACTCTCCTTCCCCGACCTCGGGGCCACGGACCGGATGATCGCGGAGTATCGGATGCTCCGCTTCTCGGCCGAGCTCCATCCGCTCACGCTTCTCCAGGGGGCGATGCCCTCCGGAACCGTCCAATCCGACCGGCTCCCACACCTCCGACAAGGCAGCACAGTGCGCGTGGCAGGCCTGGTGACGACGCGTCAGCGGCCTCAGACCGCGAAAGGCTATGTCTTTGTGTTGATGGAGGATGAGAGCGGTCCCATCAACGTGATCGTGAAGCCTGACATCTACAAACGAGACCGTTCCGCAGTACGGATGGAGCCCTTCCTCACCGTGCGCGGGAAGCTGCAAAAGGACGGATCGACACTCAACGTTATCGCCTACGAGGTCGAGGCGTTACGCGTGCCTGGAGCTCCCATGCGCCGGAGGGGCGTGGCACGCACCGAGGTCGGCTCGAAATCCTATACGACGGCCGGTCGCCGAACTGCCGTCGCGGTCCGCGAGGGCCCCGACGACTCCGAGGACTTCTCCGAGCTGCAGGGATCACTTCCCGATACCGGGGAGTATTGGGCCGACCCGGAGCGGACATCGCCCAGTGCGTTTCGCTACCTGACGGCACTCCGGCAGAGTCCACCGGGCATCAAGAGCTTCGGTTAAAGCCCGAGGCGCAGCCTCGGTATGAAGCCCGCGGCGGAGCCGCGGTATGAAGCCCGCGGCGGAGCCGCGGTATGAAGCTCCACATCTACCTCCGACCGTAACGAACTGCCATGAAGAAAGTTACACCGCTCATAACTGTCGATCGCATCGAGCCCTGCCTGCCCTTCTGGACCGAGAAGATGGGGTTCGAGGTGACCGCGACGGTTCCCCACGGAGAGGCCCTCGGCTTCGCCATGCTCCACAAGGGCGGCGTCGACCTGATGTACCAGAGCCAGTCGAGCGTGGATGCCGATCTGGGCGAGTCCGGGGCCCCCGCAGGCCTCGGCCAGGAGATGGCGAGCGGCACCTCGACGCTGTTCATCGAGGTGGAGGGGCTCGATGAGGTCATCGCTGCACTCGGCGACACCGACGTGCTCGTGCCCCGCCGACAGACCTTCTACGGTATGGACGAGATCTTCGTGCGGCTGCCGTGTGGGACGGTCGTGGGATTCGCGGCCAAAGCGGAGTAGAGCCAGACGTCCGCGGCAGTCAGCCCCTAGGCCAGAAGTTGTTGCCCCGGTCCACGTCGGGTGAAAAGCCCGTTGGGTCGAGCTCGACCCGGGTGACTCGCCCCGCATCCGCAGGAACCTCGATCTCGAACGTCGTGTTGCCCGCGAGCCAGTGCTCCACCCCGATGTCGTGCTGGAGGGAGACCCCCGTCGAGGTGCGGATGCGCACGTGCACCGGGAAGGGCGCGTTGCCGCGGTCTTCGATCACCACCGTCTGGCCACCCCCTGCCGCTACCCCGACCGACCGCACCGCGTGGTCCACGGTCCACGTCTCGTAGTAGAAGGCGCTCCAGAACCAATCGAGGTCCTCACCAACGAAACGCTCGAAGGTGGCGAAGAAATCCCAGGGTGTGGGGTGCTTGTAGGCCCACTCCGAGATGAATGCCTTGTACGCGTCCTGGAAGAGCACACTCCCGATTACCTCGCGGAGCGCGACCAGGAGGGTCGCGGGCTTGCGGTACGACGCGATCGACCTGCCGGGTCCAGGCTCGTAGTAGTCGGAGTGGCGCATCAGGCTCTGCTCCTGACGACCCGCCGCCACCTCGAGGTACTGCCTGGCCTCTACACGCCGGTGGTCGACTCCGGGCCAAAGCTCCATCCGGCTCTCGTTCTCCAAGAAGTCCGTGGACCCCTCGTCCATCCAGGCGTAGCGGCGCTCGTTGGTGCCTACGATCATCGGAATCCACATGTGGCCGAGCTCGTGTGCCGTCACGCTGTAGAGCGCCTGCGCGTCCGTGCCCTCATACGACGACATGAGCGTCATCATCGGGAACTCCATGCCGCCCTCGATGATGTCTTCGCCTTCGACGGACGTCATATGGGGCCATGGATACGGTAAGCCCGTGTAGACCGAGTGGAATTCGATCGCCTGCTTCGCGTAGAGCCACTCTTCGGCCCACAAAGGCGCGCGATCCTCGCGCCAGAAGGAGTGGATCAGCACCCGGTCCTCCTCGCCATCGTCGTCGCGGTCGGGCACGACGGCCGAGGTCGCGTCCCACCGTTGGGTGTTCGACGTCGTCCACGCGAAGTCGCGAACCCGTTGCGCGGTAAACCGATAGGTCAGCGAACCCTCTGGGGCGTCGGCAGTTACGGTGCCCGCATCTCGATCTCCCTGACCCGCGATCGTCACGAGGGTGTCGGCCGTGGCCGCAGCCTCCAATAGCTCGATCGTGAGCGCGGAAAAGACCTCGCTGGGATTCTCCAGCGCGCCGGTCGCCATCACGGTCCAGTCCTCAGGGACTGTGATGGCCACGGTGTAGTCGGCGAAGTCGTCGTAGAACTCGCCGGTGCCGAGGAACGGCTCCGCGTCGAAGGCCCCGCCTCGGAGGTCGTCCAGCACCGCCATCTTCGGGAACCAGTACGCGATCATGTACATCTCTCGATTCGAATGGCCCATCCGCTCGCCGATGCCCTGCTGAGGCACCGTGAACGACCAATCGATCTCGAGCGTCAACGTGTCCCCGCTGGACACGGGCGACGGAGGCCGGATCTGCATGACCGCGCCGTCTACCGAATAAGCGGGACCGTCGGAGACCGGGCCTGCCTCGAGCTCCCTGCCCCCGGCAACGACCCGACTCAGCGTGATGCCGTCCGTCACTTCTGCGGTCCGGTTTCTGAGCGCACCTGCCTGGTGGAAGTTCTGATGCAGATGGAGCCACACGGTGCCCAGGGTCAGCGGCGCATTGTTGGCGTAGGCGATACGAGCGGTGCCACTGAGTTCCCCGGTCTCCGGGTCGAGCGTGGCCTCGATGTCATACGACGTGCCCTGTTGCCAGTACCCCGCTCCCGGACTGCCCAGCGTGCTCCTCCACCCCCGGTCGAGGGCCTGAGCGTAGCCCGGTGGGGGCGAAACAGCGGCCGGGACGGCTCGCCCGACGACCTGACCCTGCGCTGCCGCTGCCGAAGTCCACCCGATGGAACCAGCCAGAGCGATGAACGCCGTACAGGTGATCCGGACGCCCGCGCGGGGTGAACGCATCATGAATCTCTCCTCATCTCGAAGTACCTCCGCCCGCGTCCCTCGCCGTATGGGACGCGCCAACCTCACGAATGTGCACACTGGCGCTTCTCAAGAAGCGCCGGACCGCTCACTCGCGATCGCTGATCGACACGAAGTCGCGCGCGTCCTGGCCTTCATAGATCTGCCGCGGTCTCGCGATGCGCTGCTCGGAGTCCTGGAGCATCTCATCCCATTGCGCGAGCCAACCGACCGCCCGCGGAATCGCGAACAACACAGGAAACATCTCCACCGGGAAGCCCATCGCCTGATAGATGATGCCGGAGTAGAAGTCCACGTTCGGATAGAGATTCCGCTCGACGAAGTACTCCTCGTTGAGCGCGATCTTCTCCAGCTCCAACGCTATGTCCAGCAGCGGGTTGCGGCCCGTTACTTCGAACACCTCGTCGGCGGTTCGCTTGATGATGCTGGCGCGCGGATCGTACGCTTTGTAGACGCGATGCCCGAAGCCCATCAAGCGCTCTTCCTTGCGCTTCACACCTTCCAAGAAGGCCGGGATCTGGTCCACGGATCCGATGCGGTTGAGCATTCTCAAGACCGCTTCGTTCGCACCTCCGTGCAGTGGACCGTACAGGGCGGACATGGCCCCCGACAGGGCGCAGTAGGGATCGGCCCGGGATGAGCCGATCACCCGCATGGCCGTCGTCGAACAGTTCTGCTCGTGGTCAGCGTGGAGGATGAACAGCACGTCCAGCGCGCGCTCCAGCACCGGATTCGGCTTGTACTCCTTGGTGCCGATTTTGAAGAGCATGCTCAGGAAGTTGGCCGTGTACGAAAGCTCGTTCTCCGGGTACACCAGCGGCAGCCCGCGATGGTGCCGGTACGAGTAGGCCGCCAGGGTCGGGAGCTTCGCGACCAGACGGATCGTCTGGATCCATCGAGCCATGGGGTCGTCGAGGTCCTTGGCGTCCGGATAGAAGGTCGACAGCGCGGCGACCATGCTCGTCACCATACCCATGGCGTGGGCGTCATACCGGAAGGCGCCGACCAGCTCCGTCATGTTCTCGTGCACATAGGTGTGGAACGTCACCTGGTGCACGAAGTCGTCCAGCTCCGCTTGACTCGGGAGCTCCCCCTTCAGGATCAGATAGGCGACCTCGAGGTGAGAGCTACGCTCGGCGAGCTGCTCGATCGGGTAGCCGCGGTACCGCAGAATCCCCTGATCGCCATCGATGAAGGTGATGGTGCTGCGCGTCGAGGCGGTGTTCGTAAACGCGGGATCGTACGCCATCATCCCGAAATCGCCTTCATCCACCTTGATCTGGCGGAGATCCATGGCGCGGATCACGTCACCGTCGAGGATGTCGACCTCGTAGTCGCGCCCCGTGCGGTTGTCGCGAATCGTAAGGGTGTTCTTGCCGTCGTCTCCCATCAAACTCCCTCTCCCAAAAGCAGGTCAAACGCCGTGGACGGACATGCGTGTAGTCGAGCGCACAAGTATACCGAGGAGCGGGGCGGCTCCCAAGACAGGCGAAGCCTCGCGACATATGCGTCCCCGCTTCGCTAGAATGTCCGCATGAAGACCATCGGCTCCCAGCTCGCCGCAGTCACCACAGGCGTCAACCTACGACGCCAACTGGCTCCATTCCTGAAGTACCTCGCCTTCATGGTGGCGGTGGTCTTCCTCTATGGATGGCTGTTCCACGTGATCATGGCGTGGGAGGGGCAGGAGCATACGTGGTTCACCGGGATCTACTGGACGCTCACCGTCATGAGCACCCTAGGGTTCGGAGACATCACGTTCCACACGGATTTGGGCAGGGCGTTCAGCACGCTGGTCATGCTGACCGGGGTGATCATGATGCTCGTCATCCTGCCGTTCCTGTTCATCCGCCTTGTGTATGCCCCCTGGCTCGACCAACGGGCGCGCGACCGGGTCCGTGCGCTGCGGTCCGTACCCCCTCATGTGTCCGGCCACGTCTTGATCTGTGCGGAAGATCCCATTTCGAGGGGGCTCATCGTGAGGCTCGCGCTGGCGGGCGTCCCCGCCTACCTCATCGTGCCCGATCCCGACCGCGCGGTCTTCTTGCAGGACGAGGGAGTACCCGTCGTCTGCGGCGAGGTCGACGCCGTCGAAACGTACCGGGCCGGCGGCGTCCAGAGGGCCAGACTCGTCCTGGCCAATTCTTCTGACATGGAGAACTCGAACATCGTCCTAACCGTTCGAGAGCTTTCCGAAGACGTTCCCATCGCCGCTGTCGCGGAGGTCGAGGACTCGATCGACGTGCTGGAGCTCAGCGGAGCAACCCACGTCCTCCCGCTCAAGCAGCGGTTGGGTGAACACCTCGCCAACCGAGTGAGCGCGGGCAGTGCGCATGCCAACGTGATTGGTCAGTTTCACGATCTCCTGCTTGTCGAGTTCCCGGTGCACAACACGCCGTTGCAGAACCGGACCGTCCGAGACACGCGCCTTCGGGAGTTCACAGGGGTGACCGTAGTGGGCGTGTGGGAGCACGGCAGGCTCCTGCCAGTGCACCCCGACCTCGAGCTCTCGCCCATGTGCATTCCTGTGGCGATTGGTACGCAAGCTCAGATCGACGAGCTGAACGAGATCCTGGTGATCTACGACGCGAACCCCAACCCGGTCCTGATCATCGGTGGGGGGAAGGTCGGACGCTCGGCGGCTCGAGCACTGAAACGACGGGGCGTTCCGGTCCACATCGTCGAGCGTAACCCCGCGCTCGAGGCCAAGATCACCGGAATTCCGGACAAGCTGTTCATCGGGGACGCCGCGGACCGCCATGTGCTCGACGACGCAGGAATCGCGAACGCGCCGTCGATCCTCCTGACGACGCACGACGACGCGATGAACGTGTACCTGAGTGTCTATTGCCGCCGCCTCAATCCCGAAGCCCGCATCCTCACTCGGGTAACGCACGAACGAAATATCGAGGCCATCCAACGGGCGGGCTCGGACTTCGTCCTCAGCTACGCCGCCTTCGGGGTCCAGACCGTCGTTTCGATCGTGCGCGGACGCGAGCTCGTCGTGCTGGGAGAGGGCGTCAACCTCTTCTATATCCCTCTGCCAAAGTCGCTCGCCGACAAGACCTTGGCAGAGGCCGCCATCTCGGAGCGAACCGGATTGAACGTCATCGCGCTGCAGCAAGACGACGCAGTCCAAACAGACCTGAAGTCGGACCTCCGGCTACCCCGTGGCTGCGAGCTCGTCGTGCTAGGGAGCACTGAGCAACGCGAACGATTCAGGGAGACGTTCCACTAGCCGTTCCCGCACGGTCGTCGATAGCCCGAGGGGCGGGTACCCCGCCCCCGGGCCAGCGAACATGAAGTCGCCCGGATCCCCCGCCCGCGCGTCGAGCGTGCAGACGGCGAGGAGCATGCCGGGGGCGGGAGTCGAACCCGCACGCCCTTGCGGACAGCGGCTTTTGAGGCCGCCGCGTCTACCGTTCCGCCACCCCGGCTGGGTGTTACTGCTGTAAGGGTTTAGCCCCTGCGCTCCCTCTACCATCGTGCCCTCGGGTAACGTCCCGGGTAACGAACGGGTAGCGAGAAAGGCCGCCGCGTCATACTAGGCACTCTCCGCTCGGCGCGCAGCCAGTTCCAGCAATTCGGTCCTGCGGTACTCCACAACCGGGCTCCGGTGCCGCACGTTCAGCAGGTGCCCGTAGGTCTTCTCAATCAGGCTCAGCGACGAGTGACCCAGCACCTGCATCACCGTGTAGGGCTGACCGGTGCTCCATGGTTTGGCGCCGCTCGCGGGCATCCTCCGACACGGCCTGGGAAGGTTCGCCCGACTGAGGTCACCGCGTCGTTGCGGTAGCGTACAGTGCGGTGTTCCGTCCGCGCCCGCATTGGACCTGCCCGTAAGCGGCAATGTTCCACACGATCTTCGGAGGCTCGCCATGATCCGGGAATCACGAATTGCGTGGGCGGCGGCGGCCGCCCTCACACTGCTGGCTACAGCCCCGGCTTCTGCTCAGAACGTCGAAGACGTGCTGGGTCGATACACGGGGGGGAACGCGGATGGGTTCCTCCAGCCACTCGCCGATGTGCTCGGTGCTTCTCTGGGCAGCGGTTGGGCTCGCTCGGCCGACATCCAGCCGGGTCTTCATATCCGACTGTCGGCGATCGCCGCAGGCGCACCGATCTCCGATAACGCCCGTACCTTCATGGGCACGACCGAGTCCTTTTCACCAGTGACGACCATCGAAGCGCCCACGGTCTTCGGCTCCACCGAAACCGTTGCGGTCTCGGGCCAGGGCGGCACGACCTACCGTTTCCCCGGCGGCATCGATGCCACTCTGATGGGTACGGTGGCTCCACAGCTTACCGTCGGCAGCGTGGCCGGTACGGAAGCGATGGTTCGCTGGCTCTCCATCGACATCGACGAGGACTTCGGAAGCGTGTCGCTGCTCGGTTTGGGCGTGCTCCACGACATCGACCAGTATCTGGGGCAGAGCCTGCCCGTCGAGCTGGCAGCGGGTGTCTACTGGCAGTCGTTCGACATCGGCGACGTCGTCCAGTCGTCCACGATCAGCGCGATGGTACACGCGAGCAAATCATTTAACGTGCTGACTGTGTTCGGGGGCCTCGGATACGAGACATCGTCTACGGACATCTCGTATACACCTGAGGGCGAGACGACTGTGATCGACGTCTCACTGGACGGGGCGAACTCCATCCGGGCCACCGGGGGAGTCGCACTCCGACTCTTCGTGGTCGGGGTCTTCGCCGACTACACGATCGCTTCGCAGAACACGTTCACCCTAGGCCTGGAGCTGGGACGATGAGCACCAATACGACCCGGATTCGCCGGCTCCGCTCGGCTGGGCGTCTCGTGACGTTTGCGGCCGCTGCGGTTGCGATGGGTGCATGCGACGGCCGGTGGCTGTTCGCGACGGCCGAGTTCGATCGCACCTTCGACTTCACCTTCGACTCTAACAGCGGCCTGATCGAGACCGCATCCCTCACACGATCCGACGTTGAGGGCGATTTGGACATACCGGACGACGCACGCCTCGACTTCGTCGATATCCAGCGGGTGAGCTTGAGTCTGTCTCCCGGCACGGGAAATGAATCGAGCGCGGCGACACTCAGGTTCGTCTATTTGGCGCAGGGCTTCTCCGGTGATGTCGACATCACCGTCACAGACATCGCGAGCGAGCCCATCGACGATCTGGTCGCGAGTGCGCTGCGCGCCGTTGAGGGAGACCTAAAGGCGATGCTCGAAAACGATCCGGGGGCGCCCGCCCAGGTCACGTTCGAAGGCCAGATCTCCAACGTCGCCCCGAGCGCGTCTCGACTTGTTCTCGACGCTACTCTCGAGGTCAAAATGACCGCCACGTATGCCACGTGTGTGGAGATCGGATTCTTGGGATTCGGTGCGACTGCCGAGTGCATCTCGTCCGGGAGCCCCTTCGGTCCCTAGGCGCGAGGGTGCACCTCTGCGAGGTGGGCCCCGCGGGCGGGCCTGCCTCCCACCGCTGGCACGCGAGCGATCAGTCGACGTGGGCGAGTAACCGGGAGGCGGCGCCCTGGAGGAACCTGCGGCTAGGCTTTTGAGGCCGCCGCGTCTACCGTTCCGCCACCCCGGCTGGGTGATCTAGCTGTGGATTATCGCTTCCGTGCCTTCGTCGAACCGCGTGGCAATCAGACCCGATCGAGCCGCGCTCGCTCGCGGCGTCGTCGCTTCACGGGCCGCTGAGGAGGACGTTCTCTGAGCAGATGCTCCAAGTCGGTCGCGGGCATCGGGCGGGCGAACAGGAATCCCTGGACCTCATCGCACCCGAGCTCCACCAAGCGTTCGCGCTGCTGCTCGGTTTCAACGCCTTCACCAATGGACTCCAGGTTCATGGCTTGGCACATCATGATCACTGCTGTGGTGATCGAGAGCGCCTCAGCGTTGGTGGCTAGATCCTGGATGAACGACCGGTCGATCTTCACAGCGTCGAGAGGAAGCTGGCGGACGTAGCTCAAGGAAGAGTAGCCGGTCCCGAAGTCATCGAGCGCGATCCTGAAGCCGTGATCCGACAATCGGCCGAGTAGGCCCAGCGCTTCCTCGGGATTTCGGATGACGGCGCTCTCGGTCACCTCAAATTCGATCAACGTCGGATCGACCTCGGCGGTGAGGTCGAGAATGCGCTCCACGATGCCTGGCAAGAGCTGCTGCGGCGACACGTTGACCGAGACGCGGAGATTCTTCAGTGCGAGCGATCGCCACCTGAGGAGGTCAGCCACAGTCGCTTGCAGGCACCAGTCGCCCAGGAGCTGGATCAGGCCCACGTCTTCGGCAATGGGAACGAACTCCCCCGGGGACACCGGACCCAGCTCGTCGCTAGTCCACCGGACCAGAGCCTCTACGGCGACGACCGTCCCTGACTCTGGTCGGACGCGGGGCTGGTAATGCATCTCCAGCTCACCACGTTCGATTGCGCGACGCAGAAGACTGGCCACGCGGAGCCGCCGAGCCTCCCGCTCGTGGATCGCCTCATCATAGAAGTGATATGGATCGGGGATCGATCGGCCGGCTTGGAGTGCGGCCTTCCCAGATCGCAGGAGCGCGTCGACCGTGGTCGCGTCGTCGGGGAAGACACTGATGCCGATCGAAGTCGACACGGATATCTCGCGACCGTCGATTAGGTAAGGCTCTTCGATCGCACGGGCGACCGACTCGGCGAGGGACGCGGCCTCGTCCCGGCTCATGACCGAATCGATCGCCGCGAACTCGTCGTTGCCAAAGCGCACGGCGGAGTAGGAGCTCGGATCGCGCCTCCTTCGTCGATCAGGACGCCTTGGCACACCCAGCGTAGCGACCAACCTCCGCGCAACCTCGATCAGCACCTCGTCAGCGACCTGGTGCCCCAAGGCGCCCTCGACGCTCGCGAACCCCTCGAGTCCGATGAGTAGCACGGCCAACGCCGACTCCTCTCGCTCCGCCTGCTTGAGCTGTACGCCGAGGCGCTCGAGGAGGTACTGCCGGTTACCCAGTCCAGTCACTGAATCGTGCAAAGAGAGATACTGGATCTGACGCGCGGAATTCCATCGCTCCGTAACGTCTTGGGCAGAGGCCTCGACCCGCGCCGGATCATCGCCAGACCGACGATGCTGTCCGCGGAGGTGCAGGATCCTGTCCGTACCATCGTGGAGGGGTACGCGCACGTCCGCACGAAAAGCACCGTTGCGGGCGCGGACGCGTTCCATGCCACTGATCAACTTGCTACGATCGTCGGGGTGGATCTTCCCGAGCACGTCGTCGACTCCGATGTGACTCGCCCGTTCGAGCTCGAATAGCCGTCGAAAGTCGGTTCCGGCATCGATTGCGGTCGTCTCCAGGTCGAACGACCAGTTTGTGAAACGCGCGAGGCGCTGAGCCCGGACCAATCGGGCATCACTGTCCTTCAGTCGGGCCAGCATGCCGCCGAACGCGCGGCTGAGGTCGCCCAACTCATCGTGCCGGTCAACGGCGAAGTGGACGTCCAGTGAGTCCTCGCCGACGCGTTCGGCCGCGCGCTTCATCTCCTTGATGGGCCCGGCGAAGCTATGCGCCAGAAATGTGCCGGTTAGAACCGCCAGCAGGAGTGCCGCCAACCCGGCGAAGACCAGATTCCGCCGCGCACGGGAAATCGCCCGCTGCTCAGTCTCATAGGTGGTCGACACCTGGACGTTCGCTCCGGCGAATGCCCGTACGACGGAAACGAGCGTGTCGGAGGACAGGGGCTCGGTGACGCCGAAAGTGGCGCGTACGCCCAGCACATCCGACCACCCTTCGAGGATGTCCGCACCCACCGGCTCGACCGCCACGAGGTATCCGACGAGGTCGTCGCCCGTACGCAGTGGGATTGCGGCCGCCGCGTAGAGGATCTCGCGGGCCGCGATGTATGTGGGAGCGCTGACAAGCACCCGCTCAGCGGCGAGCCGCTCGAGTTCTTCGTCGCCTGCCAACGCGACGAGCTCACCCTCCGGTGACCGGAATGCCACGGCTGATGAGCCTTGACGCTCGACGAGGCTCTCGGCGTGGTAGGCGAGCGTCCGGCGATCGCCGGCCTCGAGGTTCGCGCGAAACTCCGGGGTGGTGCTGATCGCGACGTAACGTGCGGCCATGGCCGCCTGGTGATCGTCCATCAGGCGGTCGGCCGCCACTGCGGCTCGAGTCAGGCGATCGTTTGCGGCTTCGCGAAGATCGGCGCTGAGCGTACGATCTTGAATGACGAGAGCGAGGATCGTAGAAATGGCCGCAAGGCCGCCCATCAGCACGATGAGCTGGGCAAAGACGCCGAACCGGACCTTCGGTACCGTCACCGGCGGATCAGGTCAGGGTCGAGCCAGATGGTCTCGACCGAGGAGCCACCCGATGTCACTTCCAACGTGCGCACGGGACCCTGCAACCTCGGGCTCCAGATCGAAAGCCGGTATGAGCCGTCCGAGAGCGGTCCCACGTAGTATCGGCGCCTCTCGTCCAGCACTGAGAAGAAGACTCCGGTCGTCGCGAGAATCGTGAAGTTTTCATCCGGGTGTAAGGAGCAGAAGAACTGCACCTCGCCGGTGTAGTTAATCTGCTGCGGTGCCGAAGAATCTCCCGGGCCCACCGGGATCTGGAGGTCCGGGCCGAGGTCGGCCGAGAAGAGGCGATGGCTCACGGCTCCTTCGTTCGCGAAAACGATGAAGTCACCATCGCCTATGGCCACGAAGCCCGGATCGAAGTTGTCGGTACCCGAGGTGACGCGAAACTGCTGCGTCGGCCGGGTCCGTGCCTTTGTAGGATCGACCGGCTCCAACATCACGACCACGGGTCCGATTGCGGTGTCGGGGGCCTGGCGCTCCAGGAACTGCAGGGTGCCGGTAACGGCTCCTGTGGGTAGAGTGGCGCCGGACCGCGCGCACGCAGCAACCGCGATAGTGACGATCAGTGTCGCCAGGCGGATCCGACCCCGACCCGCGTCTATGGGTTTCCGGCTCATATGCCTCGATGGCCATGTCAGGGGTGGACATCCCACGCTTTAGCGAGGTGGCGGGCACCCCTAACGCCACATTCAAGACTGCTACGGCGTAGGTGGAGTAGCAAGCATTTCAGCTGCGCCCGCATCCCGGCAGCGGTTCCACTCTAGAGACTCGCTCGCGGGTCTTCTGAGGCCGCCGCCCCGGACCCCGGAATCTCCCCACCGATTCACGTGGCGTTCCCCTGACAGCCCTCCCCGGCATCCATCGGTAACGTGTGAGACCAGGCGCCTCAGCTCACCTACGTGGCTGGGGCCATGAACACGAGGGCGACCTCGTGCGGAGATCTGACGATGCCCTACTCGATCCGTGGGATTCAGTACTACCGAATCACCGTCGCCGACCAGCCCGATGAAGCGTTCCAGCTCCTTTCGGATCTGGCGGATTTCGGCGTCAACCTATTGGCTTTCACGGCGGTGCCGTCGGGTCCCGACCACGTTCAGTTCACGCTCTTTCCGGCGGATCCGTCACGGCTCGAGGCGGAGTCCCGGCGGGCCGGCCTGGTGCTTGACGGACCCCATGCAGCGATCCTGATCCAGGGGGACGACGAGCTGGGTGCGCTCGCGAATGTGCACCGCCGCTTGGCCAACGCATCGGTCGCAATCTACGCGTCGAGTGGCATTGCCGACGGGCGCGGTTCCTTTGGGTACGTTATCTACGTGCGGGAGGACCAGGTCGACCGGGCCATGTCAGCGCTGGAGACCAGCACGAGCTGATGTGGAGAGCCAGGGCTTCGGTCCCGACATCCCCGTCGCGACGAACGATACCCGGGGGGGGCCGCCAACAGAATCGGCGCGTGGAGCTCAAGAGGATCGACTGAGATCTTCATTGTTTCTATTCGACGCGCGATCGTGGGCGGGCGAGACTCCCTATTCGGGATCGCCCCCGCACCTGGTTATCCATCCCCTTCTGTAATGCGGTACTCCTGGATCTTTCGCCAAAGGGTCGTCCTGCCCATCCCCAGGATCTCAGCTGCTCGCACCCGTACACCACCAGCTTCGCGCAGAGCGCTCAGGATCTTGTCTCTCTCGTCCTCAACCGAACCAGCTTGTCTGTAGCGCGGGTCCGTCGCAGTCGCGGCGTCACGTACCTCTTCGGGAAGGTGGTGGGCTTGAATCACGCCCTGGCCCGCGCGGATCGACGCGCTCTCGAGCGCGGCGTGGAGCTGGCGCACATTGCCTGGCCAGCGGCTGGTAAGAAGCGTACGCATGGCGAGGGACGAGACGTCGGCTGAGCCCCGTCTTCCCATCGACCTGAGGGCGCGGTCGATTAACAGGGCAACGTCGCCGGGCCGGTCGCGAAGCGGCGGCATGCGGATGTGAAAGACGTTGATACGGAAGAATAGGTCCTCTCGGAAGCGACCTCCGTCCACCTCCTGTTGCAGATCCCGATTCGTCGCTGCGATCAGACGGATATCCACAGGCTGCGGTCGGTGACTGCCTAGCGGTACGACCTCACGCTCCTGCAGAACCCGAAGGAGACGCTGCTGGACCGCCGGCGACACGTCACCAATCTCATCCAACAGCAGTGTGCCCTTGTGGGCCGCCCGGATCAGCCCCTCACGGTCCTGCAGTGCCCCGGTGAACGCGCCTCTTATGTGGCCGAAAAGCTCTGACTCCAACAGGCCCTCCGACAGAGCCGCGCAGTTCACGGCCACAAACTTCCCCCCCGCTCGCGGGGAGAGGCGGTGCACTGCGCTGGCGGCGAGCTCCTTGCCCGTGCCTGTCTCACCGGTAATGAGGACGGTTGCGTCCGAACCGGCCACCTGGCGGATCTCATTTCGCACGGCCTCCATGACGGAGGAGCGCCCGAGCAGTCCCTCTACCGGCTCAGCCGACGTCCCGCTGGGCCTACGCTCCAGAAGGTCGCGAACGCGCGACAGAAGGACTTCGGGCTCCACCGGTTTGGTCACGAAGTCATCGACGCCCGAGTGAAGCGCCTTCACGGCGGAGTCCACCGACCCGAAGCCAGAAATCATCAAGATGGGCACGGACTCCCCGCGCTTGCGCAGCACTTCGGCCAGTGAGATCCCGTCCACCCCAGGCATCCGCAGATCCAGCAGAATCAGGTCGTATGCGGCGCCCCCGAGAGCCGTCACCGCATCGGAGGCGTTCTCGACCGCGGTCACATCGAACGCTTCGTCACGCAGGATAGCCGCCGTCGAGAGGCGAAACGCATGATCGTCGTCGACGAGTAGGATGCGCGCGCTCATCATGCCGCCGCCGGCAGAATCACGGTGAACCGGGTCCCGGGTGCGTCAGTCCGGTTAGCCGCCTCGAGCGCTCCTCCGGCAGCGCGGACCAGGCTCTCCGCCGTGTAGAGCCCCAGGCCGACACCATGCACGGCCTCCTTCGTCGTGAAGAACGGATCGAAGATGCGATCCGCGATCTCGTCGGGAACTCCCGTGCCCCGATCCAGCACGTCGATGCGGACTTGGCCCAACGCTTCGTCCCGTGAGGCGACGATTTCGATGGAACCCTCTGAGCCGCCGGCCTCGCGCGCGTTCAGAAGCAGGTTGAGCAATACTTGCTTCAGAGCCTCCCGCGGCATGCGAACCGCCAGGTCCCCCGACACCGCCAGGCCGATCTGGTCACGATGAGAGGAGCCGGCGCTCAGGAGCTGGACCGTCTCGCCGGCGACCTCTCCCGCGTCGCATGGCCCGCTCTCCTGCTCCGGTCTGGGCCTGTGCAGATCCAGCATGCCCTCGGCGAGTTCGTGCATACGCAGCAATTCCGACACGGCCATGTCGGCAAACTCACGCGCCTCGCCTTGTAGGTTCCCCTGACGCCGAACGACCTCTAAGCAATTCCGCACGCTCGCCACCGGATTGCGGATCTCGTGGGCCAGCTGCGCCAGGAGGCGGCCGGACGTCGCCAACCGCTCCCGATGCACCACTTCAGCCTGAAGTGCCACGAGCCGCGCCTGTCGGTCTTCGAGCTCACTGTTCGCGTGCTCGAGGTCGGAGAGTCGGGCGGCCAACGTTTCGCGCATGGCGGCGAACGCTTCGGATAGTCGCTGCACCTCGATCAGTGACGAACTCTGAAGGGGCACTTCGGCTCGACCCTCCGCGAAGCCTTCTGAGGCATCGGCGAGCTCCGATACCGGACGCGAAAGTCGGTGGGCGAAAAGCGCACCCACGAGGAGCGCGAACAAGAACGCGCCCGCGGTGCTCACGAGCGCCGTCCGCTCCAGGTCGGGCAAGACCGCCAACTCCTGCTCCAGGTCTCGAATGAAGATCACTCGTCCGTAATCAAGCGGTGCCGCCGTCACGAGAAGGCGGGCCTCGCGGGGGCCGAGAATTTCTTCGACCGTCCCTGGTGTGGCTCCTGCGGCGCGCGCCGCGACGGCCGCCACCTCATCGTCGACCGTCGAAGCCGTCACGTTCCCACGGGCGTCCAGAACGACCACGCCCGACCGCGTGAGCGCGGCAAGCTCTACCGCCTCCGCCTCCGCGAAGGGAGTGCTGCCACCGACCGCCCCTAGCCAACCGTTTCCCTGCCCCACAGGCGCAAGCGCCACCAGATGCAGTCCGTCCTGAAAGGGCACCACCGAAACTGGCATCTCCCCCCGACGGGTCGCGTCGAGCAGGTCCTGCGGCATCGCGCCTGGACCGAGGACCGTTCGGCCATCTGGTTGGACGAGGATGGGCCGCTCCAAGACTTCCTGGCTGGCGGCGGTGAGCATGCGCGACGCACCGGGCATGTCCCGGGCCTGAAGGGCTTGAGCCAGGCCCGGCATCGCAGCATAGTCACGAGCGTGCATCATGCGCATCACCCGTTCGGAGGCGAGCCGGTCCTCCAGGATCATGGGCGCCGAATTCAACTCCTGACGCACGCCGTCTACGAGTGCCACACCGAGCCGTCTTTCCAAGAGGAGCCCCGCTGGCACGATCCCGACGACTAGCACCGACATCATGAGAAGGACGAGCGCGTGGCTGAGTTTCATAACATCGGGGCTCGCGAGTAGGGTCGCGTCGAAAGCTCGGCGCGCCGCCGAAGGGCGGCAACTCCAGGGCGAACGACCCCCATCCGGCGCTCCTTCGGATGGGGGCCTGCCCGAATAACGACCCCTCTACTGGATTCTTGTAACGATCACCCGCGCCACGGGGTCCATCCATCCGTGAACATCGGGGAGGAGGTCGGCGTCGCCATCGATCCCCGCGTGATGATGAATGACTCCGCCCTCAGACAGAAGCGGATTACTCGCGCCGGTTCCTGCATCCCCTGAATCGACGCCGGTGAGCGGACCGCATGGAGGCACCAGATCTTCGAAGTCCTCGGTGTTGATCTCTGTGCCCGCATCGTAGCCGTTGGTGTCGACACTCACGCTCTCGCCGACGTCCTTGGGGAGACGCAGGCCGTCGATCCCCGTGAATCCGTCATTGGTGCAGATGAGCATCGAAGCGAATGAGAAGAACTTCGCCCCACGGCTGGTCTCGATGGTGAAGGTGCGCTCCTCGCCCGGTAGGAGCGGCGGAAAGTCAGCCACGGCCACCACGACGTCGTTGGCGTGCTGGGACTCACCAAGCGCCTCAAGCATCGGCGCGAGGTTGCCGTTCTCCGCGATCTCCTGGATGCCGAGGCTGGCAGGGTCGCCCACATGGAAGACGTGGATGGACGGCCGGTGCGTCACCGCGAGGGGCGGCGTCATCGGTTGCCCTTCGGTCAGGTTGGTGATCTCAACCTCGTAGAGGGCCGCGCCGGCCGGCCCGGTAGACGACGCCGAAGCAAATTGTGGATCGACGGTCGGGTCGAGAGGTTGGCCAGATTCGTCGCAGGCCGAGAGGGCGACGGCGGCCAACAGCGCGACGTACGATGGTCTCATCATGATGCTCCTAGGTGGTAAGGAAGGATGCCGCCTAGTAGGAGCAACGTCGGGGCCACCTGAGCCAGCCAGTACGACGCGCTCCTAACCCATTGTCACTGTGCATGTTGTCGGATTCCGCGGTGCGATGGGACTCAGGCCAGGAACGTTTCGAGGAACGCTTGGAACTGTTTCTGTGACGTTCGCCCCGGGCGGATGAGCCGCCGCCCTCTCCGCTCCAAGAGTTACCCATTTTGTTCACCAAACACTTAAGTGTATACTAAATTATGTGTGATACCAACGCTTCTGGCCCCAAAATGTCCATTATTGCTATTACTTAAGTAAGCGCTTATATATTTGCATGTCCCAAACGCCGCTTTCTGACCCCCTTCGCACGGCCATGGAGCCGCGTCGGCTTCAGATCCTCGAGCTCATCTGGGATCGTGAGCTCAGCGTCAACGAAATCGCATCCCACCTCCCCATCAGCGTGGCCGCGGTCTCCCAACACCTGTCAAAGCTCCGGGCCGCGGACCTCGTCGCGGGTCGCCCAGAGGGTCGGCGGCGCTATTACAGGGCAAAGAAGGGAGCCATGGGACGACTCGCGGGCGTCCTGCAGTCGTCTTGGGGCGACGATCCGGAGCCCGAGGTCGCCGCTCCGGCCGCGGTGGCACCTCCCCCCGCGGCCATCCCCTCCCCGCCTCCACCCCGCCTCGACCCTGCTCCGAGCACGAAGCCTCGCACACAGAACGGCTCGCCCACCACGCTCGACGAGATGGCGTCCTGGTACCGCCAAGGTCTGCACGCCCGTGTAGTGGCACTCGAAAAAGCGCGTGCCGCCCTCAGTGCGGGGACGGAAGGCGCCGCGAAGTCCATTCGGCGCATCGCGCGGTCTCTCACGAGACCGGCGATCTCGGAACGCTTCCCAGAAGTCGGTGTCACGGCGCGAACCGTAGCGGAGCAGGGAGACGACGACACCGCGGAGGGGGTCGACCGCCTGATCGGCGTGCTACGACAAGCAGCCACGCTCGACGACGACGACGTGGTGAAGATCCTCGTCGTGGAGGACAGTCGCGTGGAGGCGCTCCTTCACCGGTCGATCGTCAGCGGCCCCAATCGCGAGGTCCTCATGGCCGAGACCGCGGAGCAGGCACAGGCGATCCTCGACGCTCAAGATGTGGATCTGATCTTGCTGGACCTCACGCTGCCTGGTGTGGACGGTCGCGATCTACTGATCGAGCTAGGGCGCCGGCCACGCACGGCCTCGATTCCCGTGATCTTGCTTACCAGCAGAATAGACGCTCAGGCGCGAACGGAGTCGATGGCTTTGGGGGCAGACGCCTACTACGCCAAGCCCGTCGACAAGGCCGTCCTCACCACCGCGGTCTCGATGATGTTGGAGAGATCTGCCGAGGCGCGTCAGTTGGGTCGGAGAGACCCGCTCAGCGGCCTCAGAAACCGGGCGGTCTTTCTCGACGACGTTCGCCAGCTCTCGGCAACGGCGACCCGCGCGCAGGTGGACGTGTCCCTGGCGATCCTGGAGATCGAGCGCTTGGGCGCGATGAATGACTTCCACGGCAGTGATGTCGGGGACGCCTTGGTGCGTGCGGTGGCGGAAAGCCTTAAGACGACCTTCCGAGACTCTGACCTGGTCGCGAGATGGGGCGGAGCCAAGTTCGCGGTGCTGTTGGCGAATACCGGCCCAGAGAACGGCGCTGTGGCACTGAAAAAGCTCCGTGAGTCCACCGCCAAGGTGTCCGTCGCACTCCCGGACGGAACCGTTCTTGTGCCGACGTGGCACGCCGGTGTGTCGGCGGTCGGAGGGCCGGTGAGCGTCGATGACGCGGTGGCACATGCGACGAGACGGCTACAGATGGCACGTCGGGGCGGCGAGGGCCGCATCGTTTCCACTGACGCGGCCGTGACGAGAGGTGTGCGGACGGTACTTCTCATCGAGGACGATGAAATTCTCGCCGACCTGATCGAGCATCGACTGGGAAGGGCGGACTTCCAAGTGACCCGTTTCGGAGACGGAGCCGAAGCCCTCGCGGCGATGGCCGGAATCGACGCGTCAGCGGTCATCCTCGACACCATGCTCCCGGGGGCCGAGGGATTCGAGGTGCTCAGGCGACTCAAGGAATCACCGTCGTTCGCCGGTGTGCCCGTAATCGTCCTCACCTTCGGAGGCGAACAGGACGCGGCGCGGGCCTTCAAACTCGGGGCGAGTGATTCCATAGCCAAACCCTTCTCCGTGGAGGAACTCGTGGCTCGAGTATCGCGGCTCGTCGCGGCCTTCGAGGAGGGTCCGATTCGATGAGCGGCTGGTTCGAGTTCCTTATTGGGCGGCCGGCCGACCAGCTTCTCTCCCTGGGAGAGGTCCTCGTCATCCTCCTGGTCGCGACGACGATGGTCGTGCTCGTCACGCTCGTCCTCGCGTGCGGAGCGTTGCTACTTCGACGACGCACCGTTTCGGCGCGAAGCGCGATGACCGTGAGGCACGGGGGCTGGCAGCGCTCTCTGCAGGCGGTCCTCTACGATGGCGCCTCAGCGGAGGACCTGACGGGGAGCATCGCACCCGCGAGCGGAACCGACTTCCTGAACTTTTTGCTCCTGTACGTCCGACGCCTGGATGGGTCGGAGCGGGAGCAGATTTGCGCGCTTGCTGAGCCCCACCTGCCGCGAATGGTCACACTTCTCACCCATCGGGCGGCGGGCCGGCGTATGCGCGCCGTGCAGACCCTGGGGGAACTCGGCCTCCCCGGCTACGGCGATCAGGTCATCGCGGCCCTCGACGATCCGTCGCCCCTCGTTGCCATGGTTGCGGCGAGCACGCTCGCGCGAGCCGAGACACCGGAGTACGCCGGCGCGGTGCTTGCGCACTTGGACCGATTCGCGCATTGGAGGCAAGACTTCCTCTCGGCAATGCTGGCGTCCATGGGGATTGGGGCCGCATCAGCGCTTCGGCACGCACTGGCCGACGACGACGCCACATCGAGGATCCGAGCCGTAGCCGCCGACGCCCTCGCGGCCCTGAGCGACCCGTTGGCCGCCGACCCGGCCGCGGAAGTCCTCGGCTCGAGTGACGACATCGAGCTGCGGGCAGCCGCGTTGCGTCTGTTGGCAAGTGTCGGGCGGGCCAAGCACCTGTCTGTCGTGCGAGAGCACGCGGCTGCCGAGGAGCTTCCCGTGCGTTTGGCGGCGATCCGAGCTCTGGGGCGCTTCGGAGAGCGGACCGACCTGCCACCCCTAGAGGAGGCCGCCAGGGAAGCCCCTTCGCCATGGGTAGCCATCGCGGCTGCCCGAGCGCTCAAGGAAGGTGGGGGTGTCGAGGCTCTCGAAGCGCTGGCGGGCTCCCAGCACCCTAGGTCGGCATTGGGCCTCCAAGTAATCTCGGAGTCGAGATCATGGTGAGCATCGGCCTCGCCCTACTCGCGACGATCAATGGACTGGTTCTCGTCTATTTCCTCGCCATCAACCTCGTCTACATCCTAACGAGCGTGCGAGCGCTCCAGGTGATCTGGCAGTACCGGCAACGCTTGCAGGCGTTTAACCTGCTCGATCCTTCACGCGCACGGGCCTCCCCTCCGATCACCGTCCTCGCCCCGGCCTACAATGAGGAGCTCACCTGCGTGGAGTCGGTGCGCTCGCTGCTCACGCTCGACTATCCCCGTCACGAGATCATCGTCATCAACGATGGCTCCACCGACGGCACGATCCAGCAACTCATGTCCGCGTTCGAGCTTGCACCCAGGCCCCGGCTCGCGACAGCCGAGATCCCTGCAGCCAGGGTTCGTCAGGTGTACCAGAGCCGAGCCTACCCGAACCTGTGGGTGGTGGACAAGGAGAATGGCGGCAAGGCCGATGCCTTGAACGCGGGCGTGAACTACTGCAACACGCCGCTGCTCTGCGCGGTCGACGCGGACACCCTGCTCGAGAGGGATGCACTTACGCGCATCGTTAGACCGTTCCTGGAGGACTCCCGCACCGTTGCAGTGGGCGGAAAGATTAGAGTCATCAATGACTGCACCGTGCGCTCCGGCATTGTCACGCAGGCGAAGCTCCCTAAGAACTTTCTGGCTGCGATCCAGACGGTCGAGTACCTGAGGGCATTCTTGGTCGGCCGGGTGGGCTGGGCTGCTCTGAACGCCTCCCTCGTCATCTCGGGGGCGTTCGGACTCTTCCACAGGGGGTCGGTCGTGGACGCGGGGGGTTATGGCAGCAAGCGCACCACGGGGGAGACCGTCGGAGAGGATATGGAGCTGGTGGTGCGCATGAAGCGTCTTTTCACGGACTGGGGGCGTCCCTGTAAGATCGACTTCGTTCCAGACTCCGTGGCATGGACCGAGGTTCCCGAGTCGTATCGCGTCCTTGGCAGACAGCGGGATCGTTGGCAGCGCGGCTTGATCGAGAGCCTCACCCGCCACCGCACCATGCTGTTCAATCCCCGGTACGGGCCCACCGGGATGTTCGCGTTTCCGGTCTTCTTCTTTCTGGAGGGGCTCGGCCCGGTCATCGAGCTCACCGGCTATGTCGGATTTTCGATCGCCGTGTACTCGGGGCAGGCATCCGGTGCCTATGTGATCGGGTTCTTCTTCCTGGCGTTTGCGCTCGGCGTCGGGCTTTCCGCGGTTGCCGTGCTCATCGAGGAGGTCGCGTTCGGCCGCTACGGCCGTATCACCGACGTCTTCAAGATGTTCGTGCTGGCCGCGGTCGAGAACTTCGGTTTTCGGCAGCTCAACACGTACTGGCGGGCTCGGGGGCTACTTCACACCCTCACGGGCAAGAAAGCTTGGGGCAAGATGGAGCGTAAGGGGTTCCGCGCCGCCGCCGACACATCGTCGTGATTCTTCGGATGCACCGCACGACGTAGCGGCTTGACACCGCGGGGGTCTCCCGGCCAGTAGTGGTCCCCATCCGGGCGTGGGCCTGCCCGCTCCCGCCCTCCATCGCCCCGGAGTCACCTTGGTCATCTACGGCGTTGCGCTCCTCGCAGGGTGCTTTCTCTCGGGTGTCTTCTTGGGCGATCTCCTGGGCGTAGTCCTCGGCGTTCAGGCGAACGTCGGTGGCGTAGGGATCGCGATGCTCTTTCTGATTCTGATCTCCGACCGCTTGATCAAACAGGGGAGACTCAAGCCGGTAACGCGCCAGGGCGTAGTGTTCTGGAGCGCGATCTACATCCCGGTCATCGTGGCGATGGCAGCACGCCAGAACGTGGTGACCGCGCTCGATGGTGGCCTGATGGCGTTTCTCGCGGGTGCGCTTGCGGTGGTGGCGTCCTTCCTCCTCGTGCCTGTAATCAGCCGCATCGGCGAACCGGGTGAGGCGCTACCGCCGCTGGGTCCGGGGGACGAAGGATGAACGCCTTCGACACGTTGTCCGACGTCCTCATCGAGAACGGCCTCATCACGGCGTTCGCGTTCGTGGGGATCGTGATCTGGTTGTCCTATTGGGTCTCCGACAAGCTCACGGGAGGACGGATCCACGGGTCGGCGATCGCCATCCTCACGGGGCTCGTGTTGGCCTGGGTGGGTGGCGTCGTCACGGGCGGCTCGGCGGGGCTCGCCGACGTCTCCATGCTGACCGGGATCGGGGTGATGGGTGGGGGCATGCTTCGCGACTTTACGATCGTGGCCACCGCCTTCGGCGTGAACTTCGACGAGATCCGCCGTGCCGGTACGGGCGCCATCGTGTCGCTCGTAGCCGGCGTCCTCGGGTCCTTCGTGGTGGGCGGGCTGGTCGCCTACGCCTTTGGGTACACCGACGCGGTCAGCATCACCACCATCGGCGCGGGCGCCGCGACGTACATCGTCGGTCCAGTCACCGGCTCGGCACTCGGCGCTACCTCAGAGGTCATTGCGCTCTCGATCGCCGCCGGCCTCGTGAAGTCGATGATCGTGATGACGGGCACGCCCTTCGTAGCCAAGCGAATCGGGCTTAACAACGCGAAGTCCGCCATGGTTTTCGGGGGGCTCATGGGCACGACGTCGGGTGTGGCCGGCGGCCTGGCGGCCACGGATAAGCGGCTCGTCCCCTACGGCGCTATGACGGCGACGTTCTATACGGGCCTCGGAGCCCTCTTGGGGCCCTCCGTCTTTTACTTCGCCGTGCGGGCCCTGGTCGAGTAAGCCCTCGTGGTGCGTTCAGTCCTTCAGGAACGTGTTGTTCACCAGGTCATACTGAACGCCTCTAAGTCGCCTTACACCGGCCGCTGTCTTCTTGTAGACCGTCTTGAGGGGTGCCTCGGCCTCCTTCTCGTCCTTCCAGAAGTAAGGCGACGCACTGCCGTCGGGCCGTACGATCTTCACTCGGGCCATAGTCCGCGCTCCTTGCAGGGGTAGTCGGAGCCGAAGCACGCGGGGCCTACAGATCCGTGGTGAGCTACTCATATCATACCCGCGAACAGCAAACCGGGTCCCCACTAACGCGCTATCAGGCCTTCCACTACCTTTGTTCTGCGGGATCTTACCTCGAGCCTCGGTTCCGGGGCTCAACCTGCTTCAACTCTGCGCCAGCCTTCTCGAGCCGGGACTTCCGGCCGGCCTGCTCGGTGCCTCCGTAACGGATACTCATTGCCTTTTCTTGCTCTTAAGTTGCACCCGACCCTCATCCGAGGCGTCGAGGATCTGGGCTTCACACGCCCGACACCTATTCAATCCGAGGCCATCCCACACGCGCTCCAAGGCCGTGACCTACTCGCCTGCGCTGAGACCGGGAGCGGTAAAACCGCGGCCTTCCTCTTACCTATTCTTCATCAGCTCATCGACCGCCCACGTGGTACGACCCGCGCGCTGGTCATCGCACCGACCCGGGAGCTGGCGCTCCAGATTGTCGATGACTTGAAAGGCCTGGCACGCCACACGGGCCTCGAGGCCGCTGCGGTCCACGGCGGAGTCGGCATGCGCCCTCAGGAGCAGGCTTTCCGAAAGGGGGCCGATGTCATCGTCGCCACCCCTGGCCGGCTACTCGACCACTTCCAATACGGGTACGCCGCGCTCAGTGGCGTGGAGTATCTGGTCTTGGACGAAGCGGATCGCATGCTGGACATGGGCTTCCTGCCCGACATTCGGCGCGTGCTCGCCCACATACCGAAGCCGAAACAAACGCTCTTCTTCAGCGCGACGATGCCCGCGCAGATCGAAGCGCTGACACGCGAGATCCTCACGCGACCGGCCAAAGTCGCCTTGCAGAGTCGCGCCGCGCCGGCCGAGGGCGTGGTCCACGCCTTGTATCCGGTGCCGGCCTCGCTCAAGGGTCAGCTCCTCGTCGAGTTGCTCAAGAGCGGAAGCATGGAGCAGGCCTTGGTGTTCACGCGTACGAAGCACCGGGCCGATCGTCTGGCCAAGTTGCTGAATCGCCAGGGTGTGACCGCGGACCGCATTCATGGCAACCGGTCGCAGCCTCAGCGCACCAAGGCGCTCGCGGGCTTCAAGGCCGGGGACTTCCGGGTGCTTGTTGCGACGGACATCGCGGCGCGCGGCATCGATGTCGAGGCGCTGGGCCACGTCGTGAACTTCGACGTGCCCGCGGTCCCGGACGACTACATCCATCGAGTCGGACGGACGGCCCGGGCGGAAGCCACGGGAGAAGCGTTCACGCTGGTGACACCCGAGGACGAAGGGGACGTCAAGCGTATCGAGCGTGCGATCGGGTCGAAGCTTCCACGGAAGCGCCTCGAGGGCTTCGGTTATGACGCTGCACCGGACGCACCGCTCGAGGTGCCGCGCGGCGAGCGCATCGCCGCGATCCGCGCACAGAGGGCCAAGGGCCGAGCCCGCGCGGCCGAGAAGAACAACGCGGCGAAGAAGCCGGGCGACGGCAACGCGAGGAAGGGTCCGCGGCGCCGCAGCTTTGGCGGTCGCGGCCGCTAGCCGACAGCCCCGGGGTCACCTATCGGTGGCTCCGGGGGCACGGTCCCTAGACCGTGTTGATCAATCCGCGGATCGTGGCAAGCATCCGGACCCCTTCGCGCGCCCGTTCTAACATCTCGGTGGGCGGTGCGCGGTCCGCACTATGACTGAACAGTCCGGTGACGCTGAGCGCTTTCCTAGCCTCGTTGGGGAGGCCGGCCATGAGCCTCATCCCTTCCGTGAAAGGAATGAGGCGGTCACCGCGTCCGTGGATCAGGCGGGTCGGTACCGCTACCCGAGCCAGCTCACGAGCCGGCTCTAGGAGAGGCTCGACCCGACGACACGCTGCGGCCAGTTGACGCGCCATACCAAGGCGCTCTTCGCTCGAGGGCCGAACGACTCCGGTCGGGGTGGCGAACAGGTCGAATAGGTGCCGACGGCACTGCGGGAGCGCATCTCGGAGCTGGCGGATCATCACATCATGATGTGGGTCCCACGCCGCGACGCGACGCGTGCTCGCTGCGGCCGCGAGCTCCATGAGGGACGCGGCTACATCCGTCGCATCCTCGAAGCCCTCGACGTTCGTCAGGTGGTTGCCCCCGACGACCCAGCCCCCATAGGGGTCCGGTAACAACGAATAATCGGTGCCCTCCCACTCGTGGTCGCCAGTGAGTTGGCAGACGAGCGTCCGCTCCAGGCAGCAGTAGCCACCGAAAAGCACGATGCCGGCCACGCGGTCGGACAGGTCCTCGCGGGTTGCAGCGAGGGCGACTTGTGGGGCACCGAACGAGAAGCCGATGAGCCCAACCTTGCCGCTGCGCACCTCCAGGCGGGTCTCCAGTACCTCAAGACAGCCCTCGATCGTAGGAGCGGCCACGTCGGGCACCACCGACAGCTGACGCCATTCGGGAATCTCGGGGACCAACACCGCGGCACCACTCGACGCCAGCGCTCGGGCAAAGCGCACCAGCTGAGGGTGATGGCGCCCCATCTTAGAGACGCCGCCCACGGCGATCCATCCGGGTAGAGACCCTCGGCTGGCTCGCGGCAGTAGGAGTGTCCCTTGGAGGGGCACCCCGTCCCGCTTGAACTCGACGTCCTCAGCGACTACGTCGGCGTCGCCCTTCCAGCTACGGGCATACCGCAAAGTTCGAAGAGCGCCGCGTATCACCCGGTTTCTACATCCTACCCCGAGAAGACGAATGCAGACTACGCGCGTTCATGAGCCACTTGCGTCAGTCTGCACGAGCACATTGGAGGAAGAGGCGAAGAAAGGCTTGTCCCGGTCGTCCACTTTGAGCTCTAGGAGCCGGCTGCCGTCGCTCGTCTTTCCCAAAACGCCGACGACTTCGCCCTGGCCCTCGACACAGAGCACAATGTCGCCGACTGCGGGCACGGTTTCTGGGTCGGAATGCCAACCACCGGGCTCGTCGAGCGACGAGACGCGAAGGCTATCTCTGCTCACTCGGCCGACGCTTTTCGACAACAAAGCTAGCGCCTCCGCCGGACTGGACGTTTAACAGGCGGGGGGCTCCCCACTTTGTGGCGGTACGTGATGCGGCCACGGTTCAGGTCGTACGGTGAAAGCTCCAGCGTCACCATGTCCCCAACCAGGACGCGGATGCGGAACTTGGACATCCGACCGGCGAGGTACGCGAGCACCACGTGGTCATTCTGCAGCTGGACCCTGAAATTTCGATCGGGAAGTAC
This sequence comes from Gemmatimonadota bacterium, assembly GCA_029863645.1. Classification (GTDB taxonomy): domain Bacteria; phylum Gemmatimonadota; class Gemmatimonadetes; order Longimicrobiales; family Gaopeijiaceae; genus UBA2982. The sequence goes on from JAOTVA010000001.1 coordinate 43,475, forward strand.
TTCCGTCACGAGCCCCTCGACTTCGATCGCCTGCTCCTTCGCCATCTGACCTCCCAATCTTGGATCCGAAAAACAAGAAACGCCGACGGGAGCACCGCGGGAGCGCTCGCTGCCAGCGTTTTATTTGCGAATACCTTTTCTCGCCGTCCCTAAGCCTAGCGGAAATCGGCGGTTTGCGTCAGTCCTGGCGCGGATGGGCAACAAAAAAGCATGCCGCCCCGGGGTTACCGGGGCGGCATGCGAAACCGATCGGAAATCGGCTGGGTGTCAGGCTACGACGACGTTCTCCGCCGCCGGGCCCTTCGCTCCCTGCACCACGTCGAACTCGACCTTGGCGCCCTCAGCGAGGGTCTTGAAGCCCTCGGCCTGAATGGCACTGTGATGGACGAAGCAGTCCTTGCTGCCGTCCTCCGGCGTGATGAAGCCGAAACCCTTCTGATCGTTGAACCACTTTACTGTTCCCTTGGTACGCATCGATGCGCTCCTTGGATGTGCGAGTCGGAGCCACGATGACGCGTACTTGCCGACTGCTGTACTGCGCGGAATGCTTCCGCGCGAGAGTGACCACCTTGGCCACAAAGCAAATGCGGCGATCCCCGAAATGAGACCACCGCCTTCATTCGAATCGTAGGCCCCACTTTGGGGCCGTGCGAAAGAGTCGCATGAGGGCGGCAGGCTGTCAACGCCATTTTGTGTCTTCCGCCGTGGCGATCACAAGGGCCGCCAACTCAGCCCAGCGGACCGGGGTGGGTTGCAGCTCCTCGAGGATCTCGTCAGCGGTGGGACCGGTGAACTGTCCGCGGTGCGGTTTCTTTGCGTCGAGGTACGCCTCAACAGCGCGCCGGACGACTGGGCGCTCCTCGATTGTCAACTCCATGGAACCAATCTAACCGGAGATGCACCAACTAGGGTTTCCGCTTCGCCGCAACCCATTCGACCGCGCCCGAAAGCCACATCAGGGCGACGGTAACGCCAACGCGACCAGCTCCGGAGCCTGCCCGCGGGCGCCGACGGAGAGCACGACGAACTGGCGGCCGCCCACCTCGTATGTGATCGGATGCCCATTCTGGGTCCCGGGCAGCTCGATCTCGCGCAGGACTTCACCGGTCGCCTTGTCGATAGCGCGTAGGACAGGATCGCCACCCCACCCTTCGCCTGCAAAGAGCAGCGTGCTGGTTACGAGCGTGGTGGGTCGGGCGCATCCGCTTGTATCCGGTCAACCCGTCGGGGTGCGTCGGTCCGGTCATTCTGCCGACGCCGCTGGGGACGAACAAGCCCGTCCCGGCGCCGTGTCGCCCTCCCCGCCTTGGATTTCTGACGTCACTTGACGTATTCTGATGGGCGCGCAGATCGGCCGTATCAGGACCCGGGCCCTTAGGACAGGAGCAACCCATCATGAGACCCCATTTCGTCCCCAGGGCACTCTCAACGGCGTTGTCGGCGTCGGCGTTGGTTCTCGCCGTGGGTGCGTTGAACGAGGTCGCCGCCCAAGACGCTCCGACCTTCAGCGCCGACGTGGCTCCGATCCTCTTCGAGAACTGCGTGCGTTGCCATCAACCCGACGGCATCGGACCCATGTCGCTCCTGTCGTACCAGGAGGCCCGTCGCTACGCGAGCCGGATCCGTCAGAAGGTCGAGAGCGGGGAGATGCCGCCCTGGCACTTGGACAAGACGGTCGGCATTCAAGCCTACAAGAACGACATCTCGCTTTCCGCCCGGCAGATCCAGACGATCGTCCGTTGGGCGGACGCGGGCGCACCCGAGGGAGATCCCTCGGTCCTGCCGCCCGCACCGGACATCCCCGACGGCCGTGACTTCGTACTCACGGGCGAGCTGGGGCCACCCGACTTCGTCATCCAGTCCACGCCCTATACGGTGCAGGCCAACGCCCAAGACCAATGGTGGAGCCCGAACGTCTCGTTCGAAGGCGTCATCGACCAGCCCCGCTACGTCCGTGCGACCGAGATGAAGGGCAGCTACCCGAACGGAGCGAAGGTCCTTCATCACGGACACGTAACGCTGTCGATGGTGGATGAGCAGGGCCGCCGCAGCTCCCGGCCGCTCGGCCGCCAGGGCGTCGGCAAGGGCGGAGATCTATTCCCGGAGAATACGGGGATGCTCATCCAGCCGGAGGGTCAGGTGAACTGGAACCTGCACTACTTCCCCATCGCCGAAGTCGTCGAGGACGAGCAGGCCATCGCGGGCGTCTGGCTCTACCCAGAGGGCTACGTGCCGGAATACGAGACCATCGGCGAGCAGCGGTTCACGGCTGACATGGGCGGCGACATGCCCTGGGCCGGCGACATCGTCCTGCCACCCCATTCGGTGAAGGTGCAGCAAGGCGTGCACGTCATGGACCGCCCGGTCATGGTGAGCAGCTTCCGTCCCCACATGCACATGAGAGGCCGCGAGCAGTCAGTCGAGGCGATCTATCCCGACGGTCGCCGCGAGATGCTGGGGAAGGTCGACAACTACAGTCACTTCTGGCAGATATCCTACGCTTTTGAAGATCAGGTCGCGCCTCTCCTGCCGAAGGGCACCGTCTTGCTGATCACCACGGTGTGGGACAACACCGCCGCCAACCCCATCAACCCGGATCCGAGGCAGTGGGTCGTGTTCGGCCAGAGGGGCGTGGACGAGATGTCTCACGTGTGGTTGGGCATGACCTATCTGACCGACGAGCAGTTCGAGCGTCTCTCGGCCGAACGTACACGTATGGCTGCCGCGGAGGACGGAGGCTGATTCGCACCGGCATCGTTGCTGCCGCGGCCCTGGCCGCGCTGGCCGCTGCGGATCCATCGATCGTCGCAGGGCAGGCCGTCCGAAGCAGCAGCCCGTTGAACGAGGCCGCGCTACGCCCGCGGGGCCAGAACGTGATTCCCGTCTACGACGGTTGGTTCGAGAACGCGGACGGCAGCTACACGTTCTGCTTCGGCTACTTCAACATGAATACCGAGGAAGCGCTCGACGTCCCGCTCGGACCCGGCAACCGGGTCGAGCCGGCCCGCTTCGATGGACGACAGCCGACCCACTTCGATCCCGTTCCTGATCCGGGGCTCACCTCGAAGTACCGACACCACTGGTGCGTCTTCACCGTGGAGGTGCCCGCAGACTTCGGGATGGCTGATGTGGTGTGGACCTTAGCCACGCAGGACGACACGCTGTCCGTGCCGGCCTCCCTCATTCCCGCCTATATCCTCGACGAGGTCGAGTCCCCGGCCCGTTTCGCGGTGGCACCCTTCCTGAGGCTCGAGGAGGACGGTGCACGTATCCAAGGGCGGAGAGGATTACGTTCGGGTCCCCGTAGCGTGAGGGTCAATGAGCCGCTCCAGGTGCGCGCTTGGATCGAGCATGGCGAGCCGGGCACCTGGCTCGGATGGACGAAGCATCAGGGTCCCGGCTCGGTAACGTTCACGTCGGAGGAGATCCGCGTCGACGCCCCCACGGGGGTCGCCACGACGTCGGTAACGTTCGACCGCGCGGGTAGGTACGTCCTACGCGTTCAGGCCATAAACGACATCGAGAACACCCGCAATCCTACGTACGGCTTCGAGTTCCACTGCTGCTGGACGAACGGGTACGTCGTCGTGGACGTGGTGGACTGACGCCTGATCAGTTCGCCAGCGGATCGGGCCTCAGCTGGAACTTGATCACCTTGCTCGTGGTCCCCTCGCCTCCCTCCATGTGGAAGGGTGCTCGCGTGCTCACGGTCGTCCACACGCCCCTGCCCTTCCAGCCCGCATCGGGGTCGTCGATCCGTCCGTCCATCCACTTGGTGTAAAAGCCGAGCGGGTACGGCACGCGTAGGACGACCCATTGGCCGTCGTTCCAGACGAGCAGGCCTTCCGAAGCGTTGCCCGTGTTGATCGGCACGTTCTCGCCCAGGCCGAGGGCGCCCCACCAATCCACCCAGGTGTAATAGCTCGCCTCGGCGCTGCCGGGAGTATCGACGCCTCCGATCTGTGGAAGCGGCTCCGTGTGGAAGGTCCACCCTTCCGGGCAGTGCTGGCCGGTCGCGTCAGGCCCGTTCAACGGCCCTCTGCACTGGCTTCTGTCGAACCGGCCCAGATGTCCACTGGCCAGCGCCACCCACGCGACGCCGTTGCGGTCCACGTCCATCCCACGTGGGGAGAAGCCTTCTACCGGATCTCCGTCGGGCCCCAAGGGAAGCTCGTAGTACTCCGCGAGCGCGGTCTCTTCGGGCCGATCGCCCGGATCTAAACGGACAACCGCACCTGGATATCCCAGGGATGACGCCCACACCGATCCGTCCGGAGCTGGCGCGACCGCGTAGAAGCCTGCGTTGATTCGCCGGTCCATCGCGGGGTTCGCCGGATCACGCGGCTCGACGTACGCGTCTCGGATCCCGTTTCCGTTCGTGTCCAGAATCAACGGCGTCCACCCCTGTGACGCCTCCTCGTCTCCGGTCTCCAGGTACATGCGCGTATTCAGCCAGCCGACCGCCTGTCCGCCGCCGCTCGTCCAAAGCGTGTTGTCCTCGTCCATCGCGAACATGAGGTGGTGCGTGCCGAAGCAGGTGCTGATGTGCTTGTACTCCTGCGTTCGCGGGTCGTATACGCCCAGGTGTCGGCCCGCAGCTTCGAGCGGAAATAGTCTGGCCGAAGGGTGACTCGAGCCCTCGCGGCAGAAGGCGGGATTTTCGCGATCACGCACGCGCGCGGTCAGCCAGACGCGACCTTCGCCGTCCAGCATGGGGTTGTGGACGTTCGCCTTGCTGTCCCAGATCGGCTCGTCTCCGAAGTACGGGGACGGTGCGGCCATGGCCTGCTCCGAGGCCGGGGAAATCGAAGGGTCCCGCACGGTGAGCGGGATCTGCGAGGCAGTGTTCGTGCGGGGGTCGAGGACCGGGGTGTAGTCGGCGCTGAGCTCCAGGGCGCCGTAGACGGGACCGTACGCGTTGACGGTGGGGTCCCGGCGGTCCGTGGACACTACGTCGTGCAAATAGGCAGTGGGGTCCGCCCAGTCCCAAACAGTGATCACGACGTTGCGTTCGATCCCCTGCGGACGCGGCGGAGCTGGGGGAACCGCCCCGGCTTCGATTCGGTCGGTCCAGCTGGCGAACATCTCGAGGGCCCGTCGGGTGCCCAGCTGACCGATGCCGTTCATCATCTGCGTGCCGGCCTGACCGGAGAGCACCCGTCGCTCCCAGGCCTCGACGGAGGATTCGAGGTGGCCGATCGCGTCGGGGATCTGGCGCGTACCTAGCGTCCCGAGTTGGTGGCACGCCGTGCAGGTGCCGGACTTCATACGGCGAAGCCAGTCGGCCTGCGTGGGAACGTCCGGTGAGATGCCGTTGCCCAAGGCTCCCGTGCCTGGAAACTCGTCCGCCTCTGGAACCTCGATCAGCGACAGCCAGTAGCCCGCGGGATAGTAGTGCGCCGCAGCGACGGCGTCGGGCGCCGGCACGGCGGTCAGGTCCACGGTGCTCCCCGGACCGGCGTCGGTCTTCGGTGAGTCCACCAGCCCATACCCACGCACCCACACGCTGTACCGCGCGTCCGGGAGATCCGGCAGCAGATATCGGCCGTCGTCGTCCGTCACGACGATGCGCGCGAACGCGGTCGGCAAATCGTCTGTTTCGGCGATGACCCAGACGCCCGCTTCGGGACCGGCCGGGCCGTTCACGACGCCGGAGATGTCGGCGCCGCTTGCGGTAGACTCGGTCCCCGAGCAGGCGACGGTCCACGCGCTCAGGAGCACCACGGCGGCGGTTACACCGCGAAACCTCGGGGGCGTACTCGGGCGCATGGACCTCATGGCTCGCTCCAGTCTGGGACCTTCCGACTCCTTCCTTCGAGCGTGAACATCCGACCGGGGAATTCCTGGGGCAAGGGACGGGCACCACCTGACACGGCACCCCGCTTGCGACATCATTAGGGTCTCGACACGCCCAGACCGCACGTCTCGACAGGAGCCACCGTGGCGGACCACAACCGCGACCCCTTCGGCGCCCGAACAACCGTCGACCTTCCCGAAGGAACGACGTCCTTTTACCGCCTCGCTCGGCTTGAGGAGGAAGGGGTGGTCGATGCGCTCGACCGGCTTCCCTTCTCCATCCGCATCTTGCTCGAGAATGCGCTGCGCCACGCAGGGGGTGCGTACGTCTCGCCCGACCACGTAAAGGCGGTCGCGCAGTGGAGCCCGACGAACTCGGGAGCCGACGTCCCCTTCATGCCGTCACGCGTCGTGCTGCAGGACTTCACGGGCGTGCCGGCCGTGGTCGACCTGGCCGCAATGAGGGACGGCTTGAAGGCCCTGGGAGGCGACCCGGCCCGCATCAATCCGGTCGTCCCAGCCGACCTGGTCATCGACCACTCCGTGCAGGTCGACTATTTCGGCTTCGAGGATGCGTTCCGGCTCAATGTCGAGAGGGAGTTCGAGCGGAACCGGGAGCGCTACGCCTTGCTGCGTTGGGCCGGGGAAGCGTTCAACAACTTTTCGGTCGTGCCGCCCGGGACGGGCATCGTGCACCAGGTGAATCTCGAGTACCTGGCCGCGGTCATCCATCGCCGTGAGCACGACGGCAGCTTCCTGGCATACCCGGACACACTAGTCGGCACCGACTCCCACACGACCATGATCAACGGGCTCGGCGTGGTCGGGTGGGGCGTCGGCGGGATCGAGGCGGAGGCGGTCGTCTTGGGCCAGCCTTACTACATGCTGCTTCCCGAGGTCGTGGGCATGAAGCTCCACGGCACGCTACCGGAAGGCGCCACCGCCACCGATCTGGTGCTACGCGTGACGGAGATGCTGCGGAAGCACGGCGTGGTCGGTCGTTTCGTCGAGTACTACGGCGCGGGCCTCAGTCACCTCACGCTTCCAGACAAGGCGACGCTCGCCAACATGTCGCCTGAGTACGGTGCGACCATCGGCTTCTTCCCGGTCGACGCGCAGGCGCTGAAGTATCTGCGGGGCACGGGCCGGCCGGAGGCGATGGTGCAGCGCGTTGAACGCATCACCAAGGAGCTCGGGCTCTTCCGCACCGACGAGACCCCGGACCCAGAGTACACATCCGTGCTCGAGCTGGACCTGAGCACGGTCGAGCCCAGCCTGGCCGGGCCGAAGCGGCCGCAGGACCGGATCCGCTTGGCGGACATGCGCAGACAGTGGGACAAGGATCTCCCCGGACTGGTCCCGGCGGGCTTCACCCTGCCGCCACCGGCTGTGGCAGCGGGCGAGGGGGAGCCTCGTACCGGCGAGAGCTGGGCCGGCGAAGGCGGAAGTGCAACCGTGAAGGTCTCCGCGCCGAGCCGTTGTGTGATCGTCGACTGTGATGGCGTGAAGGGCGAGATCGGTGACGGCACGGTCGTCATTGCCGCAATCACGAGCTGCACGAACACGTCGAATCCTTCGGTCATGGTCGCTGCCGGCCTCCTGGCCAGAAACGCGGTTGCGCGAGGTCTCCAGGTCAAACCGTGGGTGAAGACGTCCATGGCGCCGGGAAGTCAGGTCGTCACCGACTATCTCACCAAGGCCAATCTCCTCGCGCCGCTCGAAGAGTTGCACTTCAACGTGGTCGGGTACGGCTGCACGACGTGCATCGGCAATAGCGGTCCCCTCCCGGAGAACGTTCACAAGGCAGTCGAGGAGAACGGACTGGTCGTCGCCGCGGTGCTCTCGGGGAACCGCAACTTCGAAGCCCGCATCCACCCCCTCGTGCGTGGAAACTATCTCGCCTCGCCGCCGCTCGTTGTGGCCTACGCGCTCGCGGGCCGCGTAGACATCGATCTCTACAACGAGCCCTTGGGGCACGACCGGCTCGGAGCACCTGTGTTCCTCGCGGACCTGTGGCCGGCTCCGGCCGAGGTGCGCGACACCGTCGCTTCCGCGCTCGAGCCGGAGATGTTCACGACCCGGTACAAGGTCGTGGGCACGGGAGATGAGAACTGGCAGGCGCTGCCGATTCCCGCTGAGAGCAGCCTGTACGAATGGGCCGAGGATTCGACCTACGTGCGTCGGCCTCCCTTCTTCGAAGGGATGAGCATCGACGTGCCCGCGGGATCCGACGTCCATGGAGCGCGCGTGATGGCGCTCTTGGGGCAGTCGGTGACGACGGACCACATCTCACCGGCGGGCGCGATCCCCAAGGCCGAACCGGCGGCGCGCTACCTGAAGGAGCACGGCGTCGAGGTGAAGGACTTCAACACCTTCGGCTCACGGCGAGGCAACCACGAAGTCATGATGCGCGGAACGTTCGGTAACGTGCGCATCAAGAACCTACTCTTGGACGGCTCCGAAGGTGGGCACACGGTCTACTTCCCGACCGGTGAAGAAATGTCGATCTACGACGCGGCGATGCGCTACCAGGCCGATGGCACGCCGCTCATCGTGATCGCCGGAGGCGAATACGGGACAGGCAGCTCCAGAGACTGGGCCGCGAAAGGCACGATCCTCCTCGGTGTGCGAGCCGTCATCGCCGAGAGCTACGAGCGTATTCATCGCAGCAACCTGGTCGGCATGGGTGTGCTCCCGCTCGAGTTCCAGAAGGGAGACACCCCGAAGAGCTTGGGGCTGACGGGACGCGAGACCTTCGACATCGTCGGGGTCGAGGATGGATTGCAGCCCAGCTGCACCGTGAACGTGACTGCGACTGCCGAGGACGGCACCGAGACGCGCTTCGAGGCAAACGTGCGACTCGATTCGGACATCGACGTCGAGTACTACCTCAACGGGGGCATTCTCCAGACGGTGCTTCGCAAGATGGCCCTCGGGGAGATGTAACTCGGAGCTGCCGACCTCCTACTCCTCCGAACCCTCCCTTCGGAGTGACACGGGGGGTCCGAGGACCTCGCGAAAGACGAAGGCTTGCCGGAGGGCGTGTCGACCCGCACGCAGCTGATGGCGTATGGCGAGCACGTCCGCGCTCGACCGTACTGCCAACGGGTCCATGCCGTCTTGTTCGGACCTCGCGCGGCTCGACGGGTCTGTCCCGTAGCCTGCGTGAGCCCTGTGTACTCGGTGAGTCTCCACGGGCCGCGCCGGTATCGACTCCACCTTCACCGGCGCTGGTGCCGGCCTCGTCGGGGCCGGCACCTTGCTCCGCGCCAGCCCTGCGATCTCCTCCCATATGTCAGTCGGGATCATCCCCTCTGAACCCTCTGCGTCGCTCTTGGCCTCTTCGAGCCACGACTCGTCATGCGACGGATCCGCGTCGTAGGTAGGCTGGGATTCGTAGGTGCGCTGGGACTCATACGTGCCTTGTGGCACATGCGTCGCCTCGGTGTCGTACCTCGGCACTGCACGTTGCCTTTCCTTCCGCTTCGGCACCGTGGCCTCGGGCGCGCCCCCCTGCTGCTGCTTCTTCTTACGGCTTCGCGCGACCGAGTCGATGATCGAAAAGAAGATGATCACCGCGAAGAAGATGAGCTCTTCCATGCTGCGCTACTCGAGCGGACCTGAAGTGGTCTCGTCCGGACCAGCGATCGCGGTACGCATCCCCGTGTCCGCCTCGATGTTCCGATAGCGCATGTAGTCCATGATGCCCATATGGCCCAGTCGGAACGCCTCTGCGATCGCGAGCGGCACCTGGGCCTCCGCCTTTACGACCTCGGCCTGCATCTCACCCACCAAGGCCTTCATTTCCTGCTCCTTCGCGACGGCCATGGCGCGCCGCTCCTCCGCCCGGGCCTGCGCCACCCGCTTGTCGGCCTCAGCCTGATCCGTTTGGAGCTCGGCCCCGATGTTCTTGCCCACGTCCACGTCCGCGATGTCGATCGAGAGGATCTCGAAAGCCGTGCCGGAGTCGAGACCCTTGCCGAGGACCGTCTTGGAAATGCCGTCTGGGTTCTCGAGCACGGCCTTGTGAGAGTCCGCAGACCCGATCGTCGACACGATGCCCTCACCTACCCGCGCAAGGATGGTCTCCTCCCCCGCACCACCGACCAGACGGTTGATGTTCGCGCGAACCGTCACGCGAGCGATGGCGATGAGCTGGATGCCGTCCTTGGCCATCGCAGCGACCTTCGGCGTGTTGATCACCTTGGGATTCACCGAGATCTGAACCGCCTCGAACACGTCGCGACCCGCCAGGTCGATCGCCGCGGCCTGGTTGAAGGCGAGCTCGATGCTTGCCTTGTCGGCGCTGATGAGCGCTCCCACGACCCGGTCGACTCGGCCACCGGCCAGGTAATGCGCCTCGAGCTGGTTGATGTCCAGATCGAGTCCGGCCTTGGTGGCATTGATAAGCGGTCGCACGATGGCCGCGGGCGAGACCTTCCTCAGCCGCATGCCCACGAGCGTGCCGATGCCGACCTGCACCCCCGCCGACAATGCCTCGATCCAGAGGCGGACGGGAATCATGTACAGGACCGAGATGATGACGACGATCAATGCGATAGGTATGAACAGCGCGAGTGCTTCTTGCATGCGTCAGGCCCCGAGCGGTTGGAAGTGTTGGACGGTTCGTGTCACGCCTTCTGGGCCGGCTGTTCGCTCACCGGGCGGACGATGTGACGGTATCCCTCTGCGCTGATGATCCGGATCGGCGTGCCTTCCGTGATCCATTCCGACTCGGAGACTACGTCGATTCGCTCCTCGCCGAAAAGGCCTGTGCCGGAAGGGCGCAGATCGGTAATGGCCTTTCCGAGCACCCCGACCAGATCCTTTCGGGACTCGGCAGACTCGTATCCTATCGACCTTGCGGTTCTCTGGAGGAGGAAGATCCCGCTCTTCGCTAGCCGAGAGCTTCCGGGCAACGAACGGATCATGACCCAGGCTGAGACGGCGATCAACAGGACCGTGGTACTCAAGACCAGACCTGCCCGCGTGAAGTCGGTGGACGTCGGCAGCGAGCCCATCAGGCTCAGGTAGAGGCCCGCGGTGATTCCGAGCCCGCCGATGATGCCGAAGAGGCCGAACCCTGGAACGAGGAGCACTTCAACGCCAATGAGCGCGAGCCCAACCCCGAAGATGAGCAGGTCTTCCAAGCCGGCCAGGCCCACGATGAGGTGGGAGCCGAAGAACAGCGACAACGAAAGGATCCCGGCGGCGCCCGCCAACCCGAACGAGGCTGTCTTTATCTCGGTGAGGAGACCCAAGAAGCCCAGCGTGAGTAGGAACGGCGCCACCACAGGATTGGAGAAGAAGCGGACGACACCTTCCGCCCAGTTCGTCTCGACCGTCACGACCTGCGCAGCCGACACGTCCAGGAACGCCAGGAGAGCCGCGAGGTCCTCTATCTCCGTGGCATATCCGACCTCGACGGCTTCTTCGGTCGTGAGTGTGAGTAGCTTGCCCGCCTCAATGACCCCGTCGATCGCGATATCCTCGTCGACCATCGCGGCCGCGATCTCGGGATCGACACCGTGTGCCTCAGCGAGGGCGCGCATCTCGCTGCGCATGGCAGAAACGATCTTCTCCGACCCCTTCACCCCAGCCCCGTCCACCGGGGTTGCGGCACCGATGACAGAAGCCGGCCGCATGTAGATTCCATCCGTCGACAGCGCGATCAACGCGCCCGCCGAGAACGCTCTCCGGTTCACGAGCGTGTAGACCGGCAAGCCGGCATCCCCGATCGCATCGGCGATCCGTTCGGCGGCGTCCACGCGGCCGCCCGGCGTATCCATGTCGATCACTACGAAGTGGGCCCCCGCCGCCAAAGCTTCGTCCAGACTGCGTTCGATGAACGGAGCCAGACCCAGCTCGACCACGCCGGTCAATGGAACGCGGTAGACTGTGCCTTGGGCTTGGACTGCCAGGGGCAGCGCGAGCAAGGCGACGAGCGCGAAAACCGCTCGGTAGTCGGCCCGGAGGGAGCAGGTCATGAGGTCCTTCCTCCGTGAGGTATCCATCGTGTATAAGGTACCCTGTGTAGTCCCCCACACAACGTGGCGAGGTCCTAGTCCCGCCAGGGTAGACGAGCTTCACATACAGTCTACGTAGGAACGCCGGGAAGACTTCATCCTCGCGCCGAAGCCGAGGAACTCCCATCCTTGCGCGTGTATACGGGGCCTCTCGCCGGGGGCTGCGACTGGCCTGGCGGGACCACTCTCCCAAGGACATCCCGGAGTCGCTACGTGTCGGAAACGACCAATGCGTGAGGCGTGGATCGTGGACGGCGTGAGGACGCCGATCGGGCGGCATGGCGGCTCCCTGGCGTCCATCCGGCCCGACGACCTGGCGTCCGTGACCATCCAGGCCCTCGTAGAGCGGACGGGGATCGATCCCGCGACCATCGACGATGTCCTGTTCGGCTGCACGAACCAGGCCGGAGAGGACAACCGAAACCTGGCCCGCATGGCCCTCCTCCGCGCCGGCCTGCCCGTCTCCGTTCCCGGACAGACCGTGAATCGCCTCTGCGGATCGGGCATGCAGGCCGTGCTGTCCGCCTTCCACGCGATCGCGGCGGGCGAAGGCGACGTCTTCATCGCGGGGGGTGCGGAGAGCATGAGTCGCGCCCCGTATGTGATGCTCAAGCCATCGGCCGGCTACGCACGAGGAAACCCGGAGGTCGCCGACACCGTGCTGGGATGGCGCTTCCCCAACCCCGCGTTCGCTCCGGAATGGACGATCGGGATGGGAGAGACCGCCGAGGTCATCGCGAAGGAGTTCGGCGTAACGCGTGAGGCTCAGGACGCTTATGCGGCCGTGAGTCAGGCTAGAGCGGGGGCGGCGATCGAAGCCGGCCGCTTTCTCGATGAGCTCGCGCCCGTCCCGGTGCCGCAACGAAAGGGTGACCCGATTCTTGTCGCAGCCGATGAGCACCCACGACCGGACACCACGGCGGAGTCTCTGGCCCGTCTCCGCCCCGTCTTCAAGAAGGATGGCACGGTCACGGCAGGCAACTCATCGGGGATCAACGACGGTGCGGCCGCGCTCTTGGTGGTTTCGTCTGAGAGCGGCCGAGAGTTGGGGCTGGAGCCGATCGCACGCGTGGTGGCCGGTGCGGTTGCCGGCGTGGAACCGCACCGAATGGGCATCGGGCCGGTGGATGCCACCAAGACCGTCCTCGCTCGCGCGGAGTGGGCTGCGGGAGACCTCGACCTCGTGGAACTGAACGAGGCGTTCGCCGCTCAGGCGCTCCCCTGCATCGCGGAAATCGGCCTCGATCCGGAAATGGTCAACGTGAACGGGGGAGCCATCGCCCTGGGCCATCCCGTTGGATGCTCCGGTGCGCGTATCGTCGTCACGCTGCTGCACGAGATGAAGAGGCGCGGGGACAGGCGCGGCCTGGCCACGATGTGCATCGGTGTTGGACAGGGCATCGCTACTCTACTGGAGCTGTCATGACCGCCGACCGTCTGGAGGAGCTCCGCACCGCGATCGAGGCTCTCGATCGTGAGTTGGTGACGCTCATCGGGCGGCGGCGCGAGCTGGTCATGGAGATCGGGAGTGCCAAGGCGGAACTCGGTCGACCCGTCCTCGACCCGCCGCAGGAGGCCAAGGTGGTTCGCCGGGCGGCTGAAATCGCCCGCGAGCTGGGTGTCGATGAGGAACTGACGCGTGATGTCATCTGGCGCATCATCGCGGCTGCCAGAGATGCGCAGGAAGGCCGAACCCGCTGGGGTCCAGTCAAGGACGACGTATAGCTGGGCTGCTAGTCGGCCCTGTGCGCCGACGGCCCCTGCGCCATGACGGCCATAACCATCGGGATGCCCCCTACAGGAACCCGCACGCCGTAGATCTCCCCAGGGGGTGTCGTTCCCCGGATCAAGTGCGGGTTCAGGTCGCGCACGATGCCAATGTCGACGTTCAAAGACTCAGCAACGGTGGTGAGCGGCGTTCTGCCCGGCACGAAGACCATGTCAAACTCATACGGCGCGACATCAAGACGTCCCAAGCCCGCAGCGTCTGCATCATTGGCCAAGATCGTCGCGGCGACGATGCGCGGCACGTAATCGCGCGTCTCCCGCGGCAGATAGCGTAGAACCTCCCAGTAGATGTCTTCGTCTCCGGTGCGTCCGTCTGCATGCCGGTGGAGAATGCGCTCAAGTCGTCCAGGACCCGCGTTGAATGCGGCGGCAGCCAGGTACCAGGAACCGAACCGCGCACGCAGCCACTGGAGGTAGTCGAGGGCAGCGTCCGTCGCGCGAACCGGGTCCCGTCGTTCATCGACGTGCTCGTCGACGCGTAGCCCCATCTGGCGTGCGGTGGGGCCCATGAATTGCCAGAGCCCGACCGCCGAGACGCGTGACTCCGCGATTGTCGAAAGACCCGACTCCATCATGGCCAGATAGAGGAGGTCTTCGGGCATGTTGCGTTCTCGCAGCTTACCGCGAATGAGTCCCTCGAACACACCGCGCTGTTCGAGGAGCTCCTCGAACTCGGCCCGGCGCGTCGTCTGGAACTGCTCGATCCAATGCTCGACGGACTCGTTGACGTCCAGGGGAATCGAGGGAGACGACGCGGGACCGAAGGCCTGGCCCCCTATCCTCGTCACCTCTTCCAACGCGTCTTCGGCCAGCCAGGCTGGCAGCGTCAGCGCGAGTGGAACTAGCAGTAGCGCGATTGCCCACTTGCGGCGGTTCGCCGTAAACGGCGGGTCCAACGCGGGCTCGCTCGACAAGCCCGATCTATCGACACGAGTACTGGACTCGCGAAGGTCATTGGTAGACATGGTCCACCTCCTTCTTTCGTCTCTGAACCCCTTACGACTGGGGGGCCTCCAGGTTGCACCGTCGGCATCCTGAAAGGGGGGCCATGACGAAGTTCTTTCCTATGCGAAGAGGTCCGGCCGGCGAGCCATTGGCTGCAGGTCCGGACCCCGAGTCCAATTCAGCGAACTACTCGGCAGGATATACCGAGACGACGTTTCGCGCGCGCATGCGCTCGAACTTGACCACACCATCGATCAGAGAAAAAAGCGTGTCGTCCTTGCCACGGCCGACGTTACGCCCGGGGTGAATCCGCGTGCCACGCTGCCGTACGACGATGCCGCCCGCGGTAATCGGCTGGCCACCGAACCGCTTCACGCCGAGACGGCAGGGATTGCTGTCCCGTCCGTTGCGACTCGAGCCACCTGCTTTCTTGTGTGCCATGGTCTACCCGTCCACTCGGATCCGATGGAGCCCGCCGTCAGGCGAGCGCCACCTCGTCGACCCGAATCTCCGTGAAATCCTGTCGATGCCCCTGCTTCTTGCGATACCCCTTACGGCGCTTCCGCTTGAACACGATGATCTTGTCGCCGCGTCCGTGGCGGAGGACTTCGGCCTTCACCGACGCCCCGTCGAGCGTGGGGGTGCCAACCTGAACTTTCTCCTCGCCGTCACCGGCAAGGAGAACTTGATCGAACACGATAGAATCACCGGGCTCGACGTCTAGGCTGGGGATGCGGATGCGAGTGCCGGGCTCAGCCCGAAACTGCTTACCGCCGGTCCGAAAAACCGCGTACATGCTGGGCTTCTTCGAGGTTCTTGGGGATCCGAACTACGCTTCTATAGCCCGTAAGTGTCGAGCAAGTTCCCGCATCCGTCAAGGCGTTCTTCACTCATGCGGCCACGTACTTATCGGTCACATCGGTCTCGGCTGGCCCCGAAAGCAAACGGAATTCGTCCAAGCGCATGAGCGGGTCGTCGCGCATGTCGAGATCGAGGCGCGTTCTGCTCCTGAGGCGCTTCAGTAGGCCCGGCTCCTCTTCGATCACGCGCAGGGCGACCTCCGGGTGAACGCGCACCACGATGCGCTTCTCTTCCTTGGAAGCGGCCGCCCTTCCCAGACTCCGTTCGATGCGGCGAACCACGGTCGCGGGCGTGTAGACGCGACCGATGCCGCCACACGACGTACAGATGTGCGTCAACGCATTGAACAGCGAAGGCCGAATGCGCTGACGCGTCATCTCGACCAGGCCCAGATTCGACACCTCGAAGGCCTTCGTCCGGGCCCGGTCCCGCCCCAGGTGCGTCCGAAGCTCGCGGATCACCTTCTCACGGTTCTCCTGTGACTCCATATCGATGAAGTCCACGACGATGATGCCACCGATGTCACGGAGCCGCAGCTGCTTCGTGATCGTGCGCGCCGCCTCGAGGTTGGTGCGGAGGATCGTCTGCTCGGGGTCCTTCTTGCCCTTACCGGTGAACTTGCCCGTGTTCACGTCGATCGAAACGAGCGCCTCGGTCGGGTCGATGACGATGTGGCCACCCGATTTGAGCCGCACCGTCCTTTGGAACGCCTTCTGGATCTCCTCCTCGACGCCGTACTTGTCGAAGAGTGACACGGGCCCGTCATAAAGGTGCACCCGGTCGAGGAGGTCCGGATCGACGCTGCGTACGTAGTCGACCACCTCGTTGTAGATGGCCTTCGAATCGACACGCAGCGCGTCGAACTTATCGCTGAAGAGATCGCGGATGACGCCGCTGATGAGCTTGGCCTCGCCATGCACCAAGGCAGGTGCGGAGCGCGACGACGCATTCTGCTGGATCTTCTTCCAACGCTCGTGCAGGCGCTGAAACTCCTTCTGGAGTGTCTGCTCGTTGACCTCTTCACTGACCGTCCGAACGATGATCCCACCGCTGTTCTCGGGCAGCACGCCCTTCGCGAGCTTGCGCAGCTTGGAACGCTGGTCCCGCCCCTCGATCTTGCGGCTCACCCCAACGCGCGAGGAGTGCGGCATGTAGACAAGGAAACGTCCGGGAAGCGAGACCTCGGCGGTGAGGCGTGGCCCCTTGGTCCCGATGGCCTCCTTCGTCACCTGCACGAGGATCGTCTGGCCCTTCTGCAGGTGCTCCTGGATGGGCGGCAGCTTTCGCGACCGACGAGGCCCCCGGCCCCCGCGGCCGTTCCCGTTTCCTTCGTCGTCGTCCCCGTCTTCGTCCCCGAAGTTCAGGTCCCCGACGTGAAGGAAGCCCGCCTTCCCTGTGCCTAGATCGACGAAGGCCGCCTGAATACCAGGCAGAACGGCATCGACTCGCCCGAGAAAGATGTCTCCGAGAAGCCGGTTCTGATCCGGCCGGTCGAACATCACCTCTGCGAGCTCGTTTTCTTCTAGCAGTGCCACCCAGGTTTCCTGGTGCGTGGCACTTACGAGGATTTCTCTCCTCAATTCGTTCTCCGATGTCGAGTCGATCGCTCGTCCCTCACCGGCCCCTGGTGCGTCCCGGATCTGCTCGGCGCCAACGGCGTCCCGGGCAAGTCTGGCGACCAGCAGGAGCAGGTGATCCACGGGGGCGGTGAAGCGCGCGTTTGCCTGCTGTGTGTCCGCTCATGCCGCGGACGTGCGCTCACCTACCGCGATGGATCGACTTTTTTCAGGATGTGATAGCCACTGGGGCTAGGGTTCCAAAGGTCAATCGCGCTTCTACGAAAATCGCTGGGTGCATCGGTCGCAGTTACCGCATCGCGCCGGGGCCTTCTCTCCGAAGTATCCCAGAAGCGCTTGTCGACGGCACCCACGGCCCCGCGCATAGCGCTGTACCGCGTCCACTCCTCTCAATGCATGGCCCCTGAGTCGGTTCGCCAAAGCGAGGTCCAGCCGGCGCCGCACAAAAAGTCTTCCGGCTTGAGACCCTGCAGCAGCCGCGCCGGTTCCCCTGGGCTCCGTGCTGCCCGGGACATCGCGGACCGCCCCCACCCTCTCGAGCGCTGCAAGGCCCCCAACCCCGGTTCCGGCCAGCCACTCCTCAAACAGAGACGCATAGGCCGGGTGAGCCCCGGGGTCTATGCGCACGAGGCTGTCCCGACCCGCGAGCCCGCGGAGTCGACGGTGGAGCTTACGAAGCGCCCATGTCGAGGGGTGAGTCCGGTCCACGAAGGAAACGGCGAGACGTCGGTCCGCCCTGTCGTGGAAGGCCACACAACTCGCCGGCGATTCGTCCCGGCCGGCCCGGCCGGCCTCCTGATAGTAGGACTCGAGGGTCCCCGGAAGGTGGATGTGCACCACTGAGCGGACGTCGGCCTTGTCGATGCCCATACCGAACGCGTTGGTGGCCACCACCACCCGGCACCGCCCTTCCATGAAGGCCGCTTGGACCCGCGAACGCTCCGGGCCAGGCAAACCAGCGTGGTACGCCTCGGTGGAGAGGCCACGGCCAGCTAATCCGTCCCGCACGAGCTCGACGGCGCGACGCGTCGGCGCGTAGACGATGGCAGGCCCAGGAGACCGTCTGAGAAGTCGGTACGTGCGGACCGTTCGTGCCGACAAGGCCCCTCCCTGCAGGACCGACCAGGCGAGGTTGGGCCGGTCGAAGGAGCGCACCACCTCGAGCGGCCGCCAGAGCGACAGGCTCGCCGTCACGTCCTCGCGCACCGCCCGTGTGGCCGTGGCGGTCAGGGCCAGTGTCGGACAGCCGAGTTCGCCTCCGATCGACCCGATGCGACGATACGCGGGACGGAAGTCGTGGCCCCACTCCGAGATGCAGTGTGCTTCGTCAACGGCCAAGAGCCGCACGTCCATCCCTCTGACGGCGCGCCTGAATCCGTCCAGCTCCAAGCGTTCCGGTGCGACGAAAAGCATGTCGAGGCATCCGGCTCGCGCTCGCTCGAGCACCACTCTCTTTGCGCCGGTCCCCTGGGTGGCGCTCATGTAGTCAGCCCGTAGCCCGACAGCCCGGGCGCGACCGACCTGATCCTCCATGAGCGAGACCAGCGGTGTGACGACGAGCGTAAGTCCGCCCAGCGCCAGCGCCGGGACCTGATAACAGACGCTCTTACCACCGCCCGTCGGCAGCACTCCCAGGGCGTCTCTCCCGCGGAGCACCGCTCGTATGAGCTCTTCTTGACCCGGACGGAAGCTTGAGTGGCCGAGATGGCGGTGCAGGAGCGCAATGGGGTCGTGGGTCACCCACTCAGCGTGGTTCTTCTCCTGGGACCCGGCGATAGCGGGTCCGGCCCGCCGCTCACCCTTCTTCGGTTGTCTCCGAGTCTTCCGCGTGGGAAGGGAGGAACCTCAAGGAGAGGGCGCTCACGAGAATGAGGATCGCTGCACCCGTCACCCAGCGTCGCTCCGTGTAGATGCCAGCGAGCGCCACGACCGCAGCGACGCTGAATAGACGCACCTTCCACTCGAGGTACTTTCCCGCTGTGCGTTCCCGGTCGAGGAGCATGGCGGCCCCCGCTAACGGAGCTGAAACGGCCCCAGGTGCGGGCCTGGGTTGCGTAGCGCGGCCCGCAGGAGCAAGCCGAGCGCAGCCCGGAGCTCTTCGGGCAGCAAGATCTCGTCGACGAAGCCCCGGGCGGCCGCATATCGTGCATCGAGCCGGACCTCTTGATCGTCCCCCGACCCCGCGGTCGGCCCGAGCACCTCGTCGGCGAGGCCCATTCGCCCCGTTGGGAGTGAGACGATGAAGGTCGGGTCGAAGCCCTGACCGGCCATCGCGTAATAGCCGGCGCCCGATGCGTGGTTGAGCGTCAGCACGATCTTCGGCACGGTCGACGTCGCCATCGCCTCTACGAACTCGGCCCCGGCCCGCAGAATTCCCTCGTGCTCGGCCTCTGGCCCGACCATGAAGCCCGACACGTCTTGCACGAACAAGAGCGGCGTACCGTGCCGGTTCATGGTCTCGATGAAGTACGCGACCTTGCGCGCACTTTCGGCGTAGACGAGCCCACCGAAGTGAGGTGTCCCATCGCTTCCGGGCCGAAACATGCCCCGCGCGTTCGCAATCACCCCGACGCGGACCCCTTCGAGAAAGCTCGTCCCACAGATGATCTCCCGCGCGTGATCGGCCTGAAACTCCTCGAGCGAATCACGGTCGAGCAGGCAGTCCAACACGGCGCGCACGTCATAGGGCTGCCGGTGGTCATCGGGAACGAGGTCGTACAGATCGTAGGAGAGCCGGAGCGGCGGCGCGGGGACGCGCGAGTCCTCCGATTCGTCCCGCGGGGGTAACTCGCCAACCAGCCCTCTGAGCCGCTGGATGCACTCCTGGTCGTTCCCCACCTTGTAGTGGGCCACGGCGCTGACCTCCGTGTGCACCTGGGCTCCGCCAAGCTCTTCGGACGTCACGCTCCGCCCCGTCGCTCCCTCCACGAGGCTCGGAGGCGCAAGCGCCAAGAACGATGTGCCCTCCACCATGACGATCACGTCCGCCAGTGCCGGCAGGTATGCGGCGCTCCCGACGCAGGGTCCCAAGACCCCGGCGAACTGAGGCGTCGCAAGATGCCGACGCATCACCGCCGCGTAGTAGAGGATCCGCCCCACTCCGTACTGCCCGGGAAAGACGTCGGCCTGCACGGGAACCGCGCCGTCGGAATCGACGAGGTATAGGATCGGGATGCGGCATCGCATGGCCACCTCCTGCGCGCGCAGAATCTTGCCGACGGTCTCCGGCCACCAGGCGCCTCCTTCGACCGTCGCGTCGTTGGCGACGATGACCGCCTCCCTGCCGTGCACTCTGCCCACGCACGTGATGACACCTGCAGCTGGAGCCTTGCCGTCGTAGAGGTCGTGCGCGACGAGCATTCCTATCTCCACCACCGGCTCGCTCGGGTCCAGGAGAAGACTGACGCGTTCCCTGGCCGTCAGCTTGCCTGCGGTGTGCTGCGCGTCGATCCGCTCGGCGCCGCCCCCTTGGCGAGCCAGCTCGCGAAGCGCCTTCACCGCATTCGATAGCTCGCCCAGACGACCCGTCGAGCCGCTCGCGGTACTCGGGGTCAAAGGGCGACGAACCGCCGGAGGGTCATTGCGTCCTCTGGTGCGCGATCCAGTCCTTCACGTAGGCGATCGCATCGGTTGTCCGCGTACCGGGCCCGAACAAGCGACCGATGCCCAGCGCTTCGAGCGCCTCCATGTCGGACTCGGGAATGATGCCACCCCCCGTCACGAGGACGTGATCGGCTCCCGCCTCGTCGAGGAGCACTCTGACCCGGGGGAAGAGTGTCATGTGGGCACCGGAGAGCACGGACATCGCGACGACATCGACATCTTCCTGAACGGCGGCGCTCACGATCATTTCAGGAGTCTGGTGCAGTCCGGTGTAGATCACCTCGAAGCCCGCGTCGCGAAACGAGCTCGCGATCACCTTGGCTCCGCGATCGTGTCCGTCCAGCCCCGGCTTGGCTACGAGGACTCTGATTCTGCGTTGGGGGTCGGTCATGGGCTCCGTACGGCTTTCTGGCTATCAGAAGGAAATGGGTTCCTTGTACGCACCGAACACATCCTCCATAGCGTGCCGAATCTCGTACAGCGTGCAGTACGCTCTCGCACAGTCCAGGATGCGGGGCACGATGTTTTCGTCCGTGCGGCACGCAGTGGTAAGGTCGGAAAGAGTGCGGGTGACTACTTGGTTGTCCCGTGACGCTCTCATCCGAGCCATCGCATCGACCTGACGCCGCTCGACCGCCGGATCGATCTTGAGCGTATCGATCTGGATGTCGCCGGAGCCGTCTGTGAAGTCGTTCACGCCCACCACCACCCGCCGTCCCGACTCGATGTCACGCTGCTGTTGCATCGCAGATCCGGCGATCTGTTGTTGGAACCATCCCTGATGGATCCCCGGCACGACTCCGCCCAGCGCATCGACTTCTTCGAAGATGGCCTGTGCATCCTGTTCGAGTGCGTCCGTAAGGGACTCGAGGAAGTAGGAGCCGGCCAGCGGGTCGATCGTATTCGTGACGCCGGACTCAAACGCGAGAATCTGTTGCGTGCGCAGCGCGATGCGCACGGACTTCTCGGTCGGCAAAGCCAGGGTCTCGTCCATCGAGTTCGTGTGGAGCGACTGCGCGCCTCCGAGCGCCGCCGCCATGGCCTGATAGGCGACCCGGACGATGTTGTTCTCGGCCTGCTGCGCGGTCAGGCTCACGCCCGCCGTCTGCGCGTGCGTACGTAGGCGCCAGGACTCGGGATCCTTCGCACCGTACGTGTCGCGCATCGCGCGCGCCCAGATTCGCCGCGCCGCGCGGAGCTTGGCGATCTCCTCGAAGAAGTCCGAGTGCACGTCAAAGAAGAAAGAAAGCCTAGGAGCGAAGTCATCGACGTCCAGCCCTCTCGCAATGGCGCGCTCGACGTACTCGAAGCCGTTGCGCAGTGTGAACGCGAGCTCTTGGGCCGCCGTGGCACCCGCCTCGCGGATGTGGTAGCCAGAAATGGAGATCGGGTTGTACTTCGGAGCATGCGTGCTGCACCACTCGAGCATATCCACGATGCAGCGCAACGCCGGCTCGGGTGGAAAGACCCAGGCATGCTGCGCCTGGTATTCCTTGAGGATGTCGTTCTGAACGGTGCCGCGGAGGACTTCCGGGGAGACCCCCTGCTTCTCCGCCGCGGCCACGTAGAAGCAGAAGAGGATGATGGCCGGGCCGTTGATCGTCATGGACACCGAGACCTGATCCAGCGGAATCCCTTCGAACAACCGCTCCATATCAGCGAGTGACGAGATCGCGACGCCGCACACGCCGACCTCACCGAGTGAGCGAGGATGGTCGGAGTCGTAGCCCATGAGAGTCGGGAAGTCGAACGCGACGGAGAGGCCGGTCTGGCCCTGGTCGAGTAGGTACTTGTAGCGCTCGTTCGTCTCCTCGGCGGTCGCGAAGCCAGCGAATTGGCGCATCGTCCAGAGACGGGTCCGGTACATGGTCGCGTAAGGCCCGCGGGTGAACGGGTAGAAACCCGGCAGGCCCACGGCCTCCGTGTCGTCCGCGTCGGCGCGATCGAGCGCCGTGTAGAGCGGCTTGAGCTCACGCCCCGAGATCGTAGTGAACGATGCGTCGCGCTTCGGCGTGGCGTCGTATGCCTCAATCCATTCGTTCAGCTGCGCCTTCAGCTCGGCGAGTTCGGCTTCGCGCTCCCGCACGAGGGCGTCGAGCTCAGATCGGCTCAAGACGTCCCTCTCTAACGTCGACATGCCTGCTCCCGTGTGCGCGTGTCCTGGATCAAAGATGACCAGACGGCAAAGCGAGGGTCAACGAAGCAACAACGCCAAGAGGTCCCGCGCGACCGAATAGGGCGTGCCCTCGCCCCGTTCGATACCCCTGACACCCTCGTCCAGGCTCCGGCGTACTTCATCGGAGGCCCAAGCGACACGCCGCATCTCGCGTTGAACCACGTCTTGCACCCGTCCCCGAGTGCGGTGGCGGCGACGTGCCGCCAGCTCACCTGAACCTTCGAGCCAGGCGCGATGGTCACCAATGGCCGCCACCAAATCAGGGATCCCCGCCCCGTCGAGGGCGTTGGTTTCCAGAACCGGAATCTCCCAGCGCTCACTGTCGCCGGACGACTCCGGACGCAACTCAAGAGGCACGTTCTGCAGGTCGACGCCGTGGTGGGCCGGAACGTCGTGGAGCGCCTCGCCCGCGCGTAAATGCAGGGCCTGGCGGATCTCTTTCGCCAGGCGACCTGCCCCGGGCCGGTCGGCCTTGTTCACCACGAAGATGTCGGCGATCTCCATCAAGCCGGCCTTCATGGCCTGCACCGCGTCCCCAGACTCGGGCACCAGCACGACCACGACGGTGTCCGCCGCGGCCGTGATCTCCAGCTCGGTCTGGCCCACGCCCACCGTCTCGACGAGGATGCGCTCGAAGCCGAACGCGTCCATGACGTCCAGGACCTCTTTGGTGGTCGTCGCCAGGCCCCCGAGCGAACCTCGACTCGCCATGGAGCGGATGAAGATGCCTGGGTCCGTCGCCAGGTCATTCATGCGGATGCGATCGCCGAGCAGCGCGCCGCCCGAATAGGGAGAAGTCGGGTCGACCGCAACGATGCCTACCCGCTCGTCCAAGGCGCGGTAGGCGTTGGCCACCAAGGCAAGCAAGCTGGACTTACCCGCGCCGGGCGGGCCTGTGAGGCCGACCCGCTTCGCTTGTGGGCCCGCTCTCAGAAGCTCGTGAAGCAGCTCTTCGAATCCGTCCCGCTGGTCCTCGGTGATAGAAATGGCGCGGGCGAGCGCGGGGACCTTTCCGTCGCGGAAGCGGGTGGGGAGGTCGGTGGACATCGCAGAATCCTAGCCTCGGACCGTCCTGACGCCAGGACGGGCCCCCGAACTCAAGCCTCCCACCCCACCAGACCCTGTACCGGTCCCGCCCCACCCCGGTAGTGGTGCACCTCGGCATCCCCCTGGCGAACGAAGTAGATCGTCTTGTTCACTTCCTCTCGTTCGGCCGGATCCCACGGGCATGCCGGAGCGGGTTCTCCAGCAGATGTGTGGGAATGAAGAGGACGATCACGAACATGACGAGCGCTACGAGCAGGCCCGCTCCGAGCAACCACCAGTTCCGCAACGCAATGAAGAGGATCGAGGTGATCACGGCCGTAGCGCTCGCGAAAATGCTGAGTAGCAATCGGCGAGCTTGGAGGTGCAGGAAACGTTCTTGAGTCTGCATGTCCCGCGGGTGCACCCGTACTCGGAACTCCTCGCGTTCGGCCCTCGTAACCAGGTCCCGAACAGAGCGGACCGCGCTCTGAGCCTCATCCACGAAGCTCTTGGCGATCTGCGCCGGCTGCTGGCCGGTCGTCCGGAGCAGCTCGGCCTGGTTCTTCTGAATCACGCCGCGAATGAAGGTGAGGCCGTCGAAGTTGGGCTCGTAGTGAAAGGCAACGCCTTCGATGAGCGCGGCGGCACGAAAGAAGTACACGAGCTCCTGCGGGAGCGTGAGAGGCCATGTGTAGAACGTATCCAACAACTCGGCGATGATCGCCTCGATGATCTTCGCTCGGTTCGTCGTCTTGGCGCGTTCGACGATCTTTAGAATCTCGGCCGCCGCCTCGCGAATCTCTCCGCGCGAGACCTCCGAGCCGATCATGGAAAGCCTGTACATCTCGTTGATGACGCTGTCGATGTCTTCGCGGCCCAGAGCAATCGCGGTGCGGAGGATCGACTCCCTGGTCCAGCGAGGGACCTCGAGAACCGCACCCCAGTCGAGCAGGATGAGCGTGCCATCGTCCTGGACCAGGAGATTGCCCGGGTGCGGGTCAGCGTGCATGAAACCGTCCACCATCATCATCCGCAGGTAGACACCGGTGAGCGTCTCCATCACCTGCTTGAACGACAGCCGACCTGAGGCGAAGAGCTCGTGCAGATGATCGATCTTCGTTCCGTAGCAGTGCTCCATCACGAGCACGCGACGGCGGGTGAAGCGCTCGTAGACGACTGGAGCGCGGACCTTCCGCTCCCCTTGGAAGACCCTCTGAAAACGAGCGATGTTGGCCGCTTCCTGCTCGAAGTCCATCTCGGCCTTGACGCGTACGGAGAACTCTCGCACGACGTTCGTGAGACCGCGCACATGGTGGTTGGGAAAGAGGATGTTGAGCCAAAAGAGCAGTCGGAACGAAATGTCCAAATCGAGGGCGATCGCCTCCTCGACGCCGGGGCGAAGGACCTTGACCACGACGTCGTGACCGTCCGCTGTGGCTCGGTGCACCTGGCCGAGGCTCGCCGCGGCTTCCGGTACGTCCTGGAAATCCTCGAAGAGCTCGGAAACCGGCGCACCCAGCTCGCGTTCGATGACGGCGCGGATACGCGGCGCAGGGTCCGCAGGCACCTGATCTTGCAGCTTGCTGATCTCAGAGAGATAGGGCTCTGGCAGGATATCGGCGCGTGAACTGAGCAACTGAGCGAGCTTCACGAACGTCGGTCCCAGCTTCGCAAGACGACTCGTCAGCCGCACAGCCCGTCCCTCGTGGTGCCTACGTGTGCGGGACGCCGGCCGCCCGAACAGAATCCACTGTTTCCGGTCCCGCAGGAACGCTATGGCGAACGGGCTGAGCCGCAGCATAACTGAAACCGTACGAACGATGCCCTTCACGTAGCGCCCCCTGTCAGCTTCACAGCAGCAGCCGCGAAGCCAGGCCGAGAAGAAGGAAGAAGCCGCACAGATCCGTGAGGGTATGCACGAAGACCGAGGACGCGATGGAGGGGTCGATGCCCATACGGTCCAGCGTCGCAGGCACGAAGGCACCGGCGAAGCCGGCCACGATCTGGTTGCCCCACATCGCGAGCAGAACCACCAGCCCGAGCCGGGGATCTCCGTCGACCAAGAGCGCCAGCACCGCGATTCCGATGCCCAGGACCGCGCCATTCACGAGACCGATGAGAATCTCCCTCATCACGTGCCCCCTCGTGCGGCCCGAACCCTCGACCGTAATCCGGCGGATGGTGATGGCGAGAGACTGCGTTCCGGAACTTCCCCCCATGGCGGCGATGATCGGCGCGAGGAAGGCCAGCGTGATCACCTGGTCGATCACGTCCTCGTAGACGAGGATCACCGAGGCGGCCAGCGCCGCCGTCATGAGGTTGAGGCTGAGCCAGGGAAGCCTTGCCCGGACGGCTTGTTGCCAGCTGTGCCGTAGATCGTCCTCGTCGTTGAGGCCAGCGAGGCGGAGGATATCCTCGGTCTGCTCCGCCTCAATGACGTCGATTACATCGTCGAACGTGATTCGCCCGAGAAGAACGTCGTCCTCGGTCACCACCGGAATCGCCACGAGGTTGTACCGGGAAATCAGGCGCCCCACCTCCTCCTGATCGACGTCGGGAAGCACAGTCGCGATCGGCGCCTCTACGAGCTCGCCAACGAGGCTCCCCGGATCAGCGATCACCAGATCGTCGAGACGCAGTGTCCCCAGCAGGCGTTTCTCGGAGTCCACGACGAAGACCGTATAGAAGTCCTCGATCTCCCGCCCCTGGATACGAACCTCCTCGATGGCTTCGCCGGCGGTGAGCGTCGCGTTGAGTGCGACGAGCTCAGTCGTCATCAGGCCACCGGCGGAGTCCTCGTCGTACTTCAGGAGGTCGATCAGGTCATCGGCTTCCTCCGCGGGCAGCGCATCGAGGATCCTCTGCTGCTCCGGCGGTTCGAGGTCGCCGATGAGGTCGGCTGCATCGTCGTCGGCGAGCTCGTGTAGGAACTCGGCGCGCATTGCCGGCGTGAGGGCCGAGAGCAGGTCTCCGCGATCCTCACCCTCCTCCATCTCCGCGAGCGCGCCAGAGGCCAACTCGACGGGGACCGCCGAAAGGAGCGGAATCCGCAGC
This sequence comes from Gemmatimonadota bacterium, assembly GCA_029863645.1. Lineage (GTDB taxonomy): Bacteria > Gemmatimonadota > Gemmatimonadetes > Longimicrobiales > Gaopeijiaceae > UBA2982. The sequence continues at coordinate 70,327 of JAOTVA010000001.1, forward strand.
TCCTCGTCCAACTCCTCCAGGAGGTCGGCTAGGTCGGACGCGTGCATGGCGCCAGCCGCTTCGCCGGCTCCAGTCGCGTCTCCGCGCAATAGGAGTTCCCGAATGCGGGTGCCGACGCCTTCGAGCTCTTCTTGAGGGGTGCTCGTGCTCGTCACACCGCGTCCTCCAAAGTGCCCTTCAGCAGACGTTCTTGCAGCTGAAACATCGGGCTCTCAGCGCGGTCCAGCCCCTGGGGGTGATCGTAGCCGAGCACATGGAGGGTCCCATGGATGGCGAGTCGCGCCAACTCTTCGCGAAGGGGCACCCCAACCTCGGCGGCCTGGCGAGCCGCTTGATCGTAGCCCACATAGACGTCACCGACCGTCGTATTGCCAGCACCGGAAAGCGTGAAGGCCAGGACATCGGTGGTGTGGTCCTTGTCGAGGAACTCCTTGTTGAGTCGACGCATCTCCGCGTCAGGAAGGAGCGCAACGGAAATCTCCACCTCCCCCCTGCCCTCCGCCTCCAGAGCCCGCCGGACCGCGCGCTCGATGAGCGTGACGGGCGCGCCCGGAAATGTTTCGTCGTCGACGTGGATGGTTGCCAACAGGGTCACGCCAGCTCGGCGAGGCCGATGGCCGGCTCATCCTTCTCGTCGCCCTCCGCCTCGGCGTCCGTGAGGTGCTTCGTGCCGGGATACTCGATGCGCCGATGATGGACTCCGGCCAGAATGCTCACGAACTGCTCCTTCACCTGTGCGACATCGCCCAACGTGAGCGGCGCTTCGTCGAGCTGACCGTCGGCGATCTTGCCCTGGACCACCGTGTCGATCAGATCGCGGACGCGTTCGGGCGTGGGGTCGTGCATGGCCCGTGTCGCAGACTCGCACGAGTCCGCGAGCATGACGATGGCTGTCTCCTTGGACCGCGGCTTCGGACCGGGATACGTGAAGCGCTGTACGTCGACCTCGGATTCGGCCTCCTCTCGAGCTTTCTCGTAGAAGAAGCCGATCCTCTGGGTGCCGTGGTGCTCGTAAATGAACTGAACGACTACGTCGGGCACATTTTCGTCGCGGGCGAGTCTCGCGCCTTCCGTCACGTGCTCCAAGACGATCGACGCGGACGTCTCAGGCTTCAGCTTGTCGTGCGGATTCCTACTGTCCGGCTGGTTTTCCACGAAGTAGTGAGGCTTGAGCATCTTGCCGACGTCGTGATAGAGCACGCCCACCCTACAGAGAAGGCCGTTGGCGTCGATCCTGGTCGCTGCCGCCTCGGCGAGGTTCGCCACGTTGATGCTGTGCGCGTAGGTGCCGGGCGCCTCCATCGCGAGACGGCGGAGAAGAGGCCGCGTGGGATCGGCCCACTCGAGTAGGGTCTGCACCGTCGTGATGCCGGTGAACATCTCGAACACCCACAAAAAGCCCATCGCCAAGAGCGCGGACGCAGTGGCATTCCCCGCGAACACCGCGGCGCCCTGGGCCACCTCGGCCAACGGGCGGGAGGTCGCCATGCCGTGGGCAAGCAACATGAGGGCCGACGCGCCCGAGATGATGGCGATGGAAACCCATGTCTCTGAGCGCCGCCGTACGGCCCGCACGCTCATGGCTGCGGCTGCGCCCCCTGCCATCAAGCCGAGTACGGTGCCTTGGTCTGAGAAAGGCTCTAGCGTGCCCGTCAGTGCGGCCAACACCAGCACCAAGAGGAGCGCCATGCGCGTATCCCATAGCACCGCCACGGGAAGCGCGACGAACGCGATGGGTAGCCACTCGGGTGGAAGCCCGCCGCGGTCGATGGCGATACCCGCGCCGAAGTACGCGGCGGCGAGGATGGCGAGCAGGAGAAGCCACCGGAAGTTGGCGTAGACCTCGGGGCGAGCGAAAAAGACCAAGAGTCCAAAGATCGACAACAGGAGGCAGTTCAGCATGCCCGCGCCCACGAGCGCCCCGAGGTCCAAACTGGCTTGCTCCCCGTCACCTAGAGCGCGTAACGCTCCATAATACGCGTCTAGGCGTTCTCGCGTCTCCGAGCCGATCAGGTCTCCCGTACGGACGATGACCTGGCGTTCCAGGACGTCTCCCTTCGTGAGCGGCACGGACTCCCTGGCTGCGCCTCGATCCTGTTCGGTCGCGAAGACATCGAGCTCGAGGCTGTATTCCAGGTGAAAGATCAGGAGCAGTCGGAACAGCTCACGCGCGTCGGGCGGCAGCTGTGGCGGCAAGAGCCGAACGGCCTCGGCGTAGAAGTCGCCGGAGGTCAGGACATCATCGACCCGCACCGACTCCTCGTCCACACCCCGCGCGACGGTCACGGTTTCGGTCGTCAGGTCCAAGATCCTCGCTGGATCCACGACGCCGCGAGGAAGCACTTCATTGGCGGCTCTTATGGCGGCCGTACGGAATACCGCGCGCGTAGCGCCGTCGATCAGATAAGTGGTCTGCGAGGGCGTGGCCGTGATCTGACTGCCGCGCAGGAGGTCCCCGAGCGCGATCGTGTCGCCCGCGGTCGCCACGCTGTCGATTCGGTCGAAGAAGCGGGTCAAGCGAGCCGCAACGGAGTCACCCGCTTCGGCCCGGTAGCGGAACGTGGGCGGCACGGTCTCCATCGCCAGCCGCCGGTCCCGCTCGAGTTCGGCCGGCGCCTTGGGCACGCTGAACGCGATTTCCGCGGTCACGGTCTCCTGCGCCACCGCCCCTTCGGACGGCACATCGATGTTCAACCCCTCCGTGGGAGGGAAGAACACAGTGATGAGGGTCGCGAGCGCAACGAGCAAGAGGAGCCGGGCCCCGTGATGCCGTATCCGCTCCGGCCACGAGCTCACGACCTCGGCCTGGGTCCGACCTGAGACCGAGCTCCCCTCTGACCCTGGACGCTTGCTCACGGACTTAGCTCGTCGCCCGGGCCGCGGGCGTATGCCAGGATGATGTCCTTCACGAGACGGTGCCGGATTACGTCCTTCTCGTCGAGGTAGGCGAGCGCGATGCCGTCGATGCCCGAGAGGATGGTCTCGACCTCGAGGAGCCCGGACTCCGCCGGGCTGGACAGGTCGATCTGGGTCTTGTCCCCGGTGATGACAACCCGGGAATTCAGCCCGAGCCGCGTAAGGAACATCTTCATTTGTGCGCGCGTGGCGTTCTGAGCCTCATCGAGAATCACGAACGCATCGGACAGCGTGCGGCCCCGCATGTACGCCAGGGGCGCGATCTCGATGGTGGAGTCCTCGAGCGCACGCCTCACGCGGTCGTGCGGCATCATGTCCTCCAGCGCGTCGTAGAGCGGCCGCAAATACGGATCGACCTTGTCTTGAAGGTCTCCCGGGAGGAAGCCGAGGTTCTCGCCGGCCTCCACGGCCGGGCGGGCGAGGATGATCTTCCGCACTCGCTTCTTGTAGAGCGCATCGAGAGCGCACGCCACACCGAGGTAGGTCTTCCCTGTGCCTGCAGGCCCGATGCCGATGACGACGTCGTTCTGCGCGATGGCCGCGACATAGCCGCGCTGCCCGTCCGACTTCGGGACGATCACCCGGCGGGAGCCCGGTAGCGCGATGCGAATCTCGTCGTTCGGGTGCACGATGCCCGAAGGACTCGATTCCGCTCCGTCTACGAAGCGAGCGATGTCCGGTGTGTCGAACGGGGTCCGCAGACGTGACAGCTCTATCATGTGCTGCACGACGGGCATCGCGCTTTCGACCGCGCTCAGGCCGCCCGACAGGATCACATGGTCGCCGCGCAGCACGACGCGCACCCCGAAGAGCCGGCTGACCTCATGAACGTTACGGTCGTTCACGCCCGCCAGCATCAGCGGGTCGGCGCCCTCAGCGTCCAGTCTGTGTTCTACGAGTGTCTCACCGTTCGTCACGCCTACTCCTGCCCGCGGGACTCGATCACTTCCAACCCTAGAGCCTCCAGCTCGCGCTCTCCTACCTTCGCTGGCGCGCCCTCATAGAGGGCCCGTGCGGCGGTCGTCTTCGGGAACGCGATGACGTCTCTAAGGCTGCCCGATCCGGTGAAGCGCTGAACGATACGGTCGAGGCCCAGCGCAATGCCACCATGGGGCGGCGCGCCCGCCGCGAGCGCACCGAGCAAGAAGCCGAACTTCTCGTCGATCTCTGCGTCGCTCAGCCCGACGACGCGCAAGACGCGCCGCTGAAGATCCGGCTCGTGGATTCGGATGCTTCCAGAGCCGAACTCAGTGCCGTTGTACACCATGTCGTAGGCGGTGCCGCGTACCCTCGCCGGGTCGCTTTCGAGCAACGGAACGTCGTCCGAGTGCGGCATCACGAAGGGATGGTGACTGGGTGTGAGCCGGCCGTCCTCCTCGTCGAACACCGGGAAGTCGGTGACCCAAAGCCACGAATGCTCTCGCTGGTGGGGTAGCTCCATGGCCACCGCCGCTGCTGCTCTCGAAGCGGCCAGCGCCGGCGACGTGATCCGGTCTTTGCCAGCGGCCACGAGTACGAGGTCACCCACGCCGAGTCCGATGGCGTCAGCCTGCTCCGGGGTGAGGAACTTACCGAGCGTCCCGGACGTCCCTTCGTCCGAGCGCTTGGCCCAGAGAAGCCCTGGTGCGCCGGCCGCCTTGGCCGTCGCCTCGATCGATTCGATGTCTTTCCGCGAAAGGCGGCCACCGCCGTCGAGGCGCAGGCCACGGACGCGGCCCCCGGCTTCGACTTGAGTTCTGATGACCCCGAAGTCCGTGTCGCGCGTCGCCTCGGTCCAGTCCTCGATCTCGAGGGAGTACCTGAGGTCCGGTCTATCCGACCCAAACCGTTCCATGGAATCCACCCACGACAGGCGCGGAAACGGCACAGGCGCATCGATGTCGGCGACCGAGGCGAGGGCAGTGATCAGCCCTTCCATCCAAGTGAAGATGTCTTCTGGCGCTACGAACGACGCCTCGAGGTCGATCTGTGTGAACTCGGGCTGCCGGTCTGCCCGCAGGTCTTCGTCACGGAAGCACCGCGCGATCTGGAAGTAGCGGTCGAAGCCAGCCACCATGAGCGCCTGTTTGTAGAGCTGAGGGCTCTGGGGCAGCGCGTAGAACTCGCCTTTGTGCACGCGGCTCGGGACGACGTAGTCGCGGGCGCCCTCCGGGGTCGCCTTGGTGAGCATCGGTGTCTCGACCTCGATGAACCCGAGGGCATCGAGGTAGTTGCGCGCCGCGAGTACGAGCCGGTGGCGGAGAATCAGATTCTGCTGGAGCTCGGCGCGTCGCAGGTCGAGCACTCGGTGCTGCAGGCGGAGCTCCTCGGAAGGAAGCTCGTCGTCCGGAGCCCGGTAGACAGGGATGGCCGGCGTGACCGCGTCCGACAGCTTCTCCAACCGGGCCGCCCGAATCTCGACGTCTCCGGTGATGAGCTCGGGGTTGCGCGCTGCTTCAGGGCGCAACTCGACCGTGCCCTCGACGCGGATGACGTCCTCGTGGCCCAGGTCGTGTGCGAGCTCGAGCGACACGGGGTCGGTCCAGTCGGGACCGAACGAAACCTGAACGATACCGCTGCGGTCCCGCAGATCCACGAAAACGAGGCCCCCCAAGTCGCGGCGTCGATGCACCCATCCCGAGAGATCGGTGGTGGCACCCGCGTCCTCGGCGCGCACTCCGCCCACCATGCGCTCCCGAAGGCTGGTGCGCTCCAGTTCAGTCTCAGTCTGGGACATGGGCACTCGGTCCTGTTGGCGTCGCAAGCCCCGCGACGCGACTCAATATGAACAAGGCGGCGACATAGCCGAGCGTCACACCCACCATGTCGGCCGTCCAATCACCCCACCCCGGGGTTCTTCCGTACACGAAAGCCTGGTGCCACTCGTCCGTCGCGCCATAGATCGCCCCAACGGCCAGCAGGACGAAATGGGGCGGCGGAGATACGTCGTGGTGTCGACCGTACCCCAACGCCATCCCCAGGACTCCGTAGAGCCCGGCGTGCGCCAGCTTGTCGTACGACGTCACCCACGCCGGAAGCGTCGGATTCTGCCAAGCGCTCAACAAAAAAAGGACCATCGCCCAAGCAGCAGCGGGTCCCCACGCACGCATCAGGTTTGCCAAACGCTTGTTTATGGATCGCTCGCTCGCGGCGAACCTCCTGCCTTCAGTGGTTTTCAGTCGGCGGCTAAGTTAAGCCTCTCCAGAAGCCGATTCAAGAAAAGTACATGCCCGACACCTCTCGCCACGACCTGCTTTCGCTGCCACCCGACGCTCTGCGAGCGGAGCTCGCGAGGCACTTTCAGTCCCGGGGGCAGCCGTCCTATCGCGCGGGACAGGTGGAGCGATGGATCTTCGAGGCCCTGGCGCCCTCCCCCGCCGAGATGACCGACCTCCCTGGAGTCGAACGCGACGCGATCGCGGAGAACTTCTCATTTGCAGAAGCCTCGGAGGCCAACGTCGCGCGTAGCGCGGACGGCACGGTGAAGCACGTCTGGCGCCTAGTGGATGGAGAGCTGGTGGAGTCGGTGCTCATCCCCCGCGGGGAGCGCCTCACCCTATGCCTTTCGAGCCAGGCCGGCTGCGCCATGGGCTGCACGTTCTGCGCGACGGGATGGGGAGGCTTCGACCGACAGCTGTCCGCCGGCGAGATCGTGACCCAGTACCGGGCCTCGCGTCGCTGGGCCGAAGCGAACGGCTACGGCCCCATCACGAATATCGTGTACATGGGCATGGGAGAGCCGCTCGCGAACCGGGCGGCCGTGCACGCCTCGCTTACGCTCCTCAACCAGGGGTACGCGGTGGGAGCGCGACGGATCACGGTGTCGACCGTTGGCGTCGTGCCGGGCATCCTTGAGCTTGCCGCACGACCCGAGCAGTTCCGACTCGCGCTCTCGTTGCATGCGCCGGTGAGCCACTTGCGGCGCGAGTTGATCCCCCTGGAGAAGCGCTATCCCCTGCCTGATGTCTTGGACGCCTTGCGGGCGTTCGACGAAGCAGGCGGCAAGCGCATCACGTTCGAGTACACGATGATCGACGGCATAAACGACGCGTTGGAGCTCATCGGGCCCCTCGCCGAACTGTCGTTGCCGGTGCGAGCCTTCGTGAACCTGATCCCGTACAACCCGATCCCGTATCAGGACTGGCGACCCTCGCCGGCTGGTCGCATTCGGGCGTTCGCCGAGGGGCTGGAGCGGCGAGGCGTGGCGGTGGCGGTCCGCGAGACACGCGGCCGAGACATCGATGCTGCGTGTGGTCAGCTGCGCGCGCACACTTTAGTGCAGTTGGAAAAGAGCCCGGCGGAGACGTAGCGGGAGATCTCTCCTACCGGATCGCGTCCCCCAGGCGTCCCCAGCGGATCTCCCTGATCCAGGGGAAGGGGCGGAACGAGTCTTTGTTGTACGAGAAGTAGGTGAAGACCGCCCGCCCTTCGAGTCTCCACCGCTCCAGGAGCCCCCAATAGCGGGAGTCGAGACTGCGCTCCCGGTTGTCTCCGAGCGTGAAGTAGTGCCCCTCGGGAATGACGAGCGGGCCCCAGTTGTCCCGAGTCGGTGAGTACGTCGAAGCATCGACCTCCGACGTCAGGTAGTCCCGCTGCCACACCATCCACGGATGCGGCTCGTCGACGACATCGGCGTGGACGACGTAGGGCTCTTCCACGCGCTCGCCATTCCTGTAGAGCACCCGGCTCCGCATCTCCACCGTGTCCCCCGGCATGCCGACCAGCCGCTTGATGAGCATGATGGTCTCTTCGTGCGGCGGATCGAAGACGAGTACATCCCCCCAACGCGGCGAAGAGTATCCGGGAATGCGAATATTCGTCCCAGGAATTCGCGATCCCAGCGCCGCCCGGTTCACCACGAGCATGTCCCCGACCAGGAGGGTCTCCTCCATGGAGCCTGAGGTGATCACGAACGTCTGAATCAGGAACGTCCGCAAGAAAAGGAAGAGGACGAGCGCAATCGCGATCGACTTGAACCATTCCGCAACGCCGTCACGCTGCGCCTTGGGCGCGGATCGTTTCTTCCTCGCTGAGCCCGACGCGTCGGCGCGATCGTCGTCCTGTGTCTTCTTCGATGCCATCCGTGCGTCGATCCCCGCAGATTGGGACTGTCGTGAAGGTGCAGAAGTTACGGTTTCCCGAGGCGTTGTCTAAGCCCGTCAGCGAATCCGGTCGCCGATTCTCCCCCACCGCACTTCTCGGAGCCAGGGGAAGGGCCGATACGAAGAGCCGTCGAAGGCGTAGTAGATGAAGGCCGCGCGCCCCTCCAGTCTCCAACGCTCGAGGAGCCCCCAATAGCGCGAATCGTAGCTGAGCTCACGGTTGTCGCCGAGCATGAAAAAGCGGTCCTCGGGGATGACGAGCGGCCCCCAATTGTCCCTCGAAGGCGCATAGGCTTCGACATCGGCCCCTGCGGTCAGGTAGTTCCGCTGCCACTCCATCGTGTAGTCGCTCTCATCGGGAACGTTGTGGTGGGCGACGTACGGTTCGCTCACCTCCGCCCCATTCCGGTACAGGACGCGGCTTCGCATCTCGAGAGTGTCCCCACCCATGCCTACCAGCCGCTTGATGAGCTTCAGTGTGTCGTCATGGGGCGGGTCGAAGACGAGCACGTCACCGTAATCGGGCGACGAGTATCCGGGAATGCGAAGCTCGGTGCCGGGGAATCGGGAGCCCATCGCGAGGCGGTTCACCACCAACATGTCCCCCACGAGCAGCGTCTCCTCCATCGAGCCAGAGGTGATGATGAACGTCTGGACGATGAACGTGCGCAGGAACAGGAAGAGCACAAAGGCGATGGCGAGCGACTTGACCCATTCCGCGAGCGAATCAGGCCGTTTTTCCCGACCCTTCGCCTTCTTCTTATCCGTCATGGCTCAGCGCCCGATCCATCCTCGCGGATCCCATGGCTCTCGCTCGGGAGCGTCGGCTCCGATGCCGTCCAGAGCTGCGCCCCCCTGCCAGTCCCTTCCCAGCAGTACGGTGACGTCGACGAATAGGTTCGCGTCGAGGTCGGTGTTGACCAGCGACACCCCGAGTATGTCGGCGACGGCACGAGCGAGCTCTGGCCGGCCCACACGGTCCACGACGACGGACGAGTCTCGGTCGAAACGTCCAGCATTCCCGTAGCTCACCACGTCGAACCCGATATCGCGCAGGCGAACGGTGGCGGCTCGCGCCTGACCCGACACGCCCCCTGCGTTTAGCACCTCCACGCGCACCCGTTCGGTAGGGGGAGCGGGGTTCCGACCCTCGGTCAACTGAGCGGTCTCCACAAGAGACGTCGCATACGCTGCGGCGCCCGCAAGCGCGACGACTCCGACGATGCCGACGGCCATCCCCACCCTACCCATGCAGCTCCGCTTCGAGCGTTCCCAGGAACGCCTTGGTCCGCGGGTGGAGGTCCATCCTTCCATCGAGGTACGCCGCTCGTGCGCGTACTACCTCGAGCACGACCGCATCCAGGTCTCGAGGAGCTCGCGCCCGCAGCTCCACTTCCCGCTCGCCGAGGTAGGTGCGACCGGGCTCCAGAAAATCGGCTGCATAAAGCGCGCGGCCCAATCGTCTAAAGGCCGGATCCCCCGTCGTGTGAAACGCCACGGCCGCCAAGAGTTCTTCGTCGGCAACGCCGTCCGTCCGGAGGCGTTGGGCGGCGGCAGGACCGTGGAGTAGCGGGTCGCTGATGTCGCCGAGTGACCCCGCCAGCGCGCGCAGAGACGCCGCCGGTGCGTCCCGAAGCGAGTCGTGGAGGTACCCAGCTGCCCGCCAGCGCGCTCGCTCCTCAATGGGCAGCCCCAGCCCATCGGCCCAGGAGTCCAGGAGGGCCGCGACCCGCGCCATGTGCAGGAGGCGTTGCGGCCCCGCGACGGACCAGTCCGGGAGGACGCCCTCGGCCGCGGCCTGAACCAATGGGTGCAGGGCGACGCGATCGTCGACCGAGGTCGAGCGGTCCATGCGGTGGGGACGGAGTATCACGTCGGACAACATAACGGACTTATCTACAACGACTTAGAGCTGGGATCCAGCTTCGCGTGCGTGGGCGCTGATACCACTGCAGTTACCTTCCGTCGCGATGCCGATTCGTTGGGACACCCTGTTGACGCGCCACACGGCCGCAGAGCTGAACCGATCGCTCGTCGGTGCGCGCTTGAGAGCCGTCCGTTTGGATCGCGCCGCGCGCGACGTGACCCTGCTCTTCAAGGACCGCACGCTCATCTGGCGCCTCCATCCCACGCGTGGCTACTTACGGCTCCATGGTCCGCTCGAGCCGACCGAAGGGGATCATCCCATCCGCGGCAGGCTCGAGCGCGTCCATGCCCCGCCCGACGAGCGACTGATCCGCTTCGACTTCTCTGCTCCCCGCTCGGATGGGGTGTCATTGATCGTCGAGCTCATCAGCACGCAGTGGAACGCTCTGGTGACGACGGGGACGGCCGACACGGTTCGGCATCTCCTGTGGCGTCCAGCCGGAGATACCCGCAGGGTGATCGGGCAGACGTACAAGCCGCCGAGCCCGACCGGACGCGCCGGCGTGGCAGGCCAGCTCTCGCTCGAAGACTGGCTGGCGGCCCTAGAGCCCGTACCCTCTAGCGACCGACCCCGGGTCCTGATCAAGCGCTTCGCTTGGACTTCGCCCCTGAACGCACAGGCGCTCCTCGGGGAGCCCGGGGATACCGACACGGAATCGCAACTCGAGACAGGCTACGCGCGCTTGCGAGCGATGCTCGACCCCAGCGCGACACTCGATCCCGTCGTCCTGCAATTGGAGACCGGCCCCCAACCGTATCCCTTCCCCATTCCCGGGACACGCGCTGTCGGTGCCGAAACGCTCCTGTCGGCATTCGAGTCCTGCGCCGATGCGGACGGGGAAGGCGGCGTCGCTACGGCTGCTGCGGTGCTCGGCCCCGAACTGCTCGGGCGGATCGAATCGGCGATCACCCACGCGACCCGCCGCACGGCGAGCCTGGAAGTCGAGCTCGCGGGCGCGCCTGATCCGCTCGAGCTGCGCGCCATCGGGGACCTCATCCTCGCCCGGTACCAGGATATTCCTCCAGGTGCCGTCCGCGCGCACCTCACCGGATTCGACGGAGCACCAGTCGAGGTGCGCCTCGAGCCGGGGGAGCCCGCCCACGCTAGCGCCGCGCGGTACTACCAGAACGCTGCCAAGGCCGAGCGCGCCGCGGAGCGGCTCCCCGAGCTCATCGCAGATGCGCGTGCCGAGCTCGGGCGGCTGGAGGCGCTCCTCGCTCGCGTCCGGTCCGGCGCCGCGGAAGAGGCAGAAGTCCGCGAGACGCTGCGGCCTGCCCGGGTGGCACCGCGGGGCGCGACGACTGGGCCGATGCTCCCCTACAAGGTCTTCAAGAGCTCTGGCGGTCTCGAGATACGAGTAGGACGAGGCGCGCGGTTCAACGACGACCTCACGTTTCGGCACTCCTCGCCGGGAGACGTGTGGCTTCACGCCCGGCACGCATCGGGCGCTCACGTCATCTTGCGTTGGCAGGGTGACGGCAAGCCGCCAGCTCGGGATCTGGAAGAGGCCGCCACGCTCGCTGCGCTGCACTCCAAAGCGAGGACCTCGGGCAGTGTGCCCGTCGACTGGACGCTGCGGAAGTACGTGCGGAAGCCCAGGAAGTCGCCCCCGGGACGGGTCTCGGTAGAGCGTGTTCAGACGCTCTTTGTCGAGCCCGACAGCGATCTGATCGAGGCGCTCGCCGAGTAGCCGCTCAGGCGTCCATCGCCTCCCGCAGCGAGGCCACGAAGTCGGCACCCGCCTGGACCCCGGACTCTCCGAGAATGCGCACGAGTGCACTTCCCACGACGACCCCGTCGGCGAGGGACGCCACGAAGGCCGCCTGCTCAGGGCTCGAGATGCCGAATCCCACGGCCACCGGCAGGTCCTGTGCCTTCCGGATCGCGCGGACCTCCTTGGAGAGTTCACCCCGCAGCTCGGTCCGAGCCCCGGTCACGCCGGTGCGTGAGATGTAGTAGAGGAATCCCGAGCCGCCGGCGGCCACTGCAGGCACGCGCGACAACGGCGTAGTCGGAGCAACGAGCCGAACGAGGTCGAGTGGCGACGCGATGACCTCGGCTTCCAACACGGGATCGGCGCCCGTCGGAAGGTCGGTGAGGAGGAGCCCCTGCGCGCCCGCCTTCACCGCGTCTTCGAGGAAGGCGGTCGGTCCGTAGCGGATGACGGGGTTCAGGTACGTGAACAAGACGACAGGCGTGTCTCGGCGCGCACGAAATGCCGTCAGGTCCTCGAGCACTCCGGCCACTGTGGTACCATTGCCGAGAGACACGAACGAGGACGTCTGAATGGTCGGCCCGTCAGCGAGCGGGTCCGAGAACGGTACGCCCAACTCGATGACGTCGGCACCCGCGTCGGCAAGCGCCTCGAGCACCTCGACGGTCGAGCCACGATCGGGGTAGCCCGCGGTGACGTAGGGGACCAGAGCCGCGCGTCCCTCGGCGCGGCGGGCCGCGAAGGCTTGGGCGATCAACCGATCAGGTAGTCGCTGACCCGGATCCCGTACTTCTGGGGATCCGTGGTCTTGATGATCTGGTGTCTTGGCGCTCCAGTCGCGGGATCGGCCTCTGCGAGATCGAGCGTCTTGGGCTCCGAGAGAGGCAAGCCGACCGGATCGGAGATGACCTTCACCTTGGGCCGGTGAAGCAGGTCGGGATCCGGGTTGACCTGCGCGACTACAGCCAGCTCGTGCGTGTCGAGAATGACCAAGGTACCCACAGGGTACACGCCTGTTGCAGTGATCAGCACCTTCACCACCAAGGTGTCGCAACCCCGTTTGGGATTGTCCCGCATCTCCTTCAGCACCGCGTCGGGCGGCCACGGCTGGTGCTGATAGCTCCGCACGGACGTCCCTGCGTCGAACGAGTCGGCGACGGCCACGATGCGAGAAAACAGCGTCGGCTTGCGAGGACGTCGATTCTGCGGATAGCCCGTGAGGTCGATCTTCATGTGGTGCTCGTACGCCATGAGCATCTGGCGGTACGGCGTGTCCGCAAAGCCGGCCATGTGGAAGAGGAGCAGGAGCCCGGCTGTCGGATGCTCCTTGAGCTGCCCCCACTCCTCGTCGGTGAGGCCTCCCGCTTTGTTGATGAGGTCGACATCGAGGCGTTGCTTGCCGATGTCGTGGAACAGGGCGCCGAGACCGAGCTCGTACAGCTGGAGGCGCTCCAGGCCGAGTCTCTGTCCGATAATGACGCTGAAGATTGAGACGTTCACACAGTGCGTGAACGTGTACTCGTCGAAGTCTCGAAGCGTGGTCATGGTGACCATGGACGATTCGTTCGACAGGACCTGGTCCACGATCCCCTGAACCGCGCGCTTGACCTTGCGGACGTTGACGGCCCTGCCGATGCGCATGTCGCCCAGGACGTCCTTCGCGACCTTCACCGATTGCGCATAGGTGCGCTTGGCGGCGACCATCTTTTCTTCGCTGTCCTGCGGATCCTCGACGTCGGTGGCCGACCGGAGCTGAATGTGACGGATCGACGTGCTCGCGAGTCGCTCCATGAAGCCGTCGAACGGCGCCTCGGCCATCGACTTCCTCAGCAACATCGAGATGAACGGCGCCCATTCGCTCCGCTCGACACCCGGTAGGATCTCGACGGCGCCGATGTTGTGATCCTGCAGGGCTCTCGCGAACGATCCGAACGTCGCGAAGTTCGACAGGTCCAGTCGGAGGCGGGTCTCGTTCAGGAAGAAGAAGTCGCCGACGACCCGAACCTCGGCCCCCCCGTCCACGCCCACGATGCGCTCTACCAACGAGTGCAGTTCGGAGAGCGCGACCTGGACGGTCTCGTTCTCGACCGGGTAGAGCTTGAGGGCGCTCAGCGCTCCGTAGAGCGCCGTCAGCAGCTTGCGGCCCTCCTCCTGGTAGTTCAGCTGGGCCATTAGGTCAGTCCTCCGCCTCGTCGCGGAGTGCGCGGTTCACATTGCTGCGCACGACCGGATCGTCGTCCTGCGTCGCCTGTTCGAGGGACGCCCGCGCCTGTGGCCCGGGGATGAGGCCGAGGGCGAGCGCGGCTGCCGCGCGAATTTCGGTCGGTTCGCGCTTGCCCAGGAAGCCCTTCCCGTTCAGCAGGCTGTCGAGGACCTCCAGCCCGTCCTCTTCGGCCACGACTCCGAACGCCTGAAACATGGCCACCTTCTCGCTGATGTCCGCCGTGCGGATATCGCGACCTTTGACGATGCTCGTCAGGGTCGCGGCCGCGGGGCGGTACTGGAGCGTCGTCAGGGCCCTCGCGGCAGCGATCCTGAGCGCACGCTCGGGGTCATGGAGCGTCTTCTCCAGCGCACCGGCCGCCGTGGACGCCTTTAGCGTGATGGCTGCCTCGACCGCGGCCAGCCGAACGGCCGGGTCCGCGTGCGCCAAGAGGTGAGCGAGTGACGGTCCCGCCTCGGCGATCTTTATCTCGCCCGCAAGGCGCGCGGCACCCGCCGCGATGATCGGATCTTCCTCCTCGAGGAGCTTCACGACGGCGCTTCGGTTTTGATTCGCGATCCCCTGCACAGCCTTCCGCAAGACGGCCTGAAGCTCCTTGTGCTCGACGTTCTCCGACGCGCGCAGGAGCGGTGACAGCGCCCCTCCGCGTAGAAACTGGAGGAAGCCACCGAGCTGTGCCGTGGATGCCCGAATCGTCCCGTCGAACAGGGCCTGGATCAGCTGTTCAATGGCTTCGGGCGCGCTGATTCGGTCGAGAATGCCACGGGATTCCTCGATGCGTTGCTCGTCGAAAATCCCCTCGGTCCTCTCCAGCCGACGGAGCTCCTTCAGTACGCTCGTAGCGGCGATCAATGCACCCCGACTCAGGAAGTTGGGAAGCAGCGTTGAAAGTATGCCGAGAATCTCCGACTGCCGCTCCCGATTGGTGGACTCCTCCAAGCGATCGAAGAGGGCATTCAGGACGTCGGCGCGCGTATCCCGCTTGAGCTCGGCAATCAGCTCGGAGCGAAGCGTCTCCATCTCGCGGTGGTCGAGCGCGTAGAGCGTGGGATTGAAGTCGTCTTGCTTGACCGTCTGGGGGGTTTGCTGCGCTTCTGCGCCCTGCTGCGTGCCCTTCTCCTGCGCAGCCAGTTCCTCGTCTTCGGCAGCGAGCGCCGCCTGCAGCTCAGCCTGCGTGTTTCCGGCACCAGCCTCGGGGATCTCGACACCTTCGGCCAGCAGGTCGACGTACTGATACTCGAAGAAGCGCAGATCCTGCTCCCACAGCACCGTGAGCAAGTCGTCGCCCTCGGGCACCAGCTTACGCGCACGCTGTAGGACGCCGAGGAACTGCTCAAGCTCTTCCGTTTCGATACCCGGCTGGAACGTGATCTCGCGGACGCCGTCCTTGAAGAAGAGGAACGCGAGCGAGTCGTTGCGGCTGTCGGACCCGTAGACTTCTGAGCCGGAGAGATAGATGTGGTCTTCGTCGATCGTCACGACGAGCCGGTCCAGGTGCTCCCAAAGGCCGAGGAACTCCGTGCGGAGTTGGTCTACGAACCGACGACGGACCGGATTGTTGTCGTCGTAGAGCTGAAAGGCGCGAAAGGTCTTGCTGAGGGTGACGAACAGAGACCGCACGGCGTCGATCGCAACCGGCTCCTCCTCCCAGTCCTGGCCCTCGGCCAGGCCTCCGGGCGGCGTCTCTTGTTCGCTCACAGGCATCTCTCAGAGCAGCGATCCACGACCTTCGAGTCGGGCGACGTGGGCGACGTCCTTGTCCCCGCGCCCGGAGAGACAGACGACGATCGGGCCGTCATACTCTGGCCCGTGCCGGAGGACATGCGCCACCGCATGCGCCGACTCGAGTGCCGGAATGATGCCCTCCAGTTCGGAGAGCCGGTGGAATGCGTCGAGTGCCTCGTCATCTGTAACGTAGGTATACCGCGCGCGACGTGAGTCCTTCAAGAAGGAATGCTCCGGCCCTACTCCCGGATAGTCGAGTCCAGCGGATACCGAGTGAGCGGGCGCGACCTGGCCGTCCGAGTCCTGCAGAAGATAGCTGAGCGAGCCATGGAGAACACCCGGACTTCCGGCTGCCAACGACGCGGAATGTCTGCCCGACTCGAGACCCGCGCCACCTGCTTCGACGCCAACCAGTTCGACGCCATCATCTGGCACGAATTCGTGGAAGATGCCGATCGCGTTAGAGCCACCTCCCACGCACGCAACGACGACACGCGGTAGCCGTCCCGCGACGTCCAGCAGTTGCTGCCTTGCCTCACGACCGATCACGGCCTGAAAGTCGCGCACCATCCTCGGAAAGGGATCCGGGCCCACCACGGATCCTATGATGTAGTGGGTGTCCTCGACATTCGTGACCCAGTCCCGAATGGCTTCGTTGGTCGCGTCCTTCAGGGTCCGTGTGCCGGAACCGACCGGGCGTACCTCGGCGCCGAGGAGTTCCATTCGATAGACGTTCAACGCCTGTCGCTCGACATCCTCCTCGCCCATGTAGACCACACATTCGAGGTCGAAGAGCGCACACGCGGTCGCGGTCGCCACACCGTGCTGCCCGGCACCGGTCTCGGCGATGATGCGCCGCTTCCCCATACGCTTCGCCAACAGACCCTGCCCCAGCGTGTTGTTGATCTTGTGGGCGCCCGTGTGGTTGAGATCTTCACGCTTGAGGTAGATCGAATCGTGACCGATCACCTCACCGAGTCGTTGCGCGTGATACAGCGGCGTGGGTCGTCCCGCGAAGTCGGCGAGCAGTCCGGCCAGCTCCGACCGGAACTCAGGGTCCGTGCCGGCCGCGGCATATGCCTCGGTGAGTTCGTCGAGCGCCTGGATCAGGGTCTCGGGGACGTAGCGTCCCCCAAACACCCCGAATCTGCGGTCCGCCACGGTGGGCGCGGTCATCGCGTGGCTCCTCTGACCGACGTTGCGCCAGGGATGCCCCTGGGTACGTCGCGGGCGGCTTCCACGAACCGTTTCACGAGCTCTGCATCCTTCTCACCCTTTCGGTGTTCGACGCCGGACGACACGTCGACGACATGGGGCCTAAGAGCGATCACGGTTTCCGCCACCGAATCCGGCTCCAACCCTCCGGCGAGGATGAAGTCGAGGCGTTCGGGAATGACCTCGCCCACGGCGGTCCCGACGTCGAGGCGGACACCACCACCCCCGATGACCCCATCCTTCCACCCCTCGACAAGAATGCCGTCGGCTACGTCGGCGTACCGCTCGACGGCC
This sequence comes from Gemmatimonadota bacterium, assembly GCA_029863645.1. GTDB lineage: Bacteria > Gemmatimonadota > Gemmatimonadetes > Longimicrobiales > Gaopeijiaceae > UBA2982. The sequence goes on from JAOTVA010000001.1 coordinate 87,423, forward strand.
CGCTCGACGTCGTCCACCGCCTTGGCGCGCACGGCCTTCCACAGCTTCCAAGGTCCTCGAGACCGGAGTTCGGCCAGGACGCTGGGCGGCTCCTCACCGTGCAACTGGATCACGCCTGCGCCGATCGAACGCGCCAGTTGCTCAGCGGCTGCGGGCTCCTCGCCTACGAGTACGGCGACCGTAATTGGGCGGACCTCTTCGACGAGCGTGGCCGCCGTGGCCGGGTCCACGCTGCGAGAAAAGCCGGCCGAGAGGATCACGCCGAGGTAGTCGGCCCCTGCCCGGTCCACTGCCAATGCGTCCTCCCGACGCGTGATACCACAGATCTTCACGCGCACGCGTTCAGCCACGGATTCGCTCCGTTCGGGGAACGGCCGACAGCCGCCTGGCGGCTTCCTCTGGATCGGACGCCTTGAGTAGCGACTCACCCACGAGGACCGCGTCGACGCCGGCCTCACCCAGCCGAAGCACGTCCGCGGGCTCACGAATCCCGCTCTCGGAAACGATCAAGGCCCCATCCGGCACATCGTCGATTAGCTCCAGCGTCGTCTCCAAGTCGGTCCGGAAGGTCGAAAGGTCGCGGTTGTTGATGCCGATGAGGTCGGCGCCGACGGCAACTGCTCGCTCTAGCTCACGACGGTCGTGGACCTCAACGAGCGCCGCCATGCCCAGCGCGTTCGACTGCGCGTGGAGCCGCGCGAGCATGGTATCGGACAGAATCCTGACAATCAGGAGGACGGCGTCCGCGCCCAAAGCCCGCGCTTCGACAACGTGAAGTGGATCGAGGGTGAAGTCCTTCCGTAGGACGGGCAGGGGGTTCGCCTCCCGGACGTCCTTCAGGTCCTTTCCGCTTCCTCCGAAGTATTGGGTGTCGGTAAGGACGCTTAGCGCCGCGGCCCCCGCCCGTGCGTAGCCGCCGGTGAGGACGACAGGATCGAGGTCGGGTCGAATCGCGCCCGCTCCGGGCGACCGACGCTTGCACTCGGCGATCAATGCGACCCGATCAGGGGACGCGAGGGCGCCCTTGAAATCCCGTGCTGGCGGAGCCGCGTCAGCGGCGTCTTCGAGCTCCCGGGCCCGGCTCCGGAGCTCGCGCAGCTCGACCTCCTTCGTGCCGGCGATCGAGGCGAGAATGCCAGGAAGCGAGTCGGATCCTTGCGTTTCGGGCAACGTTCGGGTAACCTTACTTCGGTTCCTGTTCGGGTCCACACGGAGAGTCTGGGAGAGTATCATGCCCCTCACGAAGCGTCAGAAAGAGATCCTGGACTACATGAGCTCCTTCATCGACGAGCGCGGGTACGCCCCCTCGTTTGAGGAGATCGCGGAGTCGTTCGGGTACTCGTCCCTCGCGACCGTCCACGAACACCTGAGCAATCTGGAGCGCAAGGGCTACATAAGGAAGGCTTACAACGAGAGCCGATCCGTGGAGTTGACGCGGCCGGACGCGGGGGCGCCTTCAATCGAGCTGCCGCTCCTTGGAGCCGTTGCCGCAGGCCTGCCCATCGAAGCGATCTCCGGGAACGAAACGCTCGCTGTGCCGCCGGACATGGTGCGCCGGCGCCGGGACAACTACGTGCTGCGCGTCGAAGGGAACTCGATGATCGAGGAGCAGATCCGAGACGGGGACTACATCGTCGTCCAGGCCCAGGAGACCGCCGAGGACGGCCAGATGGTTGTAGCGCTGGTGGCCAACGAGGCCGCGACTGTGAAGAAGCTCTACCGTGAGGCCGGCGGGAGAGTCCGCCTACAGCCGGCGAACCCCACGATGGATCCCATCTTCGTCGATGCTGGCGAGCTGAAGGTCCAGGGTGTCGTCGTAGGGGTCATCCGCAAGTACTAGAATAATTTACGGCTCCGACCTTTCGCGACACCTTAGACCCTGGTCGCCGCGCGGAGTCGCTCGAGCGCCGCCGCCGCCCTTCCCTCGTCGATCGACGTCTCGGCCAGGCGCGCCGCTCCCTCCAGGTCTGCTGCCACGCCACCCACCAACAGGGCCGCTGCGGCGTTGACCACCACGGCAGTCCGCGCCGCCCCCGGCTCCCCTGCGAGCACGGCCTCGATGATTTCTGCGTTGCGCCCCGGCTCACCGCCCGCAAGGCCGGCCAGGTCCGCGGGCTCGAGCCCCAGCTGTTGCGGGGTGACCTCGTACTCCAGGATCTCGCCGTCCCTTAGCTCGACGACTCGAGTGGCACCGACCGGACTGACCTCGTCCATGCCGGGCTCCCCATGCACCACGAGGGCGCTCAGATGTCCGAGCTGTTGCAGGGCCCCGGGGACCAGATCGAGAAGCGCGGGGTCGGCGACACCGATCACCTGCCGTCGGGCTCCGGCCGGATTAGTGAGCGGCCCCAGGATGTTCATGATGGTGGTAATCCGAAGTGCTCGACGAACCGGGCCCACGTGCCGCATCGCGGGGTGGAGCAGAGGCGCGAACATGAAGACGATGCCGGCCTCTTCGAGAATCTCGGCCATCCGCTGAGGCGTCAGATCGATGCCGACGCCTAGGGCTTCGAGCACGTCAGCGCTCCCGCAACGGGAGGTAAAGGACCGGTTGCCATGCTTCGCCACGGGAACGCCGGCTCCAGCCGCCACCAGGGCAGACGCTGTGGAGATGTTGAAGGTGGTAACGCTTCCACCCCCGGTTCCGGCCGTGTCCACGAGCCGATCCGGGTCGGCAGAGGCGACGGGGAGCATCGCCTTACGCAAGGCGAGCACGCCGCCCGCTACCTCACTCGGTTGAATTCCTTTCGCGCTGAGGCCCACGAGCACCCCCGCCATCTGCGCTTCGGAGGCCGACCCCGACATGAATAGGTCGAAGGCCGCTTCTGCCTCCGTCGCGCTGAGGGTGCGCCCACTGGCGACGGCCTCCAGCACGTCCCTGAGGTCCCCGTCCTGTTCCTCGCGGCTCATCCAGACTCCTGTTCTTCAGCGACGCACCGAGGCGAGATCCTAATCCAGACGCCACTTTAGGGTCAATCGATCACTCCACGCTCAAGGCTGTTAGACTTAGCCCGTGGACGCCCCAGAATCGATCCGCCTCAGCCTCACCGTCCAATATGACGGGGCCGCGTTCCACGGCTGGCAGGTCCAACCGGACCAGCGCACCGTGCAGGGCGTCCTCGAGGACGTGCTGAGCCGCCTGGGTAACCGTCCTTGCACTGTGCTGGGCTCGGGACGCACCGACACGGGCGTGCACGCAACTGGGCAGGTGGCCGCCGTGGACATGCCCCCGACGTGGACGCCCGCGTCCCTCCACAGATCGCTCACCGCCGTCCTGCCGCCGGACCTCTGGGTCGAGTCCGTGCGGGCCGTGCCACCGGACTTCCACCCGCGATACGACGCGCTGGCCCGGACCTATGAGTACCGCATCGGGTCCACCCCCGAGGCCGCTTCGCCGTTCTACAGCCGGTGGTGCTGGGCACTCTCCGAGCCCGTGGACGGAGGCCTGCTGGACGCATCGGCCGCGCTCCTCCCCGGCACGCACTCCTTTTTGGCCTTCGCCAAGGCGGGCCAGCCGGAGCGCGGAGATATGTGTACCGTGCGCGAGGCGAAGTGGTCGGAGTGGTCCCATGGGACGCGCATGACGATCACGGCCGACCGCTATCTCCACCACATGGTGCGCTATCTGGTCGGCACCATGGTCGACATCGGAAGAGGCCGCAGGCCGCTCACGGAGCTTCCGCGCCTGCTCGAAAACGACCCCGAATTGACGACCTCCCCCCCCGCTCCACCCCAAGGGCTCTTCCTGAGCCGAGTGGAGTATCCTGACAGCGTCCGGCCGAGCCAGGACGTGACACACAAGCCCACGAGGAGTACCGCCACGGCATGAAGATCTTCCTGGACACCGCCGACCTCGGTGAAATTCGCCGAGCGGCCGACGCCGGCCTGATCGATGGCATCACCACCAACCCCTCGCTCGTGGCCAAGGTCGCGGGGGAGCGAGACCCCAAAGAGATCTACCTCGAAATCTGCGAGGCGGTGGACGGACCCGTCAGCCTGGAGGTCGTGGCCGTCGATCGCGCCACGATGCTCACGGAAGGACGCAAGCTCGCGGCGATCCACGAGAACGCCGTCGTCAAAGTCCCCCTCACAGAAGACGGCCTGAAGGCCTGTCGTGACCTCGTGTCCGAGGGCATGAAGGTCAACGTGACCTTGTGCTTTTCCGTGTCCCAAGCCCTGCTCGCGGCCAAGGCCGGAGCCACATATGTGTCCCCGTTCGTCGGGCGCATAGACGACACGTCCGGCGAAGGCATGGAGCTCATTCACCAGATCCGACAGGTCTACGACAACTACGGATACGAAACGGAGATCTTGGCCGCGTCGCTCCGCCACCCGGTGCACGTCGTGGAATCGATGCTGATCGGGGCCGACTGTTGCACCATTCCACCCAAGGTCTTGTGGCAGCTGAGCAAGCATCCGCTCACCGACAGGGGGCTGGAGGCTTTTCTCTCAGACTGGGAGACATTGGGCGCAACGCTGTGATGCACGTGACTCGCCGCCGGAACCGGGTCGGGTGGCTCGCGGTCGGGCTCCTCTTGGGGTGCGCGCCGGATGGGTCAGTCGTTTCGGGGGCGGACGCCCAGCCGCTCCGGTCGACAGCGGCCGCTCGGCCCTCCACACAAGTAAACCAGGCCGTACCGGTCGAGGCGTCCGCCCAACTGGACGAAAGCCGTACAACGGCCATTGTGCGGGCAGCCAGTCGAGTCGCCCCAGCGGTCGTGAGCGTCAACGTCATCAGGACCGAGCGCGTCCAGGCCCGCAGCCAGTGGGAGAGTTACTTCTTGCCGCCGAACGCCCAGCGCCGGAGCGCCGGCTTTGGATCGGGCGTGATCGTGCAGGATGACGGAATCGTGGTGACGAACCACCACGTCATTCAGGGCGCCGATCAGATCCGGGTGACGCTGTCGGACGGCCGGGACTTGGAAGCGACCCTGATAGGGACGGACGCATCGGCAGACATCGCGGTGCTCCGTGTGCGAGCCCCCGACCTCCCCGTGGCTCCCGTCGGCACGACCGAGGGATTGATGATCGGGGAGTGGGCCATCGCCATCGGCAATCCGCTGGGCAACTACGTGGGCGATACACAGCCGACCGTGACCGCCGGAGTCGTCTCGGCGGCCAACAGGAACATCACGCCGTCCTCGGGCGAGGAAGGCATCTACCTCGGCATGATTCAGACCGACGCCTCCATCAACCCGGGAAACTCCGGTGGAGCGCTGGTCAACGCCGCCGGTCAGGTCATCGGCATCAACGCCTCGATCATCTCGCGGGGCGGCGGCAGTGAGGGCCTGGGCTTCGCGATTCCCATCGACCGGGCGCTGCGCATCGTCGATGACTTGCTTCGATTCGGCGAGGTCCGCAGGGCCTGGGTCGGCGTCGAGGTGGAGCCCGTCGAAGCGGACGCGTGGGGGCGCACGCGCGGCGTCCGCGTGAGCGCGGTGGTCCCCGGCTCACCGGGCGATCGCGCTGGCCTGCAAGCGGGGGACCATCTCCTGTCGGCGAATCGACGCCCCCTGACGGGGCCTCTGGACTTCGAGGGCATCCTCCTCGACCTGCGCGCCGGCGACCAGCTGCTCGTCACGGTAGAGGGCCGCAGTCGAGCCATCGAGCTCGAGGCCGCTGCCTACCCGTCCACGACGGCGGAGCGCGTACGGGTACTCGAGGACATCGAGCTGATCACGGTCACGCCCCAGATTCGGGCCGAGCGCGGCCTCTCCAGCGAGCGTGGAGCGATGATCGCCGGTCTTTCCGACGAGAGCGCGAGGCAGACCGGGCTACGCCTAGGCGACGTCATCGTGCAGCTCAACCGGGTCCCGATCCGGTCAGCCGAAGAGCTGGCGACGATCTTCCAGGGCCTCACGGGGAGTGGCCGACTCGACGTCTATTTCGAACGCAACCGCGGCTACAACCGTCGCACACTTCTCTGGAGACGCTGAGGCCACGTGGGCACCTCTGACCTATACGTTCACCCCCTCACGACCCGGTATGCGTCGCGCGAAATGCAGGGCGTATTCTCGCCCGCTACGCGCTACGGCATCTGGCGGCGTCTCTGGCTCGCTCTGGCTGAGGCCGAGGCGAACCTCGGCATCGATATACCGGAAGAGGCGTTGGGCCAGATGCGCGACTCGCTCGATGATCTGGACCTCGACCGGGCCGCCGAGTACGAACGACGCTTTCGCCACGACGTCATGGCGCACGTGCATCTCTACGGAGACGATGCACCTGCGGCGAAGGGGATCATCCACCTGGGCGCGACAAGCGCCTACGTCGGAGACAACACCGACTTGATCCTCCACCGTCGGGCGCTGGCACTCATCCGTACGAGGGTCACGCGTTGCGTGCAGAAGCTGTCCGATTTCGCTCGCGAGTACGCTTCCCTCCCGACGCTCGGCTATACCCATTTCCAGCCGGCGCAGCCGACGACGGTTGGAAAGCGGGCGACGCTCTGGATCCAGGACCTGCTCCTCGACCTCGAAGAGCTCGACCACCGCATCGACAGTGTGCGTTTCCGAGGCGTTCGTGGCACGACAGGCACGCAGGCGTCCTTCCTGGAGCTCTTCCGAGGCGATCACGCGAAGGTGGAGGCGCTCGACGCATCGGTCCGTGAGAAGATGGGCTTCGATGCCGACTATCCTGTCAGCGGCCAGACGTACCCTCGAAAAGTCGACTATCAGGTGCAGGCGTCCCTCGCAGGTGTGGCCGCCTCCGTCTCCAAGATTGGGAACGACCTGCGCCTGCTCGCACACCTGCGCGAGGTCGAAGAGCCCTTCGAAGAAGAACAGATCGGCTCGTCCGCGATGCCCTACAAGCGGAACCCGATGCGCGCCGAGCGGATCTGCGCCCTTGCCCGTCACGTGATCGTGCTGGCTCAGGACCCGGCCTTTACGGCAGCGACGCAATGGCTGGAGCGCACCCTCGACGACTCGGCTAACAGACGCCTTTCGGTGCCCGATTCCTTCCTCGCTCTGGACGGCTGCCTGGTTCTTCTGGAGAACATCGCGGGCGGCCTGATCGTGAATCGCGAGGTCGTGCGGAGGAATCTCGCCGAGCACCTTCCTTTTATGGCCACGGAGACGATCTTGATGCACGTGACGTCACGTGGCGGTGACCGTCAGCACCTGCACGAGCGCATCCGCCAGCATTCGATGGCGGCAGCGAAGCGGATCAAGGAGGAAGCCGCGGAGGTGGACCTGCTTGAAAGGATCGCGGGTGATGACGCGTTCGGTCTTACGCAGAGCGACCTCGACGCGCTCGTCGACCCCGCGCGGTTCGTTGGCAGGGCGCCGGAGCAGGTCACGCGATTCCTGGACGATCATGTCGCACCGGCGCTAACGAGGCAGTCGGACCGCGCCGTCCCCCTCTCTGACCCCGATGTTCATGTCTGATCACGCACCCGTGTTGCAGTCCGACCTCGACCTTCGCCTTCTTCACCGCGGCAAGGTCCGTGACGTCTACGAGATCGACGCCGAAACACTCCTCATGGTGGCCTCGGACCGGGTGAGCGCGTTCGACGTCGTCCTGCCGCAGCCGATTCCGTTCAAGGGTGAGGTGCTCACGCTCGTCACGGCGTGGTGGCTGGAGCAGCTGGAGGACCGCATCGGGCATCACCTTATTGCGGTCGATCCGGACGTCATCGTGGACCGGCACCCGGACCTCGCAGCGAGTCGCGACGTGTGGCAGAGGCGGGCCATGCTGGTGAGGCGTACGGACCCCGTCCTAGTCGAGTGCGTAGTGCGCGGGTTCATCACCGGCTCGGCGTGGAAGGAGTACGCCAAAGGCGGCACGCTAGCGGGAGAGCCCCTTCCGGAAGGTCTGCGAGAGAGCGAGCGACTCGATCCGCCGATTTTCTCGCCCGCGACGAAGGCCCAAGAGGGTGAACACGACGAGAACATCACCTTCGACCAAGTCGTCGATCTCCTCGGTGCCGACCTTGCGGGTCGGCTCGCCGACCTCTCGCAGGAGATCTACGCATACGGTCGAGACGTCGCGGGTGAACGAAACATCATCCTTGCCGACACGAAGCTCGAGTTCGGGACCGCGCCATCCGGAGAGCTCCTGCTCATCGACGAAGTGCTTACGCCCGACTCGTCACGGTTCTGGCCCAAGGAATCGTACGTCCTAGGGCGCGGACAGCCGTCGCTGGACAAGCAGCCGATCCGCGACTGGCTCGACGGGCTCGAGGATTGGGACAAGACGCCGCCAGCCCCCGACTTGCCCGACGCGGTCGTGAACGAGGCGTCCGAGCGTTACCAAGATGTCTTCCGGAGGCTGACCGGGATCTCGCTCTCCGCGTACGTACCTCCCCGCTTCGGCACGAATCGGTGAGGTTCGCCCCGGAAGGGTACCCGTTCATCGCTGCCGCCCTCGTGCTTAGCGCGGCCGCTTGGGCTTTGGCAACCAGAGCGGGCGGCCTATGGACGATGGGCCTCGCGGTCGTCTTTTCGGCGCTGGTTCTCTTCGTCGTCTGGTTCTTTCGCGATCCCGCTCCTCGGCTGCCCGACGACGGCCGAGTCGTCGTGGCTCCGGGACAGGGGAAGGTGATCGACATCCGCGAGGTCGACGAACCGTCGTTCCTGCGCGGCGCGGCGCGCAGGATCACGATCTTCCTCAATGTGTTCGATGTACACGTCCAGCGCGCTCCGGTGAGCGGCACTGTAAGGCATCGCTCGTATAAGCCCGGTGAATATGCCGTGGCTTGGCTCGAGAAGGCGTCCGAGGATAACGAGCAGGCGTCGCTGGGCATCGCGACCCCGCACGGCCCAGTGCTCGTGCGTCAGATCGCGGGTCTCGTGGCCCGGCGCATCGTGACGGACCCGGCGGAGGGCGACGCCGTACAGCGTGGGCAACGCATCGGGCTGATCCGCTTCGGCTCGCGAGTCGACCTCTTCTTGCCGCTCGAGTGGGAAGTCACGTGTGCCGTGGGTGACCGAGCCCGCGTCGGCGTGACCGCGCTCGCGCGGCTGCCCGTGGCGGTGGAAGCGTGAGGGGCCCGCGCCCGCCGAGCCGGCAGACGCTCCAGCGGGGCATCATCATCCTGCCGTCGGCGTTTACCCTAGGGAATCTCTTCTTCGGCGTATACGCGTTGGTCGCGGCTTCGAGGGGCGACTTCATGTCCGCCGGCTGGTTCATCATCCTCGCCGGGACGTTGGACATGCTGGACGGAAGCGTGGCGCGCCTTACGAGGACGGGCTCACGCTTCGGCGCCGAGCTCGACTCGCTGGTCGATGCGATCTCGTTCGGAGTAGCGCCCGGCTTCATCATGTATCTCCTCTTCTTCGCGGATACACAGTGGAGTTGGACGCTCTCCTTCGTGTACATCACCGCAGTTGTCGTGCGCCTGGCCCGGTTCAACATCGAGCAGGGTGGTGAGGCCAAGAGATACTTTCACGGCCTCCCCTCGCCCGCTGCCGGCATGATGTTGGGGGCGTTCTACCCGTTCAGTCAGACGAGCTTCTTCGAACAGTACCTCAGCGACCTACCGTGGCAGCAGATCATGGGCGTGGGCATGGTGCTGCTCGGGGTCCTCCTGGTCAGTCATGTCCCGTACGCGCGCTTCCCGAAGATCGGGCTGAGAACCGCGAAGGGAATCACCAATACCGTGCTGGTGTTGTTGGGTCTCTTCGCAGCGGTCTCCGTGCCACGCTACTACTTCTTCTCCGTGTGCCTCCTCTACGTCGCTTGGGGTCTCATCAAGTCGGTCCTTCTCGGGCTCCTCGACCGGCTCCCCGGTGGCGATCCATTGCTCGATGAGGATGAGGAGGACGAGGAGTGGGGCGAGGTCCGCTCGCTCGAGTACGACGAATTTCGTGCCCCGGGCCGCGCCAAGCCCGACATCGATCGACCACGAAGCTTGGAGGATCACGCTTGACCCGATACAGCCTCGAAGTGCGCATCAAGCCCCGTCCTGGACTCCTGGACCCAGAGGGCAAGGCCATCCACCACGCGCTTCAGTCGCTCGGTTGGGGCGCCGTCGACGAGGTCCGCGTCGGCAAGGTGATATACATCGACCTCGAAGCGGAGTCGGAGGCCGCGGCGACCGAAACCGCGACCGCCATGTGCCGCAAGATTCTGGCGAACCCCGTCACCGAGGACTTCCAAGTCTCGATGGCCGTTGGGGTCCCGGCGGGCAAACTGGAGGGAGCTCAATCATGAAGGCGGCGGTCGTCACATTCCCGGGTTCGAACGGGGACTACGACCTGTACAAGGCGGCCCAGCAGGTTGGCTTCGATACCCATTTCGTGTGGCACCGCGAACGCGGCTTGGACGCGTATGACGTGGTGCTCCTCCCCGGCGGCTTCTCGTACGGAGACTACCTACGGGCAGGCGCGATCGCGCGAATGAGCCCGATCATGGAGGACGTCATCCGCTTCGCGGCGGCGGGCGGGCCCGTCCTTGGCATCTGCAACGGCTTTCAGACGCTGTGCGAGGCCGGCCTTCTGCCGGGCGCTCTGGTGCGCAACGACGTTCTGAGATTCCAAGGCAAGGATGTGCGCATCCGCGTGGAGCGAACCGACCTACCCTTCACGAGCACCTACACCGAGGGCCAGATCCTCACGATCCCAATCGCGCACGGCGAGGGGAACTACGAAGCGGACCCCGCGACGCTGGAAGAGCTGGAGGGAGAGGGACGCGTGGTCTTTCGCTACGTGGACCGTAACGGCGAGCCCGGTGCGGCCGCCAATCCCAATGGATCCTGGCACAACATCGCCGGCGTGACCAACGAGGCGGGGAACGTGCTAGGCATGATGCCTCATCCTGAGCGTGCGATGGAGAAGCTTCTGGGCTCGGACGACGGCCTCGCGCTCTTCGCGTCTCTGGTGGCGAGCGTCCCGGCATTGTCGAGTTGACCACTCCCGCGACTTTCCGAAACGAGCGACCAATACATTGAGCACAGCCGAAGGCGCGGTTGCGGAAGACTCCGTTTCGCCGCGCGCTGGTGACCCTCCCGTCACCGCCGAGGTCGTCGCTGACCATGGACTCTCGGTCGATGAGTACGAGCGCATCCGGTCGATCATGGGCCGCGACCCAACGTTCACCGAGCTCGGAATCTTCAGCGCGATGTGGTCGGAGCACTGCGGCTACAAGAACTCCAAGCGCCTGCTGCGCCTCCTGCCGACGACCGCTCCCTGGGTCATTCAGGGGCCCGGTGAAAACGCTGGCGTCATCGACGTCGGTGACGGCTACGCACTGGCGTTCAAGATCGAATCCCACAACCACCCCTCGGCTGTCGAGCCATACCAGGGTGCCGCAACCGGGGTGGGTGGTATCCTCCGCGACATCTTCACGATGGGCGCCCGCCCCGTGGCGATCCTGGACTCCCTACGCTTCGGCGACCTGGACAGCGGGCGCACCAGGTACCTCTTCAGCGGCGTCGTGAGCGGGGTCGGAGACTACGGCAACTGTGTGGGCATTCCCAACATCGGTGGCGAGGTAGCCTTCGACCGAGGCTACGAGGGCAACCCGATCGTCAACGCGATGTGCCTCGGCCTCATGAAGCGCGAAGAGCTCATCACGGCTTCCGCATCGGGCGTGGGAAACACCCTCATGGCCGTCGGGGCCCGCACGGGCCGAGACGGCATCCATGGGGCGACCTTCGCGAGTGAAGAACTGAGCGAGGACTCGGACGAGTCGAGCAGGCCTCAGGTCCAGGTAGGAGATCCGTTCACGGAGAAGCTCCTGCTCGAGGCGAGCCTGGAGCTGATCGCCAGCGGGGTGATCACGGGCATCCAGGACATGGGGGCGGCGGGGATCACTTCATCCGCCACCGAGATGGCGGGGCGCGCGGGAACCGGCGTCGAGTTGGAGATGACGGCGGTACCCACGCGCGAGCAGGGCATGACGCCCTACGAGATCCTCCTTTCAGAATCTCAAGAGCGAATGCTCGTCGTCGTCGAGAAGGGCCTCGAGGGCGAGGTGACACGGATTCTGGAGAAGTGGGAGCTCGAAGCGGCCGAGATCGGACGCGTCACATCAGACGGGCTCTTCCGCATCCTCGAGGATGGAGTCGTCGTTGCGAGCATCCCGGCCCTGCCGCTGACCGAGGGGTGTCCCACGTACGAGCGTGAAGGGATCGAGTCCGAGGAGATTCAGGCGCTGCGTGCCATGGATCTGTCCGAGCACCTCATCCCTGAGGGAGATCTCACCAAGACGTTCATGCTCTTGTTGAGTTCTCCGAACGTCGCGTCGAAGCGCTGGATCTACGAGCAGTACGATACGACCGTGCGCACGGCGACCGCGGTGCGGCCAGGAGGAGATGCGGGAGTCATACGCATTCGCGGTACGAAGCGCGCCGTGGCCGCGACCACCGACTGTAACGGACGCTTCGTCTACCTGGAGCCCAAGCGCGGGGCGATGATCGCAGCGGCCGAAGCCGCTCGGAACCTCGTTTGTGTCGGCGCCGTTCCGACGGCTGTGACGAACAACTTGAACTTCGGCAATCCGCTCAAGCCGCATATCTACTACCAGTTGCGGGAAGCCGTGCTGGGCATGGTGGACGCCTGCGAGACGTTCGAGACACCGGTGACAGGTGGAAACGTCTCCCTGTACAACGAGACGGACGGCCGGTCGATCTATCCCACGCCCGTCATCGGCATGGTGGGGGTGATCGAGGACGTGGCGACGATCACGCGACAGGCGTTCCGGCATGAGGGCGAAGACATCGTTCTGCTCGGCGCGAACACGAATGAGCTCGGCGGGTCGGAGTACCTTTATGTGACCGCCGACCTGGTGGCTGGCGCGCCTCCCGCGGTCGACCTCGACGCGGAACGAGCGCTGCAGCAGGCCGTCTTGAAGATGATTCATGAACGACTGCTCTCCTCAGCGCACGACTGCTCGGAGGGCGGCCTGGCCTGCGCCCTCGCGGAATCGGCTCTGGGCGACGGTGAGGCGCCTCACGGCATCGACGTCGACATCGACGACGACCTTCGACCGGTGGCCGCACTGTTCGGCGAAGCCCAGGGTCGGATCGTCGTGTCCTGCGCGCCGGACCGGACGGACCAAGTGCTTCGTGTCGCCGCGCTACACGAAGTGCCAGCACGTCGGATTGGCACGGTCCAGGGGCCGGACGACGACTTCCGCATTTCGGTTCGCGGGGCATCGATCTCCGCCCGTCCCGCCGAAATGGGGGCCGCGTACTTCGACTCTCTCGCAAATCGGATGGAAGCTCCTCCGACGGGAACCTGATATGTGTGGCATCGTCGGAATAAGTGGCGTCGAGAATGCGGCGGCGCAGGCCTACCTGGCGCTGTACGCCTTGCAACACCGAGGCCAGGAAGCCGCAGGAATCGTGGCCTTTGGCGGGAAGGGCACGAAGTCCCATAAAGGCCGCGGTCTGGTCTCGGAGGTGTTCGATACCTCGGCGTTGGAGCGGCTTCGTGGCGACACCGCCGTGGGTCATACGCGGTACTCGACCGCCGGCGGCAACGACATCGCGAACGCCCAGCCGCTCACCGCCCGCTTCGCTCGTGGCGACTTGGCTTTGGCTCACAACGGCAACCTGACCAACCACCTCGATCTGCGAGCCCGGCTCGTGGAGGAAGGAGCGATCTTCCGGTCGTCTGCCGACTCCGAGACGCTCGTTCACCTGATCGCCAAGTCTCGGCACGACACGGTAGACGCACAGGTGGACGACGCCCTCTCCCACCTCGAAGGCGCGTTCTCCATCATCCTGTCGATCGACTCCGCGATCTACGCCGCGAGAGACCCGCGTGGATTTCGCCCGCTCGTGCTGGGCCGTAAGGGTGGTGGCCACATCGTCGCGAGCGAGACGTGTGCACTCGACATCATCGGAGCCGAGTACGTACGTGACGTGGAGCCCGGTGAGGTGATCAAGATCCAGGGCGATTCGGTTGAACACCTCCGGTCGCTCAAGACAGCGAGCCAAGCGGCACCTTGCATCTTCGAGCTCGTGTATTTCGCCCGTCCTGACTCTCTCATCTGGGGCGAGAGCGTGGACCGTGCCCGACGGGAGTTCGGCCGACAGCTGGCGCGCGAACATCCGGTAGAGGCCGACGCGGTCATCGCAGTACCGGATAGCGCGAACTCGGCTGCACTGGGCTACGCGGAAGAGAGCGGGATTCCCTTCGAGCTCGGCCTGCTCCGCAACCACTATGTCGGCCGCACGTTCATCCAGCCGCTGCAAGAGGACCGCGATTTCGGCGCCCGCATGAAGTACAACCCCGTGAAGGAAGTCGTGGACGGCCAACGGGTCGTCATCGTGGACGATTCGCTCGTACGGGGGACGACCTCTCGGAGCCTCGTGCGCATGCTGCGCCAGGTGGGGG
>JAOTVA010000146.1 GCA_029863645.1 Gemmatimonadota bacterium
TACATTATGGAGAGGAGGCCTACATCCACACGCGCCGAAAGACCACCACAGGCATCGTCTTGGCCATGATGACGAGGTCCTCTGATGCGGAACGCTTCTCGATGTACTCGAGGTCGAGCTCGACCTTCTTCTTGACATCCTCGAGGCTCGTGTCGTAGCCGAGCTGGACCTGCGCCCACCCGGTGATGCCGGGCAGCACCTTCTGTCGTTCCTGGTAGCCGCCGAGTTCGCGGCGCAACTCCTGAAAGATGATGGGCTGTTCGGGGCGAGGTCCGACGATGTTCATGTCACCCCTCAAGACGTTGACCAGCTGGGGCAGCTCGTCGATGCGCGTCGCGCGGAGGAAGCGACCCACCCGCGTGATGCGTCTGTCTTCCTTGGTGGCCCACTTCTCCTCGGAGCCCGCACCCGACGAGGTCATCGTGCGGAACTTGTACATCGTGAAAAGGCGACCACCCGCATCACTGCCGCGCCGACGGCTCTCCGATTCGGGTCCGCGGCTACTCCGCCGGTCGAGACCCACTCGCTTCTGCTTGAAGATCACCGGACCAGGGGAGTCCAGCTTGATCAAAACCGCCACGAGCAACATGAGGGGCGCCGCGACGAGGAGGCCCACGGCGGCCACCGCGACGTTGAGGGAGCGGCGCGGGCCTTCTCTGGCCGCGACGTTCGGGGACCGTGGCGCCGGCGTATCGGGCGGATCCGAGCGGACTTGGGTCATTCCGAGGGAGAACTCCAGTGAGAGGCCGGCCGGCCGGCGGGAGCCTGTCGCCCCGCCGCTTGCGCATTCGAAAGGCGCGACCGAATTCAGCCGTCGTCGTGCACCCACCCGTGAAAGCAAGCCCCGGACCGGGACGTAATAAGCGATCTATGTCGCTTTCCCGTAACGAGATACGACCGATCGGGCGCGTTGGCGGGCGCCTCGAGACACCGGACATATAGGCCGATCCGGACGGCGTAGTCGGACAGCCTGACCGACGCGCTCCCGAGGGCCGGTGACACACCTGCGCGAGAGGCAGGGGAATCCCTAGGCCGAGCCCGGATTCTCGCCTCAATCAACGGGTGGCCGGGTGCTTGCCCTTTCGGCGGGCGCGTAGTACTAGTCACCTGTGCTCAAAAGGCACGCGCTGTACTATTATCAGTATGCCTCAGGCTTCACGTGCCTGAGGCAGAAGTACTCAACTCCATTTGGGAGGCATCATGCACTCACGACTTTGTTCGCGACTCACCCGTGCGACGGGTGTCTTGGCGGCGGCTCTGTTGTTGGCCGTGCCGAGTCTCGACGCACAGCAGGCGGGCACGGTGACGGGACGCGTCACCGACTCCAGGGGCGGTCAGCCGATCGCTTCAGTCCAGATCTTTATCGAGGGGCTCAACCTCGGCGCGCTCACGCAGCAGAACGGGCGCTATCTCCTCGTGAACGTCCCGGCAGGCACCCACACGGTTACGGCCGCGCGGATCGGCTACGGGACCGTCACTCAAGAAGTCAGCGTAGGCGCAGGCGCCACGGTCGTTCAGGACATCGTCCTGGCCGAGGAGGCCCTACAGCTGCAAGAGGTCATCGTTACGGGTACCGTCGGGCAGACACAGCGTCGCGCCCTCGGTAACTCCGTTGAGCGGCTCTCAGCCGCGACCGTGACGGAGCAGGCACCGATCGCGAGCCTGCAGACGCTCATGGCAGCTCGTACGCCAGGCCTGCGGTTCAACTCTGTGGTCGGACAGGTCGGCGCAGGTTCGAGCATCGCCATTCGAGGCGTCTCCAGTGTGAGCCTCGGCTCCTCGCCGCTCATCTACGTGGACGGCGTCAGGGTCCAGAATGACGCGACACTCGGTCCGAACACGGGACGGGGCGGCTCGAGCGCTAGCGCTCTGGGCAACATCAACCCCGACCAGATTGAGAGCATCGAGGTCATCAAGGGCCCCTCCGCCGCAACGCTGTACGGCACGGAGGCTTCGGCCGGCGTGATCCAGATCATCACCAAGAAGGGTAGCGTGGGTGCACCGGAGTTCTCGGTCGAGACGACCCAGGGCACCAACTTCATGAATCACCCGCAGGAGACGCTCGGCACGCAGTATGGCTGCAGTCAGATCGTCTCGCAGTGCGCGCCGGCTGACATCGTCCCGGTCCAGCTGTATGACGAGGCCGGCGATTACCTGCGTGGCACTGGCCGCTTTGCCGGATTCGTGCCGGACGCGTCCACCTCTTCTTCCTACGTGCCTGGTGACCGCACGGGCGACCTGTTCCAGAACGGTCTCGCTCAGCGCTACAACGTCAGTGTGCGTGGCGGACTCGACCAGGTGCGCTACTACCTCGCCGGCAGCTTCGGTGACGAGGTCGGCGTGGTCGACTACAACACCAATCGGCAGTCGAGCGCACGAGCCAACGTCACGGTGCTCCTCACCGAGAGCATCAACCTCGACGTCTCGATGGGATACACCCAGGGCGACACACGCTTCGCCACTGTCCAGTCTGAGGGCGGCGTCTGGCACCAGTTGGTGTGGGGCCGCCCCGCCAACCTGCCGGGCCTCCGTCCCGCGTATGGGACGACGGGCCAGGGCTTCCTCGGCTTCCAGGAGCGCTTCCCGCAGGCGTACGAGGGTACGGACATCACCCGCGACTACAACCGCTTTACGACTAGCGCGACGGCAACACACACGTACGGCGATTGGCTGACCCAGCGATTGATCTTCGGCATCGACAAGGGCGGGGAGACAGACAACAACTACATCCCGGGTGCTTCGGACTTTCCGGCGGCCCCCAATGGACTCGTCATTTACGAGCGTCCGATCGACGAGACCATGACGTTCGACTACTCGATCAGCGGGGCGTACCAAGCCACCGATGACCTGCGAACCACCACGTCCTTCGGCGCGCAGTACTACACGCGCTTCAATGAGAACGTCATCAACGAGGGTCGTGGCTTCCCAACGGCCGTTCAGAAGGTCATCTCGCAGACCGAGTTCGCGGACCGACAGGTCAGCTTTTCGTCGATCCAGAACAAGTCTCTGGGCTTCTTCGCTCAGGAAGAGCTCAACTGGCAGGACAGGATCTACCTGACCGGTGCGATGCGCGCCGACGACAACTCCGCGTTCGGCGGAGAGTTCGACCTCCAGTACTACCCGAAGGTCTCGGCCTCCTGGGTAGTCTCTGAGGAGTCGTTCTTCCCCGAGAGCTTCGTCAACAGCCTGCGCTTCCGTGGCGCATGGGGTAAGTCGGGCCGTCAGCCTTCTACCTTCTCGGCAATCACGACGTACGCCACGGTCCTAGGACCGAATGGCAACGGGCTCTTCCCCAGCAGCGCGGGGAACCTCGATGTCGGTCCTGAGGTCAGCACGGAGCTCGAGGTCGGCCTCGACATCGCGGTCTTCGACGACCGCCTGTCAGCCGAGTTCAGCTACTACACGACCACGACGAGCGACCTGCTCATCAACCAGCCGCTCGCTCCGAGCGACGGTCGCGGAGGCTCGCAACAGGGCAACCTGGGTGAGATGACGAACAACGGCTGGGAGGCGAGCGTCGACGCCCGCATCTTCCAGAACGAGTCCGTCGCCTTCGACTTGGCCATGTCGGCCGACTATACGACGAACGAGATCACGGCGCTCGGTGAGGGCATCCTTCCGAGCGGGAACTTCCAGCTCGGTTACCCGACGCCGACCATCGTTACGGATTACTGGATTCGGTCGGCGGAGTTGAATGCTGCCGGCACGAACGTCAACAACGCGACAGTAATGTGTGACATGGGAGTCGCAGGCTTCGCCGGGGGTCCGAACATCTTCCCCGGTGGCGCGACCGGCCTCTGCAGTGACTACACCGATTCGGGTATCCTGCTGGGTACGGCGTACCCGAAATACAGCTTCGCAGTAGCGCCGACGCTGACGCTCTTCAACGATCTGCAGGTCTTCGCGGTCGCCGAGGGTCAGTACGGTCGTTGGATCGCCAGCACGGACGCCAACTTTGCGTGCCGGTTCTACCGGAGCTGCCTGAACTCAGTCACGAGAGACAATCCGGCATTCCTCGCCGGCACGGGTAGTTACCTCGACGACCAGTACAACGGGCGTTTCCCGGCCGACTTCTGGAGGCTGCGTCAGCTCGGCGCGCGGTATAACCTGCCGCAGGATCTCGTGGGCCGGATCGGCGCGGATCGCGCTTCGGTCTCGGTCTCCGGATCGAACTTGTTCATGCTCTGGCAGAAGGTCGACACCGACCTCGCCGGGAATCCGATCTACGATCCTGAGTACGCCGATCCAGGCAACAATCCTTCGGCGGGAGCGCTGTGGGAAATGCCGGGCATGGCAACGATCAATGCCATGGTTCGGATCTCCTTCTAAGCTCTCCGGATCTCTAAGGACCTCGGCATGGGTGGCTCAGGCCTTCGGGCCTGAGCCACCCTGTGCCGCCATCCAACATCGAATAGGACGAATTTCCAAATGAAACCAATAGGACGACAGACGACGGCGCGCTCCAGTCGTTGGGGGGTCGCCGCTACGCTGGTTCTCGCCCTGGGGGTCGGCGCGTGTGACAGCCTCCTCGAGGTCGAGCTGCCGGGCGTAGTGACCGACCTGGACGTGGACAATCCGGCCGCCGCCCCGATCTTGCTCAACGCGATCATGGGGCTCTTCGAGTGCGGCTACTCCACGTTCACCATGGACGCGGCAGGGCAGGAAGACAACTTCCAGATGGTCACGGGAGTTGCGGGCAACTACTCCCAGTACACGCCGACGCCCGGCTACGGCGGCTGCGACGAAGGAAACGCGTACGACCAGGACTGGGCCGGGCCCTTCACCATCGCGCGCGCTCAGGGGTACAGCACGTACCAGAGCATGCTCGGCTGGGGCTCAAGCGCGGAGCTCCGTGCCACGACCGCGTTCTACACGGCAGCCATTCTGGACATCTTCGGTGAGCACTTCTGCGAGTTCGCCGTCGATTCCGGCCCTCTGCTGACACCGACCGCAACGCTGAATCTCGCCGAAGGGTGGGCGGACACGGTGTTCGCGATCACGGCGGCGTCAGGCGACTTCGACATCTCCACCCAGGCAGGGGAGCACACCAGTAGCATCAACACGGCCACGTATGGCCTTCGTGCTCGTATCCGGTGGGCACGGGGTGACCTGGCGCTCGCGGCGGCCGATGCGGCGATGGTGCCGGACGGCCATGTCTCCTGGGTCTTGCGCGAGGCGGGAGAGGGGCGCCGCAACATGCCCAGCACCTCGCAGAGCGGCGGCGGCGGCGTTCAAGCCGCTGGCTTCCTGCAGGGTCCGGTCAAGCTGAAGGATGCCACCAACACCTACGGCATCACCGTCCTCGGGTCGCACCCGAACGGAACTGCGTGGCCCAACCCGCTGCCCTTCACGGGTTACATCAACCTCGGAATCGAGACCGCGACGGGTCGTGCCGTGGACGCCGCGGGGTATCCGGTCCTCGACTCGACGTCGACCGAATTCGGACCGTCGGTGACGAAGGTCGCCGGAACCGAGGACGACACACGCGTCACGCACATCAAGGGGAACACGGCGGGTGGTGTCCTCGACATCCCGCAGAAGTACCCGAACGACGCCGACGACATCCCCTTGATCAACTGGAAGGAGATGCGGTTGATCCGGGCGGAAGCCGCTGGCAACACTCAGGCTGGGATCGACCACGTGAACGCGATACGGACCGCGGACGGTCTGCCCGGAATCGGAACGGGGGCCGATACTTCGTACCGGGACGCGCTCTTGGCCGACGCAGATGCCTATGAGGACATGCTCATCGAGGAGACCCGTCGGGCCCTCTGGCAAGAGGCGCGCTTCTGGTCGAGAAAGATCGTTCACAACGAAAAGCTTTGGTTCCCGCGCGCGGAGGGTGACTTGATCAACGCCGGGGCGTCGTACACGTTCGGCGGGGGCGTACGTCAGCTCATGTCCGGGACCGAGTACCAGGTCAACCCGTTCTTCGCAGACGGCGGTGGGCTCGCCCTCCGCGGCACAGGCTGCACCGCGTTCGAGGCACCTGTCGGGTTCTAAGCAGGTGCAGTAGGTACGGGTCCTTCGGGACCAGCGTGTAAGAAAGCCGGGCCCGGGGTCGAATCCCCGGGCCCGGTTCTTTCTTTCCCGCATGCGTCTCCCTGCCCGCGCGCGTCTAGCCCTCCTCTTCCTCCGTTCTCACGTCGAGGCCACCCAGCCCCACCACACCCAATAGCTTGAGAGCATTTCGCGTCGTGGCGACGCCCTCTCGTAAGCGGTAGTCGAACGTCAGCACCGCGCTTGATCTGTCGCCCTCACCGCTTTCCACCTCCTCGCGGAAGTGCACGGTGTGCGCAGCGGACCGTAGGTCGGCAGCCTCGGCGAGAGCCAGGTCGTGAGAGCTCACGGCGCCTATCGCATCGGACGCCAACAAGTGGCGCACGACCGCACGAGCCGCGATGCGGCGTTCGGCGCTGTTCGTCCCGTGGAGGATCTCGTCCAGCAAGTACAGGACGGGGCGCCGCGCCTCGTCAGCGGCTGCAGCCTCCACCACCACCTTGATTCGGAGCAGCTCCGCCATGAAGAGCGAGATGCCCTCGGCGAGGGAGTCCTCGATGCGCATGCTTGTGTGGACACGGACCGGGGGTAGCGAGAACGACTCGGCGCACACAGGCGCGCCTGCCGCCCCGAGCACGGCGTTGGCGCCCAGGGCCCGCAGGAGCGTGCTCTTCCCCGACATATTCGAGCCGGTCACGAAGAGGAAGGTCCCTGGGGGACCGACCGACACGTCGTTGCGAACGCACTCGGACGGGGGCAGGAGGGGGTGGCCGAGCGCTTGGGCCGTCAGTTGCGGCGCTTCCCCCTTCTGGAACGTGGGGTACGCCCAGTCAGGATGGTCGTACGCATAGGTGGCGAGGGCCGCCAGAGCTTCCCACTCCCCCAGGGCCTCCAGCCAGTCACGCGCCGCCGAGCCGTGCGCGGTTCTCCACCGATCCAGCGCCGAACACAAGTGGATGTCGAGGAGCAGGATAGGGGCGGTCATCGCGTACATCGCGTTGCGACGGCTCTCCACCGAGTCCAGGAGCCGCGACAGCCGCTCCAGATGCTTTCGGGCGGCCTCGTCGCCGTGGCCCAAGCGGGCGGCGAGTGCAGCAAGCGTAGGGTCCTTCCACTGGTGCTTGCTCAGGAAGTCGAGCTGAGGAACGAGGGCCCTCAGGGGTGGACCACCCAGCACGGATTCTGTGAAGGCCTTCCGCATGCGGGCGGCATGCCGGCGCAGGATCTCGAAGTGCGCCACCGTAGGAGCGAGCCACCATGGCGGCCACCCGAAAGCGAAATAGCCGACCAGCCCCGCGACGAGAAGTGGGGGCAACACCCAGGCCGCAGTTCCGAGCAGCGGGCGGCGTGTGTCCCTGGAGTCCTCCTCGGCCCACGCGAAGAAGCGAGCGAGGCCTTCCAGCGACTTCGGGCCATACAAGCGGCCCAGGGCCGCGAAATGCGTCCTGATCTCCGACAATGCAGCGAGTTCCCGCCCTGCCCCGTGGCGCGCTTCGACGATCGCCACATCTCCGGGCTCGAGAAGCCACGACCGCAGGATGGCCCGCCCCCGTTCCGAGGTGACCGGACCGGCCAGCCGCACCAGAGACATCTGGCCCACGACGCTCAGGTCCCCCGCGTAGGGGTGTCCAGGCGGATTCACCTCCGACGCACGCTCGGCTGCGGGCAAGGCCGCTTCGAGCCCTTCCCAGTCCCGATCCAGTCTCAGGAGTCCCTCCTGAGCGAGTGAGGCCAGCGTACCCTCCCAGGCCTCCATGCGGCGAACCCTGCGGTGGACCACGACCTGGACGATGAACACCGTCGTGAGCAGCACGGCGATCGCCAAAGCGAGGCGCGCGGCCGGGCCGGAAACAAAATCTAGTGCAATCCAAGCTGCAGCGGCCGCGACGAACGTGGCGGCACGAACGTTCGAAAGTCGGACCGACCTGCGGGCCGCCGAGTCTCTGAGCGCCTCATGATGAGCGAAGCGCTCGGCGTATGCGGCGCGAGGACCACCTACGGAAGAATCTGGCAGTTGAGGGACGGCCCTATGCCATGGTCACGAGAACTTCTTGCAGCACTCCGCGCCACGACTCAACGAGGTCTGAGAGGCTTCCGCTGAGCTCCTTCAATGTGTCCTGCTTCCGCCGAAGGTCCTCGATGACTTCGTCCCTGAGTCGGGCCCACCTCGGCAGCGACTTCTCGATCTTGCGAGCGGCCCGAGCCGCCTCTTCAGAGTCGTTCAGGATTAGTGTTTCGGTCTTCACGACGAAGCCCTCACCCGGGCTCCTGGCCGTACGTGTG
>JAOTVA010000027.1 GCA_029863645.1 Gemmatimonadota bacterium
TGACGCCGGTAGCCGATGACGCGACGATGGCGCGGGCCACCGGTTCCTCGTTGAACGCCCACAGGTCCTCCACGGAGCCGCCACCCCTTCCCACGATGATTACATCCGCGAGACCGCTGTCCGAGAGATCACGCAGCGCCGAAGCGATCTCGACCGCAGCTCCCTCGCCCTGCACCCTCGTGCCGCGAACGACCACGCGCGTCCAGGGCGCCCGCCGCGCCAGGACCGACACGATGTCGGTGAGCGCTGCGCCTTCGAGTGAGGTTACGACCCCGACGCAGGAGGGATGCGTGGGCAGGGGGCGCTTACGCAGCGGATCCAGTAGGCCCTCGGCCTCCAGCTTTCCACGTAGCTTCTCGAAGGCCAAGCGCCACAGCCCTTCGGCTCCCTCGGCCTCCAGCTGACGGACGACGAGCTGGTATTCCCCGCGGGCCTCGTACAGGGTAAGCGCCCCGAAGACCCGGACCTTGGTCCCTTCGTCCGGATCCGTGGGGAGTCGCTCCGCTTCCCGGGCGAACATGACGCAACGGAGCTGAGCGCGTTCGTCCTTCAGGGTGAAGTAGCGATGCCCGGCCCTGGAGCGGGTCCAACCGCCCACCTCCCCCCCGATCCAAAGTGGGTCGACGCTGTCGTCCAAGAGGCCTCGCACGGCCCGGTTCACCTGCGAGACGGACCAGACCTTCGGGCCCGGGGGCTCCGGCATCGGCTCGGGCTGGGGACCGGAGGCGCCCGGCTCCGGTTCCGCATCCCCGAAGAGGTCCAGGCTGAGGTCGTCGTCCAACGCTCAGCCCGTGGTGTTCGCCGCGCTGGCCACTGCCGACTTCACGGTGTTCGATAGGAGCATGGTGATTGTCATGGGCCCCACGCCGCCCGGCACAGGCGAAATGGCGGCCGCGACGTCCTTCACCTCGTCGAACAGCACATCACCACACACGCGGTACCCCTTGTCCGACGTCTCGTCATCGACGCGGTTCGTGCCCACGTCGATCACTACGGTGCCGGGCCTGACCATGTCGGCCGTGATCGTCTCCGGACGACCCATGGCGACGACCAGGATATCCGCAGTGCGCGTCACGTCCGCGAGATTCGTCGTACGCGAGTGGCACACCGTTACCGTAGCGTTGCCTCCGCGGCCCTTCCGCAGGAGCAGCGAGGCCAGCGGCCTCCCGACCAAGTTGGAGCGTCCCACCACCACGACGTGCTTCCCCGACGGGTCGTGGCCGCTCCTGACGAGCATTTCGATCACGCCGGCCGGTGTGCACGGCGCGAAGAAGTCACCTGAGTCCGTGGCGAGCCTACCCACGCTCATCGGGTGGAAGCCGTCCACGTCCTTCGAGGGATGAATCGCCTCGATGACCTTGCCTTCGTCGATCTGATCCGGAAGGGGCAACTGCACGAGGATTCCGTGAATCTCCGGGTCGGCGTTGAGTCCCGCGACCACGCCCAGCAGTTCGTCTTCCGACGTATCGGAGGGCAGCGTGATCTGGCGCGAGTGGATGCCCATCTTCGCCGCGGCCTTGTTCTTCATACCGACGTACATCTGCGAAGCCGGATCCTCACCGACGAGCACGGTCGCCAGACCCGGGCGAATCCCCTCGCCCTGCAGCTCGGTCACCCGCTCCGTCAGCTCTGCTCGAATCTGTTCCGCGATCTCGCGGCCGGAAATGATCTGGGCGCTCATGCCGTCGTAGGTCGGGGCTGCATCGAAAGGAGAGCCGAAAAGATAACACGGGGTGGCGCGGCGCCGACCGAGCGCTCCCGCCCCCCGTTCCCGCCCGGTTTACCTCGGGTTGAGGATCTCGTCGATCCTTGCGAGCATGTCCTCGAAATGGGCTATGGTCACCCGGTCCTGGGTGTTCGGGATCGCTGCGCTCAGCTGCGAGTCCAGCGACCTCAGCGTGGCACGGGCCAACGCGCGAGCGTCCGCTGGCCGCGGCGGCGGCCTGGACTGTGGGTTGCCTCCCTGCGGCTCGAGCGGAGTGGAGATGAGTCGCTCCATCTGTTCGACGAACGAACGCTGGATGTTGCGTCGAAATTCGTTCGTCACGGGACGGGCTTGAGTGGCCTCGCTGAAGATTCCGCTTGAGAGATCGCTCAGCAGGTCATCGATCGTGTACGCCGGATCGTCGGGTGGAGCGAGCGCGGACTGATCCGCGAGCCGGTTGAGCCGGCGGTCCTGGAGCACGGTGTTCAGCAGCGCGCTCTGACGCTGCCGCACACGATCTACAGCCCCCGTGGCCTCGATGCGGCGCAGCAGTTCCGTATCGAGGAAGTACGTCGGTGTGGTGAACGCGTTCTCGAGAAGAAACCCCACGGCCTCCTGCTGGCGGCCCCGTGGTACGGGGGTATATACCGGTCCGCTTTGGCCGGCGTACTTCGTGACTTGGTACTGCCCCCCTACCACGACGGCCACATGGCCCATTTCCCGCGCCCACTGCGCCACCAGGTCGTTGTAGAGCTCTCGGGCACGGTCGTAATTGGCGAGCCCGTCCGTCGTCGCAGCCGGCAGAATCATCGTCGACAGGCGCTTGATGTTCTCGAGTCCGTAGCGGGTGGCCCGCACCGGGTCGTCGCCCAGGGCCTCGGTCACGATGCGTGGGTCCACCGCATCACCGTCGCCGATCCACCGGAGCTCGGGCCTCGACTCCTGGAGGCGTGCCAGTGAGTCGAGGACCGACCGCTCGGCGTCGGGTGTGGTCGCGCTCGGAATCGGGCGGTATCCCCAGTCGACGGCAAAATGGTCATAGACCCCCATGCCTTGCATCAGGCACGCGCCATCACCCGGTTGCGCGACGTAGTTGTACCGCGCGTAGTCCATGATCGACGGGCTCGTGTTGCGGCGCCCACACGTGAACGAGCGACTGCGCAGTGAGTCCACCGGGTAGGCCGCCGACGCGACCATGTTGTGGCGCAGTCCGATGCTGTGGCCGACCTCGTGCGTCGCCACGAAAGCCATCATCTCCCCCATGAGCGAGTCGGGGAGCGGGAGATGCACCGCCCGCGGATCCGCCGCGCCGGCCTGGGTCCAATACCAAGCCTCGATGAGACTCGTGATGTTGTGGTAGAAGCCGATGTTGGCGTTCATGATCTCGCCGCTGCGCGGATCGCTGATACGAGGGCCGTAGGCGTTCTCGATGACGGACGGCAGCCAACGGATCACCGAGTTGCGCGAGTCGTCCAAGTCGAAGTCAGGGTCATCGATAGGCGCCAGGCGCGCCTCGATGGCGTTGGAAAACCCGGCGCTCCGGAAGATGGGCTCCCACGCCTCGACGCCCTGAATGAGCCAGGGCACCCACTTGGCGGGCGTCGCCGAGTCGATCCACCATACGATCGGCTCGACGGGATCCGACAAAGCAGCGCCTGGATTTCGCTGCTCGAGACGGTATCGCTGGATGTAGCACCGTTCCGCGCCCGGCACGCGGTCGTCGTCGAAGTTCTCGAACGAGAGGTTGAAGTAGCCCACGCGGTCGTCGCACAAACGGGGCATCATCGGGTCGTCCGGCAGGAGGACCATCGAGTAGTTCATGACCATCGTCAGCGTATTCAACGATCGGTTGAAGCCGCCCGTGCCGGGGGCGCCCGGGATTGAGTCCACTTCGAAGGTGTGGAGCGCGCTGACCTCGACGTTGCGCGGAAACGAGCGCGCTCGCTCGACGAACGAGCGGGCCGGGTCGAAACTGCGCACCCGGACTCCAGCCTGTCGTACGTTTAGTTCTCGCACGTCGGTGGTGAAGAGCGGTGTCGCTTCGATGACGGCGCTGCTGTCCTGCGGGTTCCACGCCTCGACGTCGAAGCTCATCACGATCGGCGGAACGTTGGAGAGCTCGACCGCCCTGGCGACGGGTGAGGCCGGGTCGGCGCGCATGTCGTACGACACGATGCGAAACAGGATGCGATCGCCCATCCGCTCCCAACGCACGATGCGGTTGGAGATCTCTTGCCCGCCGTACCCTGCGCCGCGCACCGTCCCCCGGCGATCGGCCACCAGCAGCATGTCACGGCCGAGCGCGTCGCGCGGAATCTCGAAGTAGAGCTCTTCCCCGATGCGGTGCACGACGAACACGCCGGCATCCGTCTCCGCCGCCGACGTGATGACCTCGTCGTAGGAACGCGGTCCATCGGCGTCCTCCGCGTCGTCCTGGGCAGCGAGTACCTGCGGGGCGCAGAGGCCCACGCCGAGCGCGCCGAGCAACGGAATGAGAGGGCGTCCAAGCATCGGATCTCGGGGCTCGAGTGAAGGTGACTACGGCGCCGAACTCACCTCGGCGACTCCGCACTTTGGGGGGCAACTGACAGCCACGCCAGGGCGGGTCAGGTGCGGCACCACCTACCGCGCGAAGTCCACCGTCCGCGTCTCGCGCACCACGACCACCTTGATCTGGCCCGGGTACTGCAGCTCGCTCTCGATCTTACGCGCAACCGACTCCGAGATCTGCGCCATGTCGGCGTCGCTGACCTTTCCGGGCTCCACCATAACGCGCAACTCACGTCCGGCCTGAATGGCGAAGCATCGCTCCACCCCGGGGTGATCCATGGCGAGCTCCTCGAGCTTCTCGAGACGCTTCACGTACCCCTCGAACATCTCGCGCCTAGCGCCTGGACGTGACCCGCTGATGGCGTCGGCTGCGCTGACCAGGAAAGTCTCGGCGAAGAAGTGCGGCTCTTCATCGTGGTGCGCCCGGATGGCATTCAGCACGACCTCTCCTTCCTTGTGCTTCTTGCAGAGGCGATAGCCGAGCTCTACGTGCGTCCCTTCGTGCTCGTGCGTCATCCCTTTTCCCACATCGTGCAGGATACCCGCGCGCTTGGTCGTCTGGATGTCGAGCCCCATCTCGGCCGCCATGTTCCCGGCCAACAGAGCGACTTCCTTCGCGTGCAGAAGCTGATTCTGGCCGTACGACGTGCGGAACCGGAGGCGACCGAGGGTCTTCACGATTTCGGGGTGTACGTTGTGAATGCCCAGCTCGTAGAGGACCTCCTCGGCGGCGGTGACCATGGCCTTCTCGACCTCCCCCCCCGCCTTCTCCACCACTTCTTCGATTCGTCCCGGATGAATGCGACCGTCTTCGACGAGCCGCTGGAGGGCGATACGCGCGACTTCCCGACGGACCGGATCGAAGGCGGACAGCACCACAGCTTCTGGCGTGTCATCGATGATGACGTCGACCCCGGTCGCCTGCTCGAAGGAACGGATGTTTCTTCCCTCGCGCCCGATGATGCGTCCCTTCATTTCCTCGGACGGTAGTTGGACCACGGAGACGGTCGTCTCGGCGGTCAGATCGGCGGCCATGCGTTGAATCGAGAGCGCCACGATCTTGCGGGCCTCTGCCTCCGCCTCACGCTGCGCCTGATCCTTGAGCTCGCGCAACGAGTTGGCGGCCTCGGCGCGTGCGGCATCGTGTAAATCGGCGATGAGCTCCTGCTTCGCCTCGTGCACGCTGAGACCGGCGATCTTCTCCAGGCGGCCGCGGGCACCCGACAGCTCCTGCTCGACCAGGGCGGCCTGAGCCACGACGGCCTGCTCCTGCTCCGTGAGCGCAGCGCCGCGTTGCTCGAGTTCACCTTCGCGTACGTTCAGGAGGTCGAAGCGGCGATCCAGCGAGTCGGAACGTTCTTCCGCCCGCCGCTCGGCGCGCTCGATCTCCTCGCGCCGGCGGTCCTCCTCCTTCTCCCACGTCTCGCGGAGACGGAAGCCTTCTTCCCGTCCAGCGAGCTCGCCGGCTTTACGGGCGCTATCTGCATGCTCTCGCGCCCTCTCCAGGATGCGGGAGGCCTCGTCCTGCGCGCCTTGTCTCTCGAGTAACCGCCGGGCTCTTTCCCGGGATCGTGATATTGCGAATCCGACCAGAGCGCCAAGAACGAGAGCCACCGCCGCCGCCAGCAATACAGGCGGGGTGATCATGTATCTACTCCGAAATCGGCCTACAGCGGCCGAAGGTGAGCGAAATACCCGTCCGCTCAGGTCCTGCTATCGAGCGGGAGGGGTCCTAACGAGGTGAGAATAGGTTGCGCCCGAAGCAGGACGCAAGCTGACGCGCAGCCCTGGAGGCCGTGATGCAGGCCTAGGAGCGGCCCTCTGGGACCGCCTCTTGGAGGCGGCTGGCGAGCTCTTGGGCACGTGCAGAGAGGTCACCGCGCACACTGGCCAGCTCCTGCCGGGCCTGGAAGCACTCGTCGGCGATCGACAGGGCTGCGAGGATCGCCGCCTTGTGCCCTTCGATGAGGCCAGCCTGCAGCCTGATCTGGTGAATCCGCTCGTCGACAAGCTCGGCGCACTTGCGGGTGTAGCTGGGCTCAGCGCTGGCGCGGATCGTGTGCTCTTCGCCCGCGATCCTGACGGTCACTGAGTTCTTGTCGGCGCTCATTCCTGGTTCTCCAAGAAGCGGATCCTGGCCAACATCCGGTCGACGCCTTCACGTCCCTGCTCCAAGCGGCCCTTGAGGTCGACGTTCTCGGCTTCGAGTTGCTTTAGCCTCGTAAGGATGCGTCCTCCCTCGTCTCCGTCCCCCGTGAAGCGCTGAACGACTTCTCCCAGCTCCGCACTCTTCGCGTCCGCCGCGGCAACACGCGCCGACATGGCTTTCAGACGCTCGAGCGTTTCAGCAACCGCACGTTCGAGCGCGTCGAAGGCCTGCTTCTCAGGCGCTCCTTCGTCATCCCCGGGCTTTGACAACGAGCTCCTCCTCGAGGCGCCGCAGTACGGCCTGCACCGCCTTGTCCACTTCCTTGTCCTTCAGGGTCCGCTCCGCCGCGCGGAAACGCAAGCGAAACGCGAGCGAAAGAGCAAGCTCCGTACCGACCTTGCCGCGATAGACGTCGAAGAGCTCAACGGCCTCCAACAGGGACCCGCCTGCGTCACGGATCGTCGTGGCGACCTGCTCGGACGTGACGCCCTGCGGCACGAGTAAAGCGAGGTCGCGCTCCACAGCGGGGAACGTCGGCAAAGCCAGGTACGTGACTGGCGGATGAGGAACGACGGTCGAGGGCAACGCAAGTTCGAGCGCCCAGACCGGTCCGGCCCACACGGGAGCGTCCACCTTGGCTGCCACGACCATGCCGGCATGTCCGACGACGTCCCCCTGATGCTTCACGGAGAACGACGTCCCGGTGTCGAGCAGCGCCGAGTCCACGCCTTCGGGCTCGGCCGTAGCGCTGTCCCCGTAGATACGCGCCACGACGTCTTCCAACAGGGACTTCAGGTCCCAGACGGTGAGCGGATCGTCCTCGGACGCCCAGTGGGGCGGATTGCGCCGACCGGTGAGCACGACGGCGAGGTGCGTCTCTTCGTCGGGCGCCTCGCCCGCCCCAGCACGGCGAAACGACGTGCCGATCTCGAAGAGGCGAACGTCCCGGTTACCACGCGAGAAGTTGTGCTCGATGCGCCTCAGGAGCGACGGCAGGAGCGTGCGCCGCATGAACCGCTCCGTGGACGAGAGCGGGTTGTTCACTTCGACGTCACCCTCTCCGTCCGGAGCGAACGCGGGCGTATGGGACTCGAAGAGTCCGCGTGCCGCGAGCGCCCTCCGGAGCTCGTCCTCGAGTCGGAACATGGGGTCATCCGGAACCGTGCCCGGACGGAATGCGCGGAGCTCGGCCGGGAAGGCGTCGTATCCGTGCGTCCTCGCGATCTCCTCGATGAGGTCGACCTCCCGCGTCACGTCGTAGCTGCGGAAGCCCGGCACGCGCACTTGGAGCGTCCCGCCCGTCTCGCCCACGATGTCGAACCCGAGGGGAGTGAGGAGGCTTCGGACGCGATCGGTATCGAATGCGACGCCCAATACCTGCTCCACGCGAGCCAAGCGCAGGTCGACCACATCAGCGGCGAAGTCGGTGGGTGCGCAGTCCAGAACCGGCCCGTCCACGCTCCCACCCGCAGTCGCCAGGATGAGCGCGACGCACCGCTCGATCGCTTGGCGCGCCCCTTCTGGGTCCACGCCGCGCTCGAACCGGTAGGACGCATCGGTGGACAGCCCCAGCGCTTTCCTGGTCGCCCGAATCGACTTCGGGGCGAACAGCGCGCACTCGAGCAAGACGTCGACGGTGGCGTCGTCCACTTCTGAGTCGAGGCCGCCCATGACGCCCGCGACTGCGACCGGACGCTCCGCGTCGCAGATCATGAGCATGTCACCCGACAGCTTCCGGGCCGCGTTGTCCAACGTCGTGAAGCTCGTCTCAGCGAGTCGTGCGCGTCGCACCACGATGGCCGAGCCCGACAGCTTACCGAGGTCGAACGCATGCAGCGGGTGCCCGAGCTCCAACATCACATAGTTGGTGGCGTCGACCACGTTGTTGATGGGCCTCGACCCCGCACCGCGGAGCCGCTCCTGCAGCCAAGCAGGAGACGGACCGACCTGCACGCCGCGAAGCACCGCCCCCAGGTAGCGCAGGCAGAGGTCGGGGTCTTCGACCGCGACCGAGACGTCCCCTACGCGCACTTGGGCCGTATCGACCTCGTAAGTGAGCGCGACACCCGGGTCACCGAGGAGGTCGGGCAGGACGACCGATCCCGCGGCCTCACCGGCCAGCTCGCGCGCTACGCCGGCATGCGAGAGCAGGTCGCCACGGTTCGCCGTCACCTCCACGTCGAGCGTGGCGTCGTCGAGTCCAAACGCGGCCACGAACGACTCCCCGGGGGTCAGGTCACCCTCCAGCGCCATGATCCCGGAGTGATCTACGCCGAGACCCAACTCCTTGGAGGAGCACAACATTCCTTGCGATACCTCCCCGCGGATCTTGGCCTTCTTGATGGCGAAGTCCCCAGGAAGCACCGCGCCTACGGGCGCGAAGGGGTACAGCCCCCCAGCCTGGACGTTTGGGGCGCCGCACACGACCTGGACCACCCCGTCGCCGCCGTCTACGGTGCAGAGCGTCAGCCGATCGGCGTTCGGATGCGGCTCTGCCGTCACGACCCGCCCGACCACGATGTCGGCGAGCGACTCTCCGGGCGACACGATCGACTCGACCGGCGCACCACGGAGGGCCAGGTGGTCAGCGATCTCCTTGGGAGAAGCCACGAGTCCCGGGACGAGGTCCCTGAGCCAACGGGCGGAGACCTTCATGAGGAGAACTGAGACAAAAAGCGGACGTCGTTCTCGAAGAAGGTGCGCAGGTCACTCACCCCGTGCTTGAGCATGGCGATACGGGCCGGACCCATGCCGAAGGCCCACCCCGTGTAGCGCTCAGGGTCGTAGCCCACGTTGGCGATCACGGCCGGATCGACCATCCCTGCACCCATAATCTCGAGCCAGTCGGTCTCCTCGCGCGTGCCATCCGGGCGCGTGATCACGCGTTTGACGTCGACCTCGGCGCTCGGCTCGGTGAACGGGAAGAACGAGGGCCGGAAACGCACTTCCGTGTCGGGGCCCCAATAGCGCCGAGCGAACTCGGCGAGGGTGCCCTTGAAGTCCACGAACGTGACACCCTCGTCGATGACCAGCCCTTCGATCTGCATGAAGGCCGGCGTGTGCGTCGCGTCGTAGGTATCCCTGCGATAGACCCACCCAGGAGCCACGATGCGGATCGGGGGCTCATACGCCTCCATCGTGCGGATCTGCACGGGTGAAGTGTGACTCCGCAGGAGCACCGAGTCGGTGAGGTACAGGGTGTCCTGCTCGTCCGCCGCCGGGTGGTCGAGCGGCGTGTTCAGCGCCTCGAAGTTGTACCAGACGCTGTCGGCTTCGGGGCCGCGTGCTCGGCTGAAGCCGAGGTCCCGAAAGATGTCCCAGATCTCGTCGATCGCTTGGGTGATCGGGTGGAGGCCACCCTTCCAGGGCCCACGGGCCGGAAGCGTTAGGTCTTCGCTCGACGCGGCGGACCCACCTTGAAGCGCTGCGGCGCGGGCCTCCAGGGCTTCTCCGACCACGCTCTTCACACGGTTGGCTTCCTGACCTACCGCCGGGCGTTCCTCCGCCGGCATCGACCCGAGGCCGCGCAGGATGGCGGAAATGCGCCCTTCACTGCGCCCCAGGTAGGCGATGCGTGCACCCTCGAGTGCTGACGCATCCGCGGCCTCAGCGACGGCCTCGAGCGCCTCGGCTTCGAGGGCCCTCAGCGCATCGATGGGGCTGGTCTCACTCATCGCGCTGACGCGCCGCGAGGCTCTCCGTCCATGGGTCGGAGAGGGTTCAGCTGGCCTTGGCGGCCAACCCCTCTTTGGCGCGATCGACGACGGCGGCGAATGCGTCGGGGCTACGAACGGCCAGGTCGGCGAGCGCCTTACGGTCGAGCTCGATGCCGGCTTCTTTCAGCCCGTTTATGAATCGCGAATAGGTGAGGTCGTGCTCGCGGACCGCCGCGTTGATGCGCGCGATCCAGAGCCGCCGGAAATTCCGCTTCTTCTTCTTGCGGTCCCGGTACGCATGCTCCCACCCCTTCTCTACCGCGTCCTTGGCGGTCCGGTAGAGGTTCTTACGGCCGCCGAAGTAACCCTTGGCGGCCCTGAAGATCTTCTTCTTACGCTTATTCCGCGCTGGGGCGGAGGTCGAACGAGGCATCGGTCTTCCTCCTCAAGAGCCGTAGGGCAGAATGCGGTGCAAGCGCTTGGCGTCTCCGCCGGAAACCAGGTCCGGCTTACGAAGACGACGCTTACGCTTCCGCGACTTCTTGGTGAGGATGTGGCTCTTGTTGGCCCGCATCCGCTTCAGCTTGCCTGTACCGGTCACCTTCACGCGCTTCGCAGCGCCCCGGTGTGTCTTCATCTTGGGCATCTATCGTTCTCCGTTCCCTGGGCTCGGCCCAAGGGGCTTTTACCTATTTCAATGGCGCCATGACCATGGACATCACGCGCCCTTCCATGTTCGGATGTGACTCGACCTTGCCCACCTCGACAAGGTCTTCCGTCACACGAGCGAGAACCTCCAGTCCGATCTCGGGATGGGTGATCTGACGACCCCTGAACATCATCGTCAGCTTCACCTTGTTCCCCTCGTCGAGGAAGCGCCGGGCGTGACCGACTTTGAACTCGTAGTCGTGTTCCTCGATGCCCGGCCGGAACTTCACTTCCTTGACTTTGATCGTGTGCTGCTTTTTCCGCGCTTCGCGGGCTGCCCTGGCCGCTTCGTACTTGAACTTCCCGTAGTCCATCATCTTGACCACGGGTGGCCGGGCCTCCGGTGCAACCTCTACCAAATCCATCCCACGCTCGGTGGCTCGTTCCCGAGCCTCGTCGATGGAGACGATGCCGATCTGTTCGCCATCGTCTTGGATGAGCCGCACAGGGCTGATCCTGATCTGGTCGTTGACGCGGACTCGCTTGTCGTTGATCCTCGCTACCTCCTTCGTGGACGACGTTCGGGGATCACCTGCCCCGTTCCATACACAAAAAGCCCGAGACGAATCTCGGGCCGCATGACACCTCGACCCGAACGTGAGTCCGGCGCCGAGAATCGCGACCCTCACGTCGACTCCGGAGAGCCCTGAGGGTGGAGCCGCCGGTCAGTGCGGCTCACTTCCAGTAATGACCCCGCCGAAGCGGGAGACGCAAGATCATGCGAGCGGTTCGGGAGGTCAACGGCGGGGCAGCCTCGACCCCTCGGTCAGTCGGGAGTAGCTTTCCTATCTCGACTCCCCCAGGCGTGGGACCCAGCGGTCCGAAACATCTGATCATGCGCATGAACGTCCTCTTGGCGGCCCTTGCCTCGACCGCCCTGCTCGTCGGAGCGCCAAGCCTTCGCGCCCAGGCGCACGACGCGTCCAGGTATTGGGTCTATGTCGCAAACGAGTCGTCGGACGTGGTCTCGGTGGTCCGCTTCGATGGGCACCAAGCGGTCGAGGAGACTGCGATCCCGGTGGGCTACCACCCTACCGATATCGATGGCGCGCACGGGGTTTCCGTCTCGCCAGACGGCGAGTACTTGTACGTCTCCCTTGCCCACGGACAGCCGTACGGCCGCATCCTCAAGATGCGGACCGGAACGAACCAGGTCGTCGACTCGATGACCGCCGGACTGTTTCCGTCCTCGATGGCCCTCACCCCGGACGGCTCGACGCTCTTCGCGTCGAACTTCAACCTGCATGGGGACCCTGTACCCAGCATGGTGTCGGCGGTGTTCACGCCCTTGATGGCGCAGGTGGAACGGATCGAGACGTGTGTTCGGCCGCATGGGAGCCGTGTCAGCCACGACGGCGCAAACCACTACTCTGGCTGCCTGCTCAGCGATCAGCTCGTCGAGATCTCAACGCAGAGCCTGGCGGTCACGCGTCGAATGAGCCTCACCGCAGAGCACGAAGGCCTCACCGAACAGGGGCCCTCGTCGGTGGTCGACGGAGCAGAGGCGTGTCGCCCGTCGTGGGTCGTGTTGTCGCCGGATGACCGCTGGCTGTACGTCACGTGCAACGGCCGCGGAGAGGTCCTCGAGATCGAGCGCGAGACGCTCTGGATCAAGCGCCGCTTCGCGACTGGATTGGGCCCCTACAATGCGGACATCACTCCGGACGGATCGAGGTTGCTCGTCACGCTCAAGGGGGAGCAGGCCCTCGCGGTCATCGATTTGAAGACCGGCGCTCAGCTTCGTCTCCAAACAAGCCGGCCGGTCACCCATGGCGTCGTGGTCTCGCCGGACGGGCGCTACGCGTTCGTGTCGAATGAGGCCGTAGGAGCCACGCGCGGCACGGTCGACGTCATCGACCTGGCTACGACACGAATCGTCGCGACCGCAGAGGTGCAGTTCCAGGCAGGCGGGATCGCGTTCTGGAAGTCGGAGTCCAGCGCTCCCTAGAGGTCAGTCCAGCGCCTTCGTCCGAATCTCCTCGACGAGCCTGGCCACGAAGTCAGCCCGCGGCATGACCTCCTGCTTCTTGCCGGCGCCCCGTTTGCGAACGGCCACTGTACCGTCGGCTGTCTCGCGCTCACCCACCACCGCCATGTAAGGGACCTTGAACGTCTCGGCCTCACGGATGCGGTAGTTCAGGGTCTCGCGTGCCTCTAGAGTCACGCGCACCCCTGCGCTCTCGAGTTCGAGCGACAGGGCCATCGCGCTCTCCTTCCATGGCTCGGAAATCGGGAGAATCCGCACCTGCTCCGGCGCGAGCCAGGTCGGGAATGCGCCCGCGTAGTGCTCGATCAGGATCCCGATGAAGCGCTCGAAGGAGCCGCAGACTGCACGATGGATCACGACCGGGCGGTGAGGCGAATTGTCCTCGCCTACATACGTCAGATCGAAGCGCTCCGGCGCGTTGTAGTCCAGCTGAATGGTGCCGAGCTGCCAGCTCCGCCCGATCGAATCCGTCACGTGGAAGTCGATTTTCGGTCCGTAGAAGGCGCCGTCGCCGGGCTCCACCTCGTATTCCCGGCCGGTCGACTCGAGGGCCTCTT
Organism: Gemmatimonadota bacterium; assembly: GCA_029863645.1. GTDB lineage: Bacteria > Gemmatimonadota > Gemmatimonadetes > Longimicrobiales > Gaopeijiaceae > UBA2982. The sequence goes on from JAOTVA010000027.1 coordinate 13,313, forward strand.
GCAGGGCGGCCTCCGCATGATCCCACAACTCGTCGCTGCCAATCCGCTGTTCGGGCCGTGTGGCGAACTTCACGGCGGACGTCATCCCGAACGCCTCATAGTGACCTAGGATGAAGTCGGTCAGGAACGCCACCTCTTCGGCGATCTGGTCCGGGCGCAGAAAGACGTGGCAGTCATCCTGAGCGAACTGCCGCACGCGCGTCAGGCCGGAGAGCGCGCCCGACAACTCGTTGCGGTGTAGCACGTCGAGCGTCGTGTAGCGTAGCGGGAGCTCACGGTAGGAGTGTTTGGCCGACGCATAGTAGATGTAGTGCGAAGGACAATTCATTGGCTTCAGCGACACGTTGTGCTCGCCGGTCTCGTTGTCGACGACCAGGAACATGTTCTCCCGGTACTTGCCCCAGTGTCCGGACTGCTCCCATAACTCCTTCGTGTAGAGGAGCGGCGTCTTCACCTCGAGGAAGTCCCCCTGCTGACGCTCGCGCACGAAGCGCTCGAGCGTGTTGTAGAGCGTGGTCCCTCGAGGACTCCAGAACGCCGCGCCGGGCGCCACGGGGTGGAACTGGAAGAGGTCGAGTTCCCTGCCCAGTCGCCGGTGATCGCGCTTCTTGGCCTCCTCGAGCCTGTGCAGGTGCTCCTCGAGGTCCGGACCCTTGTGGAATGCAGTCCCATAGATGCGTTGCAGCATCTGCCGGCGTTCGTCCCCGCGCCAATAGGCTCCCGCGCCTGAGAGCAGCTTGAAGTGCTTGAGCCGTCCCGTACTCGGTAGGTGCGGCCCTTTGCACAGGTCGAGGAACGGTCCGTTCTCGTAGACAGTGATGACCTCCGAGTCGTCGAACTCCTCGAGGCGCTCCAGCTTCAGCGGATCGTCGCTGAAGAGCTCGCGCGCTTCGTCCTTGGTTACGCGTCGCCGCGTGAACGGCTCATCGGCGGCCACCACCTCCGCCATCTTCTTCTCGAAGACTTCCAGGTCCTCAGGCGTGAACGGCGCCTCGACATCGAAGTCGTAGTAGAAGCCGTCTTCAATAGCCGGACCGAACCCTATCGCGGCACCAGGGCGCAGCTCTCGCACGGCGGTCGCCAGGATATGCGCTGCCGAGTGCCTCAAGACCGCCAGCGCCGCCGGATCTCTCTCGGTGAGGATCTGTAGCTTGGCGTCCGATTCGATCGGCTCCATCAGGCCGATCGTCTCTCCGTTCACCACGGCCGCGAGGGCGGCCTTGGCTAGCCCCGGGCCAATCGACGCGACAACGTCCGCGGCGGTGGCGCCCTTCTCGAACTGAAGGACCTTCCCGTCGGGCAACGTGATGTTGATCGGGTCGCTGGCCATGGTCGAATCGGGGTTGCTGGCGGTTGGGTTGGGAATCTCGAACCGCAGGCCCCAAGATCAAAGGCTCAGACGGCCCTCATCAGTGGCCTTCGTCCGTGGACGCCGGGGCGCTGGGCGGGTTCGGTCCAGCTGATATGCGTTCCGCATCGGCCCGTTCGCGGAGCGCATAGAAGGCGTCGCTGAAGCTTCGTAACGACGCCGAGTCCCGGAAGGCGGAGTGCGGAATGGGCAGAAGGGAGTTCGGGCCCGTGTAGACCAAGAAGGCTCCATCTCCCTCCTCGACCCGTTCAATGGCCGACCAGCGGGTCAGCCACTCATATCCGTCCGTGATGTCCAGCATGCCCTCTGGCCGCAGCTCCACCCGGTGCGGGCCGAACATTCCATTGGCGATGCCGCTCTTGGCGTACTGCGTGATCTGCTTTCGTCGGGACGCGCGCAGCAGCGGGTTCATCATGGACAACACGATGCTGCCGGCTGCGAGCCAAATGACCGCCGCCGTCGCTGCGCCGTCGAGGAGGCTGAGGAGCGCCGCCAGAACCATCAAGGCGCCGAACAGGATCTTCACGTTGCGGGTCGCTTCACGCACCTGGGCCGACTGGGCCGAGTGCTGGATGCTCACCTCGACCCACTCTTCGGGCGTGAGCTCGAACTCGACCGTAACAAGCCCTTCTTCCGCGCCGGGTGTGGTCACGAGTAATCCAAAATGAGCTCGACGGAGCCGCCCGGGAATTCGACGACGTCTCCGTCGAAGAACAGTTCAGAGCCCTCCTGACAGTCACCGTCCCCGCTCAGGTCAATGCAGATGCCGTCGTCGCGGAAGAGCCCGTCGTGACCGACCATCTCGAAGGCCGAGGCTGCAAACTCGTTCCCTCCGAGGGCAAGTACGCCAGCGAAATGATTCCGCGAGTAGAAGCGGCCACGGCTGGGCTGTTCCGCGTCGTCTTCGTCGAACCATACCCACAGGTGGTAGGGACGGATCGCGGGCTCGCCGGAAGGGCCAACCACCTCCACATCGAGCGAGGTCTGGGTGGCCAGAATCATGCCCGTGCCTTCATTGAAGTGCGGCACGCCGTCATCGGACAGGTCCTCGTTGTTGTTGCTGTCGACGTGCAGGGCCCAGCTACCGGCATCTCCTACGAGCGCAAACGAGAAGGTACGGTCCGCCCCGTTGCCCATCGCGAAGTAGCCGAAGTAGATGTCGGAGCCCGGACCACCGAGGTCGGCGGGCAGACGAAGGTCCTCGCGGGGCTCACGCGCGAGCCCGGGCAGCGCCGTCTGCGAGACGCTCCGACCCATGGGCCAGCCCGTCGCCACGTAGCGGAAGTCGCGGTCGAGGTCGATGCGCAGGACGCCTTCCGTGGGCTGTACGGGCGGGCGTGGACGCGACCCGCCAGCCGCGGCCCTCGGGGGGCTGACACGCACTATAGCGTCTTGCGAGAAAGAGGAGTTCGGAGCCGATAGTAGCCCCCACGTGACCGAGCCACCCACGAGGGTCGCGAAGACCACAAGGGCTGCGAAGGCCTTACGCCATGCGTGTACGCCGATGCGAATCGCCGGCATCAACGGGCTCGCCAGGTGCATGACCAGCTCCTCAGCCGACTCGTGCCGGTCCTCCGGGGCCGGCTCGATCATACGTTCTATCACGCTGGCAAAGTGCTCCGAGACGTTCACGTGGGGACGGAAGTCCAACCATACTCCCCGCCGCGGAATCTCAGTCGGCTCTTTGTGCGAAAGGATGAACACGAGGGTCATCCCGAGGGCATAGAAGTCCGACTGCGGAACCGCTCTCGCCTCGTACTGCTCGATAGGCATGTAGCCGTAGGTACCGACGATCGTCTTGCCGTCGAGCACGTCACCGCCGATCGCATTCCGCACGGACCCGAAATCGACGAGGTGGACCCCTCCGGCGGGGTCGAGGATGACGTTCCTCGGCTTGATGTCGCGGTGAATCAGCGGCGGTGAGCGACCGTGCAGATGTTGGAGGATCTCCGCGATCTGCGCGCAGATGTCGCGGGCCTCGTCCTCCGTGAAGTGCTTCCCTTCCTCGACCAACGCCTGCAGCGTCTTGCCCTCGACATACTCCTGGACCGTGTACAGACGCGTATCGCCGTCGACAGTCTCCGTGAAATGATCGATGAACTGAGGGATGCCGGAGTGCTCGAGGTGTGCCAGCACCCGGGCCTCCCGCTCGAACAGCTCGATGAGCTTCGTGAAGTCGTCCGGGTCGAACGAGTGGGTCTCCTTGCTCCGCACCACCGCGCCCACTGCGAGCGTCTTGATGACGCACGGCTTGCCCGTCTGGACGTCCCTCGCGAGATACGTCGCCGAGCCGTCGCGGCCGCCGAGCAACGTGCCTAATGCGTACCGTCCGCGGAGCAGGTCCGATCGGTCGCTCATGGAACCTCGCGTGTCGAGGAGGAGCTAAGAGGAAGTTTGGCCATCTACCGTGAAGCGACAAGCAAAACGTTTCCCGCGGCACGATTCCTACTACCGTTCAAGCATGTCTATGAAGAAGCCCATGAAGGCCGCGCTACTCCTGTTGACGACGGTCCCCGTGCTCGCTTGCACAGACGACGCCGTCACGCCCCAGGTAGATCCGGACGATCCCATCGGCATCGAGTTGGTGGAGGTCGTGAGCGGTCTGAGCTCACCAGTCTTCGCCACAGCCCCGTCGGGCGACCCCGACCGCCTCTTCGTCGTAGAGCGGGGCGGACTCATTCGCATCGTGGTAAACGGAGCTGCGCTCCCAACCCCGTTCCTCGACGTCCGTGGCTCGATCGTAGCCGGCAGTGAGCGTGGCCTGCTGGGAATGGCGTTTCATCCCAACTACGCCGTGAATGGGTACTTCTTCCTGAACTACACCGATACGACCGGGACCACGCAGGTCGTTCGGTACTCAGTGTCCGGGAATCCCGACGTCGCCGACGGGCTTTCCGAGGGGTCGATCCTGTCGGTGGCTCAGCCGGCGACGAACCACAACGGAGGAATGCTGGCGTTCGGACCGGACGGCATGCTCTACATCGGTTTGGGCGACGGAGGTGGCGGTGGCGACCAACAGAATCACGGCCAGCGTCCCTCCACCCTGCTCGGGTCAATGCTGCGCATCGATATCGACGGGGGCTCGCCCTACGCGATACCACTAGACAATCCGTTTTGGAACCACGCGACCTATCGCGGAGAGACGTGGGCGTACGGGCTGCGCAACCCGTGGCGCTACTCGTTCGACCGCATGAATGGCGACCTGTACATCGGTGACGTCGGTCAGGGCCAGGTCGAAGAGGTGTCCTATCAGAGCGCGGCGAGCTCGGGCGGCGAGAACTACGGCTGGCGCATCATGGAGGGCTCGGCGTGCTACAACCCTTCGTCCGGCTGCGCGACTGCGGGGCTCACGCTCCCCGTATACGAGTACGGGCACTCGCCCGAGTGTTCGGTGACCGGCGGGTACGTGTACCGTGGCTCCGCGTTTCCGTCGATGGCAGGTCGCTACTTTTTCGGTGACTACTGCGCCGGCTGGATTCGCAGCTTCCAGATCGTCGGTGGTGCGGCTGCTGGAATACAGGACCACACCGCGGCGATCGGCACGGTCTCGCAGATCTCTTCCTTCGCAGAGGACGGCCTGGGCGAGCTGTACGTCGTCAGTCTCAGTGGGACGATCTACAGGATCACGGCGGTCGACCCGGGTCCTTGAAGGAAGTCAGCCCTCCGTCGGGAGCGCTTCGAGTCTTCCTATGAGGTCTCGCGGAAGTCCGTGCGCCCGTGCGCCCGCCAGAACGTGGTCGAGATACCAGCGGGTTGGCACCAGGGTGTCATCTATCACCTCGGGAAGGGCCAGGTAGACCCACGCCTCGACCGCGACGGCCTCATGAGGTGACGCGAGCAGGAACTCCTGCAAGCGCCGGTCGTACCCGATCTCATGCACGTCGAGCGCGGCCAGCTCCAGTTCGGCCACTTCGTAGACGACTCCGTGCACGACCTCCTCCCCGCCGGTGCGGAACGCATCAGCCTTCCCCGTCCCGTCGTCCCAGCCACGCTTGTGAAAGCGAAGGGAGTACCCTCGGAGCCAGGCCCGTCCGACATAACGCGCGGACGGGACGCGGCGCGTCATGCGCGCCGGGTCGAGGTTGGAACCGTACGCGAAGACGAACGTGCGCACGTGTGGCCTACCGAGACTCGCCGGCAAGCGCTGCCGCGCGAGCCCGGTGCTCCTCCAGAATCGGCGCGGGAATCAGGCGAAGGGCCAGCGCCAGTCCCAAAGGGACGAGGAGTAGGTCATCCACATATCCAAGCACGGGGATGAAGTCCGGGATAAGATCCACCGGGCTGAGGGCGTAGGCGACGACGAGGCCGGCAATGACCTTCGGTACCCAGGGAACGCGCGGATCGCGACAGGCGAGGTACAGGACGTGCCCCTCCCTCTTGAGTGTGACGACCCGGGCTCTCCAGGAGTTGAGCATGTTCGGTCCCATCGCCTTCGAAGTCATTCCCTACCCTGCCCACCGACACATACTCTGGAAGAGTCCATCCTACGTCCACCCGCGGGACACCCCATGAAAACTGTTCCCCGTATCGGGCGCATCCTTGACCTGGCTGGTCTGCTGCTGTTCCTGGGCGGCGGCGCGATCTTCGTCTGGGCCTGGCTCGGATTCCAAGGCGTTCCCGAGTTGGTGCCGGCGTTGGAGGAGCAGGCCCGATCTGCCATCGCGGTAGCGAACCGTTACTGGCGGCTGCAGAAGATCGGCACGGGGTTCATGATCGCGGGGGTGGCGGTCTTCGTTCTCGCGTGGTGGGTTGCTCGGAGCGCGATGCACGCGCCGGCCGAGCCCAGGGAGACCTAGCCATCCGCGCCCGGAGCGAACGCAACGCCTTCCACGCTCACGACTTGGTCGAGGCGGACCTCGATGCCCTTCGCCAAGATCATGTACTCGGCGCCATCGCGGCTCAGGAGATCCTCGATCCGATCCTCGATTCTCACGACCTCGCCCAATGACCCACGGTGTTCAATCGTCACGACCTTGCGGCGTGTCGCGGCGGCCTCCAGTTGATCGTGAAGCGCGCACGCGATGGGTTCGTATGGTTGATCGGGGCTCATCGGCAGAACCTACACAAGCCTAAAGGGAAGACCCATGATCATCAGCAACACGCAGGAGATCCCTGGAAAGTCCATCATCCAGTTCTTCGGAGTGGTGACTGGAAGCACCGTGCGCGCAAAGCACATCGGTAGGGACATCATGGCTGGGCTCAAAAACGTGGTGGGAGGTGAGTTGACCCAGTACACGGAGCTGCTTTCCGAAGCCCGCGGGGAGGCGATTCGCCGTATGAGCCACCAGGCCGAGGAGATGGGCGCCAACGCCATCGTCAACGTGCGCTTCGCGACGAGCAGCGTGGCTCAGGGCGCCGCCGAATTGTTCGCGTACGGGACCGCGGTCACGGTGGAGTAGACCCGTGGACTTCCTAAGCCTCATCATCACTCCGGCCATGCTGCTGGGTGCGTGGATCTCCGGAAGGGCGCTCGAGCGCCGGCACCTGAAGAATCTCCTGCTCCTCGAAAGTGGCTCACGCGGCATACTCGCGGTGACGATCGAAGAGCTGCCCAAGGACTGGCACGTCCAGTCATGCGAACTCGTGATGGGCAACGTCGTCATCTCGCAGGACTACTTCAAGCGCTTCATGGCGAGCCTCAAGGGCGTCGTCGGAGGCAACATCGGTGTGTTCGAACCACTCCTCGAACGTGCCCGTCGCGAGGCGCTGATCCGCATGAAGGGAGTGGCCCATGCTCGCGGGTACGACACGATCATCAACGTTCGCCTCGAGACGGCCGCGCTGGCGAGTTCCCGCAGCGACGGGAAAGGCACGGCGGGTGTCGAGATCCTAGCGTTCGGTACGGCTATCTCCCTATCAGAGGGGACCAACCGGCGCACCTCGTTGCCCTAGGCCGACCCGCAGCACGGACACCCAGGAGAACCCATGAACGGATCGGGGCCGGAGGCAGGATCCCTAGCCGCCGCTACCACGGAAGCTGAGGCAGCGGTCCGACCGACCGGCCTCTGCGGTTGCGCCTGAGCTTGGCCCGGACCGCCGCGGTATCCCGTGACGATCTCGAACTGATGGGCGTCGATCGTGGAATCGATGCGAATCGTACCGGGTCCCGTGACCTCGAAGCGAGTGAACGGCTGTCCGTTCAGGCGCACAGACAGGTTGTCCGTGCTCGGCAGGTTGGTCACGCGCCAGCTGGTCTCGGACCGCTGCCGATCCGGAGCCGCCGCGTAGGTGACCACGTGAAGCACGCCGGTCGCTCTGTTGTTCCAGGCCTGCGACACGCCGAGTGATGGGAAGTCGATCCCCTCGACGCTGGGTGCCGTGTACTTGTCCAGATGCGGCGCTTCGAAGGCCCGCGACCAGTCGCCTGGGGAGGCAACCTCGGCCGCCATCAGCATCGCGCTGCTCTGACCGCGCGGATGTCCTTCCTTGTTGTTGAAGAAGAACCCGAACTGCTCTTGTTGATCTCCGAACGCCTTCGGCTCCATCGCGCGCTCGACGGCAGCCTGGAAGCGCTCGGCCACCTGTGCATCGCCGAGCTCCTTGGCCATGATCAAGCCGTTCGAATTGGGCGGGAGGTCGCCAGTGCTCGTGCGCCAACCCCCGGCGTTCGCTGCCGCCTCGTAAATCATCGCACCGAGCTCGCGGTCCTGCGGCAGCATCAGGTGTGCCGTATTGAGTCCACTCCCGGCGCCGCCGGGGAAGCGGAGGTGGAAGTCCTCGATCGGGTCGTAGTAGGCCGTGATCCCTTCCACGGACCCGTCCGACCCGTACATCATGTAGTTCTCGCGGGTGTACCCGATGAAATTCTGGAACGCCTGGTGCGTGTTGCGCCCGAAGACCCTGTCGTAGAGTTGCATGCCCAGGCCGCCTGCGGAGTTGCAGAAGACCCAGATCTTGGTGTTCTCGCAGTGGGGCCCTTCCGGGTGATCCCGGTACTGCTGCTCGAGCCGCTCGGCGATCCGGTGCGTGTCCCATTGGAACGTCTCGTCCCCGTAGCCCGTGACGTCGAAAGGCTCCGCCCACTTGTCGTCGCCCGAGATGTACTTGTAGGTGGCGAGCAGGAGCAGGAACCACGCCCTGAAGAACAGATAGCCATCGGCCCCGATCGGGTCGGGCTGCAGTCCCCACGGCTCGACGCCATTCCCCGTCCAGCCGAAGCGGTTGTACCTGCCGCGAAGCCGTTCCGGGAATCCGCCCATGATCCCAGGCGGGTAGTTCCCTCGCTTCGGGTCATCCCCGATCTGCGTGAGCCAGTCGACCGCCCCCCAATAGGTGGGATAACGGGCTGTGAGCTCGTCAGCGATGCGTGTGTAGACCTCTCGCCACGCAGGGGTCTGGTCCGCCATCAACAGGAGACCGTACGCGGAGAATGAGAGATCGAAGCGGCCGTAGCTTAAAACGACTGGGGCCGAGTACCGGTCCCACCACGCATGAGGCACACCGTTCGAACTCCAATCGTCTTGCGTGGTCGCCTTCTCCCAGAGGAAGCGCAGCCAACCAGCACCGCGCGGAGTCAGGCCCGGATACTGAGTGACGTTGCGAAGCGCGAGCGCGGGCTGGATCGAGGCCGCGACCTGGGCCACCTCCTGTTGGGTCCAGGCGTCCACGGGCAGTGCCGCGGCCCCGGCCATCCCACCCACGGCTTTGACGAATCCTCTGCGCGAAACGGGTGTCGGCTCTGTCACCACTGGCTCCCTCGGAAAGTGCTCCGGTCCGTTATGGTATGGGACAGCGACGGTACCGACCAGGGGACGTGTGGCGACCATCGGGCCCACCGCTACCGCGTGTCGACGACCGAGACCTGGGCCACGTATTCCCCCTGGTCGAGCGGCTCCCCAGAGCCAGGGTACGAGGTCAGGCCCCGAAAGCCGATCATGTAGGGGCCGAAGGAAGTCCCCAGCGGATCCAGGCTCGAGTTCAGGATCACGGTCCGGGTCTCGTCCCCACCCGTCAGCGTCAAGCGGATCGCCGCGTTTCCCTCCCACACGCACTGGACGTCCCTAGGACAGCGGGAATCACCGGCGACGCCATCGAATGTCACTGAGATCCCGCCGTTGTCGGCCGACCGGCCCACCGGAAGCTCGAGGACTGCAGTGTCCCCTGCGAACGACACGCTCGGGCCGGGCTGCCCGTCGGGTTGCAGGTCAACCTGACCGCTGCATGCGCCGCAGAGGACGAGCGCGATCGGGAGAATCCACTGGTTCATATTCATCACGCATCCCAAGGGCAACGTCACGTCGCGGGGCCATGGCAGACCGTCGGCCCCGGGCCCCGCGTTGCCGGTACCCCGCCGAATCGCTCGCTGAGGTCCCAGAGCTAAACGGACCCCTGGTCGTCCCCACCAACGGGCTCACGGACGTCGACCAGGCCCGGGCGCGGGAGCCGATGCACGTGTAGCTCGAATAGATCCGGCCGGGAGTAGTGTCCTCCGACATCCAGTTGCCAGCGTGGTCCGACCAGTTCGTGTGGCTCGATGTCCGCGTAGAGAATGCCTTCTTCGCCATCTAGCGGACCAGCCAGGATCTTCCCGTCAGGGTCAACGATTACGCTGAGTCCCGGGTTGAGCCAGCCTTCCACCCCGGAGAGGTACTCGGACTTGAATGCCAGGTCGTCAGGGACATCGTCGATATGGAATGCCTGGCAAGCGGAGAGCACGAAGCAACGTCCCTCTTTCGCGATGTGCCGCATGCTCGAGATCCATGGCTCTCCTCGGTCCCACGTCGGCGCGACGTGGATTTGCGATCCCGAGGCCGAGAGCGAGTAACGCGCCAACGGCATATAATTCTCCCAGCACAACAGCCCACTGAGACGCCCAAACGGCAGGTCGAGCACCACCAGATCATTGCTCGGCGCTTGGCCCCATACCAGGCGTTCGCCGGCGGTAGGAATGAGCTTCCGGTGCTTCCCGAGTATCTGTCCGTCCGGGCCGAGATAGAGCAGCGTGTTGAACAGGGTGGAATCACTTCCCTCCGTGTTTCTCTCGTTCACGCCGATCGCGACCGTTACACCGTGGTCGGCGACAGCCTCGGCCAAGCGGCGAACCGCGGGACCCGGAATCGCGACCGAGTTCTTGTGAAGGGTGTGGTAGAGCGCCCTCAGTGGGTGTGTCTTCCCGGGCGGAATTAACCACGCCCATATCGGGTAGCCCGGAACAAACGCTTCGGGAAACGCAATTAGGCGAGCTCCGTGGTCAGCGGCCTGCTCGATAAAGTCACAGGCTTTCGCGATGCTCGCATCCAGATCGAGGAAGGCTGATGCGGCCTGAACTACCGCGACTTTAAACGGTTCTTCATTCACCTAGTCGGCGCTTTCTGCTGAAGGGTCTAACCGTCCCGAGCGTTCTCGCAACCCGAGACAAATCTCGTCAGGACGCCAGCGCGTCCCGGATCTTGGCCAGGTGGTGGAAGCTGTGTCGGAGGGCGTGGTCCTCAATGAAGAACTGGGCCGTCAATGGCGCATCGCCGTTGAGAGAAACAGGCGCCGCGGTATCGAGTTCGGCGTCAGAAAGGCGCCCGACCTCTGCGGCAGCGACTGCTGCATTGTCTCGGAGTAGCTGGACGGTTTCCGCCTTTCCGACGTCCGCATGGTCCATCGCATGCTGAGCGTTCATGTCTGCGATCCCCGACCAGGTAACGCCAGTAATCGGGTTTCCAGAAGCGAGCGTTTGTGCGAGTTGCACCTCGATCGGATAGACGGACGCCACGTGATGAACCACCACGCCTACGGATCGGCCGTCGACAGGGATCGCCGTCGCCCACTGATCTTCATCCAACTGGTCGGCATACGTGGCAAGGGCGTCCGCGCCCTGAAGAATGCGGCTCGCCAGCGCTTTAGCACGGCTACTCATAATTAGCTCCGAGGTGTGAGCATGAGGGCCGCAAGCGTATCCGTGTCGAAGCCTGCCAGTCAATCGGCCCTGCAGGTCTGAAGCGCAACCCGGCCTTCACCCTGCAGTCGGCAAACACATACTCGTGCGCCTGTTCATCTAGGATTACCACGTCCGGTTCCCCACCGGTTCGTTCCATTTCGCCGAGCGCCCGCAGTGCACCGGCATTGGCCCCTAGCCTCGCCTGTACCTTGGACCACTGGAGTCCCAGGTGCCGCTCCGGGTTGCCCTCAAAGCGCGCCTTCAGCGTCGCGAGCAGGTCGTCAGGTATGGAGTTCACTGCCCCGGGGGTGGCTGCCACAGTTCCACCTTGTTGCCCTCAGGATCCATGACCCAACCGAACTTTCCGTACTCGGAGTCGTCCGTCTTCTCCAGGACGTTGCACCCTTCGTCCCGAAGCGCCTGAAGTACAGCGGCCAAGTCTTCGACGCGATAGTTGACCATGAAGGTCGACGTGCTTGGTGCGAAGGCCTCACCCGCGGCGCCGATGGACCACACAGTTGTTCCCTTTGTTGGATTGCCCGATGCGTCGGTCCACGTGAACGCGGTGCCTCCCCATTCCTGGACATCAATGCCCAGGTGCTGCTTGTACCAAGCTCGGAGAGCGACAGGGTCGTTCGCGCTGAAGAAGATCCCTCCGATACCTGTGACTCTCTTCACTCGAGCCTCCTAAATGGGACAGGATTGGCGCGTCATTGGCGACGCGTCCGTCACATTGACCAGTATCGCCCAAGGCCGCCGTGCATGGCGAACAGAGCAGGCGCGATTGCACCCCGAAAGCGCGAAGCGCTTCGGCGACACCAGCAATCGCTTGTTAGGCATCGCGGAGCCAGACGTTCACCACGACGTAAGGCCCCGGCTCGCAGCCCCAACGTTCGGCGATCGCTGCGAGAGTCTGCGCTTCATGCAAACCAACGAGGCAGTATTCGTTGACCGTGAAGTGCTCGACCATGTGGTTGCACGAGAGGGGCGAGCACTCGAAGTCCTGTTCTGTCGATCTTGAGACTGCATCCCAGCCCACGGCCGTGAAGGTTCCGTCGAGCGGAGTCACCTCGAGAATGGCGATCTCATCGTGATGGGCCGCGCCGTCATAGAACTTCAGCGGGTAGACTTCGTAGGCGTAGAGTCGGTATCCCGCCCGGAGCTCGGGCGGGACCGTGGACCAAGCTGTGTCGGGGTCACTGAAGCAGCCCCACTCGTTGTTCTTCCGCTCGTCGATCCCACCATCCGGACCCGACGCGATACACCGCGACACGCTCCCGATCTCTTTGACGCCCGCCTCGGCTAGGTACGGAGGCGGCGGGAACAACCGCTTCGGAAAGTATCCAACGAGAATGGGGTCCATAGCGACCTGGAGGGATGCCTAACTGCTGATTCTATGGCCAGACCCGTTTGGGCGCTGCGGCCTAGAGCACGGTTGCTTGATCCCTGACAACCAGAGGCATGTGGCTAGCTCCATGGCGTCCCTCACCCCGATTGGGAGCATCAGCGCCTGACCCTAATCGAGGCCCGGGAGCGACATCCACACCCCCCCGTCCCAATACCACACGACGGACGCCTTCTCGATGAATATCTCTTCGATGCCGTCCCGTTCGATCGCGGGAACGCGTCCCGCGAGGTTGGCGGTCCGGCGAAGGATCTCGTCTCGGCCAGCCGTCCTCAGCAGCCTCGAGTATCCGATCCGGCCGCCACCGATTCCTTGCAGCCACTGTCGATCCGGGCTCCGCTGGAGCGCACCGAGCTCTTCCCCAGTCTCGCCCAAGACCAGAATCGCACTCGTGTCGGCGACGGTGCAAAGCACGGCCCACTGAGTACGGGTATCGGCGCCGAATTGTCCTGAGATCACGTTCTGACGCTCGGCAGCAGAATAGGTCTGTGGCACCGCGCACCCCTGCGCCTGGAGGCTCGCGACGACGCCAGCCGGCAATTCAGGGAACGCGCTGACCTCCAGCCTGACGACCGACTGCAGCGCCGCGTCCCACTCGTCCTGTGCGAAGGCAGCTGCGGGAGAGAGCGCAACGATCCCAAATACGAGGGTCGCCCCGCGAACTGGGGTCGCCCATCGATGCGACACTACGATACCTCGCCGAACGCCGCGATTTCTTCGACGTAAGCCGAATCGAACTGCAGCGCCTCAACCAACCGCGATAGCTCGGTCGCGTACGAGGGATTCGCCCCGCCTAGGCCCAACTCGCGCGGCAGGTTGTAGCAGTCCGCCTCGACAGCTTCGCTCGTGTCCAACAGCTCCACCCGTACGGGTTCTCGTATGTACTCGCGAACACTCGGCTCCGAGTAGAGCGAATGAGCTTCATGGTCAGCCAGCTCCATCACGATTCCATAGGCGCGACTCGAAGCGGATCGCAGCAATGTCGCTCGATCGCCGATGTGGATGCGGTAGTCGACCAACACCGCTGGCCCGATAACCTCCGGGTGAAGACCCTTCTCAGTGAGAAGAGATCGATCCATGAACAGGCCGTAGAAGAAGATCTTGCTCATCGGTTGCCGGCTCAGCGCTCCCACCTCAAGACACAAACGGTCTCAGTCCCCTCGAGCCTGGTCTGGGGTGAGGCCACGAGCGACGCTCTGCCTCCCCCGAAGCCTGAGGTGAAGCGAGTCCGTTCCGATTCGCACCCCGGGAGTCGGAGCTCGGCAGTGTGGTCACCCTCCTCAACGGGAAAGCCGTTCACGGTGCGGCTGTCGCGACGCTCCAGTACGCCCACGACCGCTCCGTCGATCACGACCTCGGCCCCCACGAGGGCGTCGGGATCCAATCCGAACTGGATCTGGACGATGTACTCTGGGCCCCCCAGGCAGCCGCGCCACAGGATCACGAGGATAACCACCGTCACCACGGCCGCGATGCGCCAGCCGAGGCCACGTCGGTGGTCGTTGACCACTGCAGTTCTCCGTGCGGATATTCGGGAGCCCCCCTCAAAACGAGGAGTAGCGTACGTATGGATGAGAGGCCCCGTGGGCGCTCTTGGCAAGCTTTTTCGGCCCTCGGACTGATGCTGATCGGCGTCGCCGGGTGCTCGGCGCCTCCTCAGCGGGGTTATCAGGTTCAGGAGGTGCCCGATGGATTCCTCTTCGCCGCCAACGTCGATCAGGGCAGCGACTTCCCGGACCGGGACATCCTGAGCCAGGGCATGTGGGCGGGAGACATTGAGACGTTCGAGCCCCAGAGCCAGATCACGGTCACACGCTACGCGGGCAACGTCAGCCTCGCAGAAGCACAGGTGGCTCGGGATGTCCAGGCCACACGGTACGGGAACCCCACCAGCATCGACTACGGGCAGGTGACCACGCTCACCATCGACCAGCGGCCGGCCTTCGCATGGATGGAGACCCGGTACGATGAGAACGATGCCGTCCGATCCATGGACTACATGGCCGTGATCCCCTACGACAGCGTGACCTACGCGGTCGAGTTCAACACTTCCGTGGCGGCTCGTCTCCACCCGGATTCCCTCACCCGGGTCGTACACAGCTGGGGACTGGGTGAGACGGTGGTGCTGTGGGGCGTGATCCTCAGAATCGGGGCGGTTCTGGTCGGCCTGGGCCTGCTCCTCGCCTACAGGGCCAGGCGAGTGTCTGGCACGGTCTGAAGTATCGTCACGGACCACGGGCGCGACAGCGGCGAAGCCCGCCAAGCCTACGACGCTCTAGTCCAGATTGGGGTCGGCCTGAGTCGGTTGGGCTGGCGCACCCGTCTGGAGGAGCAGGTCCAGCTCCTTTAGCTCCCGGACCTCCAGATGGTGGCGTGCCAACCTGCCGAAAGGCACCGCCATCACGAATGCCGCCGCGATCACCGCCAGCGGTTCACCCTGCATTCCGATTCCAGCCAGGATTAGGGCGAACACGAATGCGAGGGCCGGGCCCACCCAGTTGTCGCGGTTCGACTCCAGTTCATCTGCGCGGCCTTGGACCTCCAGCAGCGCCTCCATGCCTGCCACGCGCAGTTGACCTGGGAGTGGTGACAAGAGGTTGCGCCGGAACGCTGGCCCGTCGAGAGCCTTCCAAGCCGCAGCCGCAGAGCCAACCGCCAGGCACCCAAAGATGTAGGCTCCCGCTGGTTGCGGGAGAAGGAGCAATGCGGTCGCGCCCAGCAGCATGCCGGTGATGAACGCTGCGAGGGCCCCAAGGACATCGTGCGCTCTGTGGCGCGTGAGGTCCCAAATCCCCAGCACGACCCCTCCGACGCTAGCTAACAGGAGGAGAGATTCGATCGTCACGGATGCTCAAGACTACGACGTGGGAAACACGACCCGCTCGAATGTCCCCCCGCTCCAGAGCAGTACGAGGTGGTTTCGACCGACGTACTGGACCAGAAGGCCCGGCAATGGAGAGGCGGGCTCACCCCT
Organism: Gemmatimonadota bacterium; assembly: GCA_029863645.1. GTDB lineage: Bacteria > Gemmatimonadota > Gemmatimonadetes > Longimicrobiales > Gaopeijiaceae > UBA2982. The sequence goes on from JAOTVA010000027.1 coordinate 28,929, forward strand.
GGGTCCTGCTGCTTCCCGCGGCTCGTAAAGCTCGATCAGGCCGCCTGCGTCCACTTCGATCAGTGATGTCGGCTTGCCTCCAGAATACATGATCACAGCGGCACGCCCCTCTCCGCCGAGGATGGCGAGATCCGGGGCTCCGTTCCCATCGAAGTCAGCACCTACGCAGTGCACCCCTTCCGTCAGTTCTCGGTCTTCGATCCCGATGCGCCAGAGGCCGGACGAGCGCTCGGTGCTGCCGCGGCAGGTACATACACCTGGGACGCAATCGGGCTGATCCACCGTGACGAGGAGCTCAAGCGTATCCGAGGGTGGCGGTGGGCGGTCTGCGGCCGACCGGTCCTGGGCGGGTGACTCGCCTGCACCACAGGCCAGCACCGATGCCGACATCAGCACGAGCATTCCACTCCATAGCCGCATGTGCATCTCCGAGACAGCGAGCAGAAACCCTGCTGGTCGTCTAGCCGCAACTCCCAGTGAGCGTGTCGCCCTTCCTGATCTCCGCCCGCTCGATGCCCGTGAACAGCAGGCCAACTGCGGCCCCGGGATCCGCAACCTCCAACGTTCGGCGGGACATCTGGATCGCTGTGACCGTTAGTTCTCTCGTTTCTCCCTCAGCCGGACGGAGACACACGACGTCCGTCAGCCGGACGGGTCCGCCCTCGACGATTCCGGTCACCACGACGCCTTGATCCGTGATGGTGAACACATCCATCACGGTCATGCGGAAGTCCCCATCACTAGGTGCGATGACCCCGCCGGAGGACATCACGGCGAGAGCAAGAAGTAGCGGAATTCGCATGCCAGGGTCACTCCTCGGCCAGTGGGATGCAGAGTCCACACTATCTGTGCCCATAGCGGCCGGCAAACCAGCCATGGAGGCTAGACGCCGATGGTCACACGGTCGGACGCCTCGACCGCCTAATCTGTCCCATATTCCGGCACGTTTCGCTGGTAAACGCGCCAATAGTGCCACTCCTCAGTGATGTACTCGTTCCCGTCGGCAGCCATCTCTTTCACGACAGGGTCTCTCCCCCCTCGCAATCGGGCAACCTCGGCCCGGTCTTGGATCAATACCACCGTCATTTCGTAGATCTTTCCGTCAATCTTCAGGCGCACACGTGGATCGCGCTCGACGTTTCTCCACCACGCCTTGGCGTATGGGAACTCCTCGTTCAATCTGAATGTTTGCGCACTCGACTGCAGGTAGAGTTTGTCTCCACGTGGAACCAGTAGGACCCTGACGGAGTGGGGGATACCGTACCAGGTACGAGTCTCGAGCACGGTCGCATTCTCGCCGAAGGGGTCACTGAACTGGTTGACCCAGTCCCAATTCGTCACTGGCTCACGGACAATCTCCCCCTTCAACCACAATCCCGGCCGGGCCGACCGGCCGGCATTGGCGTATTCCTCGGCACTGGGATGTCCCGGCGCCAGCCCGGTCACGCGCAGCGTCAAGAGTGTCCCCACCATGAGCCCGCCGACCACCAGCAAGCCAATCTTCAATGGCTTCATCATCTTCGTTCTCCCTACGGATTGCTGGATCGCTCGGTAGTGCGCCTATCGTCTCGCGATTCTGCTGCACGGCCCAACCGCCAACAAGGGGCGGTTGTCTCCTCGTGCTTGGATCCAGCCAGTGGGTCGGCACGCTCGTCGTTGGTGGAGCAGTCACCGTCGGGGTCGGCGTCGGCCTTGATGAGAAGAGACCCACGCGGCGCACGTTGCCCACCCCGCCCCGCCGCGCCATCGTGAGAAGTGCGACGCTGCGGGCTCAAGACTGGGTCGGCCGTCGCGGCTCACGAAAAGAGCGTTGCCGGCTATGCAGATCCTCATCGGGTTGTCCCTAGGCTTCGCGGCCCTCGCAGCGCTGTTCGCGGGCTTCGCCGTGCGCGCCTTCCGTCGCCGTCGTTGGGTCGGCACCGCGGGACGATCGACCCTTGGCGCGCTCTTCGCCTCGCTCGCGGCGCTCGCCGCCACCCTCAGCGTATCCACCCAAGGGTATAGGGCGCTCACGGCGGAAGAGGTGGCGATGACCGTCACCACCGTGCCGACAGGCCTTCACACGTTCCAGGCCTACGTGGAGTTTCCTGACGGCAGGGACACAACCCTCGCCGTGCGCGGGGATCAAATCCTGGTGGACGCGCGCATCCTCAAGTGGCGCTACGTGGCCAACCTGATCGGCCTGAACACCCAGTACGAGCTCGACCGCCTCACTGGGCGGTACGCAAACATCGAGGACGAGCGCACGCTGGAGCGCACCGTCCACTCCCTGGGCGCGGAAAAGCCGCTCGACCTTTACGACTTGCTGGAGCGCTATTCGTTGTTGCGGCTCCTCGTAGACGCCGAGTACGGATCCGCGACCTACGTCGACGTGACCGTGCCCGCGCGACTCGAGATCCGTGTGTCGACGACCGGCCTCTTGGTCCGCGAGATCCCGCTCAGGTAGCCAACCCCCAAAAAGACCGTGGGCGACGCCGGAAAGGCGTCGCCCACGAGGCGGATTACCGACACCGCCCATCCAGCTCACGAAGAGCCGTCCGTCCCTGCGGCGTCGGTAATCCGCCGGCGAGGTTAGCGATGGCCCCGAAGGGGCTTTCGCTAACCGCTTAGTACATGCCGCCCATGCCACCGCCCGGCATGCCACCACCAGCCGGCGGACCCTCTTCCGGGATCTCGACCACCACAGCCTCGGTGGTCAGCAGCAGACCCGCGATCGACGCGGCGTTCTGAAGCGCGGTGCGTACGACCTTCGTCGGGTCGATGACGCCGGCCTTCACCAGGTCCTCGTACTCGTCGGTCTGGGCGTTGTAGCCGAAGCCGCCCTTCCCGTTACGGACCTTCTCGACCACGATGCTGCCCTCGGCGCCCGCGTTCTCGGCGATCTGCCTGATCGGGTGCTCGAGTGCGCGCTGCAGGATCTGCACACCAATCTGCTCGTCCTCGCGGTCCAGCTTGAGCGTGCTGAGAGCGGCCTGCGCGCGCAGAAGCGCAACGCCACCACCAGGAACGATGCCCTCTTCGACAGCGGCACGCGTCGCGTGCAGCGCATCTTCGACGAGCGCCTTCTTCTCTTTCATCTCGCTCTCAGTCGGCGCACCGACGTTGATGACGGCCACGCCGCCGGCGAGCTTCGCGAGCCGCTCCTGGAGCTTCTCGCTGTCGTAGTCCGACGTGCTCTTGTCGATCGCGACGCGGATCTCGTCGATCCGGCCCTTGATCTTATCTGCATCGC